>DATKZA010000051.1:0-42680 GCA_035528155.1 Patescibacteria group bacterium | reverse complement strand
CTGATATGATACGGGCATGAGCCGATCCCATGCCAACTTCTCATTTTCCCGCCTGAAAGCAATAAACCATCCCTGGCGATGATCCCGGTCCGGCGCAGCGACAAGATCAAGGGGGTGGCGCTCAGCTTGCTTTCGGCCCTGCTGCTGACCGCGGTTTTCCTTTTTTCCTCGCTGGCCCAGCGCACCCTGGCCGGCCCGCCCTTCCTTTTCTGGTGGTTCATCCTGCCCCTGCCGGCGCTCCTCCTGCTGCGGCCGCCCGCCGGCACCTGGAAAATCCTGATACGCCGCCACTGGCGCTTTTTCCTGGCCTACAACCTGATCGAAGGGACCGGCAACATCCTGTTTTTTTACCTGCTGCGCGTAATCCAGCCCTCGATCCTTTCTTTTTTCTTCAGCCTGACTCCCCTGCTCGGCGCCCTTTGCGCCTACCTTTACCTGAACGAACGCCTGTCGGGGCTGGAGTGGCTGGGGGGAGCTCTCTCCATGGCCGGGGTCATCCTCATCACCTGGGCTTCGCCCGAAGTCGGGATACTCCTGGCCGCGCTGGCCGTGTTGATGACCCTGCTCTACGCCTTCAGCAACGTGCTGGTCAAGCGCTGGATCCAGGATGTGCCCCCCAAGGCCGTGATTTCGGCGCGCATTGTTTTCCAGGCCGTCTTTTTCACGGTACTCCTCTTGATTTTCGGCGGCTTCCGCTGGCCCACGGCCAGGGAAATGGTCTTTCTCACCCTCGGCGCCTGCTCCGGGCCCGCGTTCGGCATGTACGTGGTTTTTGTGGCCATGCAATACCTGAAAGCCACCCAGCTTTTTTTGATCCGCAACCTCCAGCCTTTTTTCGTCACCGTGGCCGCCGCCCTGTTCCTGCACCAGGCCCTGACCCTGCGCCAGCTCACGGGCGGAGCGGTGATCATCGCGGGCGTGTTCCTGCTGCTCGCCGCCAAGTGGCTGCAGGACGCAAAACAAAACTTGAAACGGAGTACAAATATTTAATTTTTTTCCCCGGCCGCCTCCGGCCCAACGGACCAGGTCGCTCCGGCAAGCGCCGAACCGGCCCCGGGGTTCATCGAACAAGTCGAGCCCGAATGGCACCGGCCCGTAAAGAAAAAAACCGTGATCATCGTCGCGGTGGCCATCGTCGTTACCATCATCGCCGTGGTCCTGATCCGCGGATGCAACTTCTAGGGCGCTCCCCCACCCGGATTGCCGGCGCTGATGGCAACGGCGGAGATTTTGGCAACATTTTAAAAAATCGCTATAATGTCTTCAGGCAATGAGGCAAGCTGACCACAGAGGAGCTTGGGTTTTAGCCGAGTCCCGGCCGGCAACAGGCAAAGTTCCAGGCGCCCGGCCAGCTGGAACTTGGAAGCAATTTCAGCTATATTCATGAAATGAAAGACCTGAAAAGAAAAGACAATGAACCTCCGTTCGTGATCGAGAAGCTGGGTTGGAAATACCACCATCTCGGCATCCCGACCACCACAGCCATGCCGGGGGAAAAATATTTGCCGCAATTGAAAATATATGTTTCCGGATTCCGCACTAGCCCTTTCGGCATCGAATGGATGAGGTTCGAGGACGATTGCCCAATCGCCGAATTGATCAGGACCGTTCCCCATATCGCTTTCGAAGTCGACGACCTGGACAGGGAGCTGAAGGAATGCGGCTGCGAGATTCTCAGTCCGCCCGGCGCGCCTTCGCAGGGTGTCCGCGCCGCCATGATCAGGCACAACGGGGCGCCGGTCGAGCTGATCGAATTCAGCGGAAAAAAGAAGAAACGGACCGCAAAAAAACAAAAATAAAAAGGGAACGTCCGGTTGACTGAAAAAAGCCGCTCCCGCGTTTTCCCCGGGCGCCGCCACCGGCTTCAGAAGAAGATCTCTTTTTCCCCTTCATGGGAAAACAGCAATTGCTCTCCCCGGCTTCTTTGGATGCGATAGACGATCTTGGATTTGTCGGTGTCCACCGAGGTGGTGATGGTGACCTTGCTGCCGTCGGCCTGGAACACGCGCTCGAAGATATTCTCCTGCCCCCTCATGGATTTGCCCCGGAACAGGGCCAGGGTTTCACCGGTCTTGAATTTTTTGATCACCCCTTCCCAGCGGAACAACCCCTGCATTTCCTCGGAAGGGAAAACATTCAGGCCGTAGACATAGACATGGTCTTCGACCAGCACAGCGCATTTCAGTTGATCAACTTCAGGCGATTGCCGGCTTGACTGAGAAAAAGCGAACAGGACCGGAAAGAAAACAAAAAAGAATAAAACCGTGCTTTTGTTCATCATGAATAATTATAAAAGGATATTTTTAATTATCAAGTCGTGCCGGAAAAAGGAAATTGATCGGCGCCGCCACCACATCACGCGTTCATTTCGGCCTGCAGCACTTTTTACTTTTCCCTCATTTTTTGCCAGAATAGACGGATGGAGGAACACATCCCGGACCGGGCCCGCAGCCAAGGCTTCATGCAGGAAAGAAGAAGGGCCCGTTTCATATTCAACCTGACTGCAGCCATGTATCCCCTGATCGAGCGGCACCTGTTTCCCCGCTATGAGGGTGCCCTCGCCAGGCTGGACCTGCCCGCGGAGCTCACAGTCCTGGACGTGGCCACGGGCAGCGGCATCCTGGCTGCCGCCTTCGCCCGGCGGGGTCACCCGACGGCCGGGCTGGACTTTTCCGAACGGCTGCTGAAACGGGCAAGAAAAAGATTCCCGGAAATCGATTTCAGGACATTCGACCTGGTGGATCTGCCGGACATTCCCTCCAAAAGCTACGGGATCGTTTCCAGCGGTTATCTCCTGCATGGGCTCTCGGTCGGGTTCAGGGAAGCCATCCTAAAGAACATCTCGCGCATCGCCGGCCGCTACGTGGTGGTGTTCGACTACTGTTGCGCAGGAGGCTGGCTCGTGCGCCTGATCGAACAGATAGAGGGGCCGAACTACCTGCAATTCATCGCCACTCCCCGCGAGGTGGAATTCGCCGGCGCCGGCCTGCGGATCGAGCAATCATTCCGGATCTCGAGCTTCGGCGATGCCTGGCTGTGCCGGCCGGAATAAGCGTCGGCCTCAAGCCATGCCGTGAGAAGGGTCGTGAGCGTGCCGAGTTTCCCGGGGTGAGGTCTTGACGGCATGTCGCCCAAATCGCAAAAATCACAAAAATTGAGATAATTACCAGCTGCGCTTCATATAATATTAGAAAAGAAACAGGAGGGGACACATGATAAAAAAAATAGGGATAACTTTTTGCTGCCTGCTGGCCGCGTTTACCATCCCGGGCGCCGACAAGAAAGTGAAGCCGCCCGTGCAAAAGCCGCTGGCAGCGGTGGCCGCTCCCGCCGAACTGTACCTGCCGCCGCTGATCACCAAGGCCAATTGCAAATGTCTTGCCAGCAGCGGGCAATTCGAGGTCTTTGGCAAGTGCTTCGGCAGCAGCCAGGGAAACCGCGTGCTGCGCGTCAACGGCACGGCGCTGCCCACGGTGCTGGCCTGGCAGAATAAGACCATCCGCTGCGCCCATGCCTATGACTTCCCGGGAGGGGTGACCGTCCATGTCGATCTCTTCGACACGGCAAAAAACAAGCGGGTCTCGAACCTGTTCGACTATCTCCTCCCCTTCTGCATCTACCAGCAGGACCCGGCCGGGCCCCTCAAGCAGAAGAGCCACGTGACCCTGCTGGTGAAGCCCGATGTCGGCGTGGCGGCGGCCGGGCGCAGGGTGATGATCGGCGGCGTGGAGGCCCATGCTGACTGGATGGTCCACAAGATCGTGTTCGTTGTGCCTTTAATGACCCCCGGCAGTTACACCCTGCGGCTGAAAAAGGACGGCCAGCTCATATCCAACGAGTTTCTGGTCACCATTGAGTAACGTCGACCGGCACAGAAGCTGAAAACATGAATGAATCTGCCCTGCCGCCGGCTTGAAGCAGCCTCGATCTGCATGGCAAAAATCCTTCATCCGCAAGCATTGCTGCAAACACATAACAATGAAACAAACAAGTCAGGAAAATCGGAAGTAAAATCATACCCGAACTGGTTAAATTAAACAAAGATAAATTTACCACAGATTTTTGTGTAAAACTCCGGAAATCGGGTCATAGAACCTTGTATCACTTGCCTCTTCTTGAATTGCACTATACTGATACACTAAATAAACCGATATATCACGATTTTTCTGATTTACATGATAAAAAGCTCGTTCCCAAAGCGGTCTTTCGACAGAGGCTGCAAAAAGAAATATCGCCAGCAGGCAATTCCTGCGACTTTCGTCATGAAACCAGAGCGAACCGATCACTTTTTCAGACTTTTTCCCGCTCAGGAAATCAAGGTCGATCCCGCATTGGACTCCTTCATTTCGGATCAAGTGCAACCTTGGGGCAAGATCAAAAAACAATAATCTTCCTGAAATGCGTAACAAAAGCCTGCGGTTTGACTTGAGCCTGGGGATTCCGCTACAATGCCTTGACAATTGGAAAGCAACCATACACGGAAGGCAAGCATGGAAACTTTTTTCACTTTCCTGGAAAAACGCGTGGCCGACTCCTCGTCGCTGCTGTGCGTCGGGCTCGACCCGCACATCAGTGATCTCAAGGAAGCAACCGCCGAGGCGGCGTTCGACTTCTGTGCCGGCCTGATCCAGCGCACCGCCCCCTGCGCCGCCGCGTTCAAGCCCAACGCCGCATTCTTCGAGCAGTTCGGCGCCGACGGCTGGACAGCGCTCAGGCGCGTCATCGATGCCGTCCGCGAACAGTCGCAGCGCCTGGGTTCAATGATCCCCGTTATCCTCGACGCCAAGCGCGGCGACATCGCCTCGACCGCCGAAGCCTACGCCAGGTCGGCGTTCCAGACACTGAACGCGCACGCCGTCACCCTCTCACCCTACCTGGGCAGGGATTCCATCGAACCTTTCCTGGCCGACCCGGAAAAGGGGGCGTTCCTGCTGTGCAAGACATCCAATCCCGGGGCCGGCGACCTGCAGGACCTGCAGGTCGCGGCGGAGCATGACGGCCGCCCAAGCGAGCCCCTCTATATCGCCGTCGCCCGCCTGGCCCAAGCCTGGAATGCAAATAACAACATCGGCCTGGTGGTCGGCGCCACCCAGCCCGCGGCCATGGCGCGCATCCGCGCCGCCGCCCCCGACCTGTGGTTCCTGGCCCCCGGCGTCGGCGCCCAGGGCGGCGAACTGGAGGCGGCGCTGCAAAACGGCCTGCGCCGCGACGGCAAGGGGCTGCTGCTTCCCGTTTCGCGCGCCATCTCCCGCGCCGCCGACCCGGCCAGGGCCGCTGCAAACCTGCGCGACGAAATCATCAATATCCAGTATCGGCTCACAAAAAATAGTAAGTAAGAAAAGTGCACAAGTCCTTTACATATTGGACTTAAAATTCGGGAGCGCATGGAAAAAATGTCAATCTATTTGAAATGCTCGGCCTGAGGCTGCCTCGATTTACTTAACGCCTATTTGAGTTAAAGAGGAAATTTCAAGATTCTTTCAAAACTCTCAATCGATCCGGATATTGGTCAGTTCGCTGGTGATCCTGAAAGCGTATTGAGGATACTCGTACAGGGGCAGCCGGGGTTCAGTCTCTCCAATCGAGTAGCCCCAGATGCTTTCGTATTCAACCATCTCCTCGCCGATGTCTTCGAGCTGGCGCAGGTATTCGCTTACGGACTTCGACTCGATGACGATCACCTTGCCCATTTTGTGGATGATGGGGCTGTGGGCGCGGGTCTGGTCGTGATCGAACTGAATGATCCTCCTGCCGTAACGGGTGATGCCGATCACCCGGAACGTCAGGCTCTTGCCCACTCCCGGAAGGTTGAGCACATTGCGGTCGGTGGCCAGAAAGGGCAGGCCGTTCTCCTGCATGCTGCGGACCAGGATTTCATCCATTCTTTCGGGTTCGTAAACATTTTCCCTGATCTTCTCGGCAATTTTCTCATCCAAGCGGCCAAAAACTTTTTCCTCGATCTGTTCCTGAACGGCCCTGGCATTGGTGGCAAAGTTGAAGTAATTCTCCATATAGCCCTTCACCGAAAAGGTGTAGTACGGCAAAACACCGATCTCACCGAGCACCTGGCGAAGCTTGGAGGTATGCCCGCGGCGGGAGGACGCGGTGGTAAAAACATGCTGGTTGATAATAAACCACCCGGCACGCAAAAACTGTTTGATGGCATCCCGCGCTTCGGGAGTGATTTCCATGGGTGATTCGAAGTGGGTTTGAATAATAAACTGGCTTATCCCCACTTCAATGGCTTTTTTCCTGAAATCGGCCAGAATGGAAACCATTTCAGGAGTAATTCTCTGTGGTAGGTACGCCGGCAAACGGGTGCCCAAGCGAACCCTTACCAATTCGGCCAACTTCTGCCCGTCGGGCAGCTCTTCATTCTTCTTTTTCTTTCTTATGGCCATAGCCAGGATGGCATCGAGCATTTTCTGCAAAGAGACATTGGAACTCATCAGGGCATCGCCGCCGGTAATGAGGATGTCCCGCAGTTGAGAATCGTTTTCCCAATATTCCATGATGCGCAAAAGCTGCTCGTCCCATTTGTCATCAGGTTTCAGCTTGTCGAGGTTGAAGTTCAGGTTGCCTCTCTGGAAATCGTACATGCGCTGGCATGATGCGCAAAGGCCTCCGCAGGCGCGCCCCATGGTGGCGGGGATCAGGATGGCCACTTCGGGGTAGCGCCGGTGCACGTTATGATGGGTGGGCAGGATCCAGCCCGCGGCATTGGGTTTCCCGGGTTCGACCCTGTCCTCCTTTTCCCAGGCAACAATATGGCCGAATTCGTCCACCAGCTGCTTGCTGTAGACCACGTAGTAGCGGATGGCCAAATCGGCGCCTATGGCGAAATAGGGAACCCGCACATGGAGCAGCGACAAATAGTAAGGGTTCAAAAAAAAGGGGATGCCCGCCGTCTCCGCCTCGTAGAGGATTTTCATGGTATCGGGGTCCAACGAGTTGCCCAGCAATTCGTTTAACAAAAGCGGCGAACGAACGGCGAAGCTGAGGTGAAAACGGTAATCGTCCCACCACTCAAGCATTTTCAGGTATTTCTGCTCCGGCGACAGCTTTTGCTCAAAAGTGTAACGCTCGCTTTTTATCTCCCCTGAATCCAACTTGCTGATAAGAATATTGATGATCCTTTCGCGGTTTTCTTCCCTGAGCTTAACAATGCGCGGATCCAAGCCGCCGGGGAAACGCTCCATCCACTCAAGCAGGCTGTCCTTGGCTGGCTTGCTTCTTTCGTAGGTCCCGGAAAACTGGCGGAAAAGGTAGAGCATATCCTCGAAAAAGTAGGGTTTTGCCCCTCCGGTGCCGAAATTTACCGCCAGCCATATCAACTTAATGGGGTTGCTGATGGCGATCTCGCCGCGGAGATTCAGGTCTTCGTATTCACGCCCGGCATTGTCGATGTAATCGAGGATGCGAATGGCGGCATAATCCTGCCAGGTCAATCCCTCAAATGATTCCCGGCCCCGTTCCATTCCCTTGTAGAAACCATAGGCAACGGGCCTTTCTTTCAAGTAGCCTAAAATCCAATTTCTTACTCCGACCAGGGCTTCCGTTTCGTTACGCGCATTGCGCATCACTTCCTCGAGCTTCGGGTTTTCTTTCAGAAGTTTTTTCAAAAGTTTATGCGATTTTACGGTAATGGCGATCCTGTCAAGTTTTTCGTTTTCAGTCATTGCGCCTCAACCCTTTGTTTTTTATTGATTTCCCAAATCTCATGCAAAGAAAAATCAATTTGAGCCATGCTTGTATTTTGAGGAAAATGATCTGAATTGTCAATAATCCGCATTGCCTCAACTTAAAATCCGCGCGCCGCAGGCTGTGAAAATCGAACTGCAAAACTACCTTCCCGAAAAAGTCTTCCCGGCTTTTCCGTCAGAGATACTTGCACAAAATCTCAATCAGGGCTTTTCTGGTGAAGGGCTTGGCAATGCTGTCGGTGAAACCGTACTCCTGAGGCCGTGAAATAATGGCGTCATCCGCATAGCCGCTGGAGACGAAAACCGGAATATCCGGGTCTCTTTTCCTGATCTCAACGATCGTCTCCTTGCCGCCCATGCCGCCCGGAATGGTCAGGTCGAGGATCATGGCCGCAAAACGGCTCCCGCATTCCGCGTTTTCGTCAAAAATCCGCAGGGCTTCCGCGCCGTCGGCCGCCAATACGACATCGTAGCCATGATATTGCAGCATGGCGCCGATCGTATCCCGCACCACCTCTTCGTCATCCATGACCAAAATGCGGCCTACGCCCTCCCCAGGAGCGGCGACCCGGCCATCGGCTGCCGCAGCAGTCGGCTCGGAGGCCGGCAGGAAAATGTGGAAGGTGCTGCCCTCTCCGGGTTCCGATTCGACCTCGATGCAGCCGCCGTGCTGATCGACTATGGAGTGGCTGGTAGCCAGGCCCAAGCCGCTGCCTTTTTGCTTGGTCGAAAAAAACGGATCGAAAATCCTGTCGAGCAACTCCCTGGAAATGCCGACGCCCTTGTCGCTGATGGATATCCTGATATAACGGCCGGCCGGCAGCGGCCGGGCTTCGCCTGCCCCGATCGTAACATTGCCCGCCGCGATCGTGATCGTACCGCCCAAGGGCATGGCCTGCTGGGCGTTGATGACGATGTTATAGATCACCTGCCCCATCTGGTTGGCATCGTAGGCGCAGGGCCAGAGGCCATCGGCAATGTCCAGCGCGCACGACACATTGGACCCGCTGGAAACGAATGCCGTCGCCTCGCGCAGGAATCCCTCCAGGGAAGAGGTCTTGCGGACAGGCGCCCCCCCTTTGGCAAACGTCAGGAGCTGCTGGGTAAGGCTTCTGGCCCGGTTCATGGTTTTGAGCGTGGCATCGAGATAGCCGTTCAACTCAGGGTTCCGGGAGGCCGTCCGCGCTATCTCCACATAGCCATAAATGCCGCCGAGCAGGTTGTTGAAGTCATGGGCGATGCCGCCGGCCAGTACGGACAGGGATTCGAGCTTTTCCGATTTCAACATCTCTGCTTCGGCGCATTTCTGCAGGGTAATGTCGCGCAGGTGCTCCACGATTCCCTTCAGATTGCCTTCATAGTCGAGGATGGGATAGGAGCGCACGTCCATCCAGATGCCCCTCTGCTCGAGGTATTTCTCCAGCCTGGCCGGCTTTTTCGTCCGGTAGGTCTCAGAGGTCGCGCACTCGCTGCACGGCTCATCCCGGCCGATCAGGTTGTAGCACTTCTTCCCCTTGACGTCTTCAGGACCGACGCCGAAGAAGCGGTATCCCGCCTCGTTGTAGCGGATCACGCCGTGCCGCAAATCCTGGATGCCCAGGATGTCGGGGACGGTGTTGAAAACGCTCGAGAACAGTGCCTGCGCTTCCTGGCCGGCGTCCCGCGCCGCCTTCCTGTCGCTGACATCGGAAAAGAAACCGACGACGCACGGCGTTTCGTCGATGACGACCCGCGCCGAGCTGATGTCGGCCCAAAAGACGCTGCCGTCCTTGCGACGGCAGGGAATGGATGCGGCCAATTTGATATCGCCGCGGTTCATCGCGGCAAAGGACTCGAGCACGCCCTGCAGACTCTCGGCGGGATGGATGTCGCGAATGGTCAGGGTGAGCAATTTCTGCGAGGGGAAACCGAGCATCTGGCAGATGCTCGAATTCACATACCTGATTTTTCCGGAATTTTTTTCGGCAATGATGACTCCCTCAACGGCTCCCTCCAGCACCGAGAGGGTCAATTCGCAGGGCTTGGCCACGGCGCTGGCCGGGCCGGCCTTGACGGTTTTTGAGGAGTTCTTGCCGGTAGGCAAGCTTTTTTCAACGACCGGCTTTTTTGCCTGTCGCGAACGAGTTTTGTACTCTCCCTTCGCTTTCGTTGCTGGCATGCTTTTCCCCCGCAATTGCCTGGCTATCCTTCTCCCGCGGTCGAAGCTCCTTGCGCTCCCATCTCTTTCACTCCGCCTTGACTGGAATATCGCAGGTTCAACCGCCGATGTCAAGCGAATACCCTGATTTCTGCCCGGTTTTTCGAATTTCCTGATTGTATCTTTTCAAAATCACATTATATTCGTTTCAGGGGATTGCGGGGATGAATCCCAGGTTTCGCTAGGAGAGAAAAATGATTGTTAAAAGAGGCGCGCGCGCCTTTCCCATGGTTTTTGCTTTTATTATTTTTCTCGTCGGCCAATTGGCAGCCCAGATGAACCCGATCTACAGATTCAAACAGGTCACGATTCCCGTTACTCTGCACATCAAGGATTTCATTCTGCCCAAGGGGGCGTAAGATCTCGAATTTCTGAGGGTTCCCAACCCATTGGCCTATTATCTCAGGATCCTCAAAAAGGGAAAGATCCTGCATCTCCTGCAGGGCGAGGATTTCCCTTATGAAAATTCAAGCTCGATACCCAGAAAACCGACGCTAAAAATGAACAAAAACAAATCCGAGAAGTCGCTGGTCATGGTTTTCGAATCGGGGAGCGATACGGAAAATTATGGAAATCTAAGGGCTCGCTATCACCATGATTACGAAGAGGACTGATAGCGAGGCCAAGCGTGCCGGTTTTTTCACATCTTTATTTAAAGATATCGCCGCACTTTATTACGATAATCGTCCCACTCGGCGCCGAAGCTGCCGGACATGAACCCCTCCTCCCCTAGGACGATCAGATGGTGGATGGCCGCGCCGACAACGCCGAGGGCGATGTTGATGGCATGGGGGAAATACAAAACTGAGGCAAGATTGAGCAGATAAAAACCCAGGTACATGGGGTTGCGGCTCACGGAATAAATTCCGGCTCGAATGATTCGTGTTTTTTCTTCAGGAAGACCAAACTTGTTCAGGTCGCCGAGGTGGCGGAATGAAAGAAAGATCAGCAAAACCGATAATAGAAGCGCCAGAGTGGAAGCGGCAAGGAGCAAAATAGAAATTTCTTGGGGATGGAACAATCCCTTGAGCGTTTGGTAGTAGAAAATGCCCCAACAATTGAAGTTGGCGAACTTGCCGGCTACAAAGACCGCGCGGTTGATGGGCGGTTGGCCGAACAGGCAGATCTTTTTTCTGAGCGCTTTCCAAAGCAGCTCCAAGAACAGCAACAGGACGGACAGCAATAGAAGCAGGTTTACTAGTTTCAGCAAATCGAACATAGGCATTCCCTCCTAAATAAAAATTTCCTTTGCTTCCGCTTATTCCTCCCTGAACCGTTTCAAGTCCCCGGCTTTGAACGTCCATTCCGGTGTACGCAGCATTGCACCGAAGTCAGCGGCATACCAGGGGCTCAATTTGACGTCGTTGGGGTTGGCCAGCACCTGGATCTCCTGGGCCGGCATGTAGCTCTGGGCCAGGAGAAAAACATTTCGGCCGCTCTGTCTGCTTACGGCTGCGTCGACAACGATAACCGCGTGCCCGGGATGGCCGGGCTGGATAAAAACATCTCCGATGTCCAGGTCTTCCCTGGAAACGATATTGAGTTCCCTGGCCAGTGATGCCGTCCCGGCGAAGGCGAAAACCGTTTCCAGGTAGCGCCAAAAATTCTGGTAACTGTCGCCGGGCCGCGCCGCTTGTTCCCAGCGAGCGTCATTGCCACTGACCGTTATGCGCTCTCCGCTTCGCCAGCGGCCGTATTCGGCCAGGAAGCCGCTGGTGAATCGGAAGTGGATATCGTTGTAGCGCCCCCGGGCAAAGAGGTATTCAGCCCGCAGGCGGATGACCGCGTCTGCACACTGGTGCAGGTCGCGACGACCGATGGGCAGGTCGACCACCGCCACGTAGACGCCGGGATTGGGCTTGACCCGGCCGTCAAAGAGTTTCACCACCGCACCGTGGGGCTTCAACGGCAAGCGCCTAAGATAGGCAGCGAACGAATCGATCGCCACCGTGTCCCTGGCGTATCCCGCCGGGGGCCGGATGCGGTTTTCCAGGGTCATGCCCAGCGGATCGAACCGGGGATCCGTTTCCTGAGCATGGATGGCCAGCGCCAGAAGGAGCATGGACAGGATGGCCACCAAGCGGCCCGCCGCTGCTTCGTTCCTTGCACTTTTTCTCACTTGGCGTCGTCCGCTTTTCGTCTCTGCCGTTTTCTATTCCTCAAACAGGGCTAATCCCACTCGACCACATACTCGGAGAGGTGTTCGGTCCGGTTCAATTTGGCCAGAACAAAACCTCGTGTGACGTCATGGAGCAAAACCGTGACCGAGGCGTTGTCCAGGTGGAATTTCCAGAACCATTTCTCCTTCAGTCCCAGCGCCTCGGCCAACAGGGCTTTCAGCACCGAGCGGTGCGAGACCACGGCGATGCGCGCTGCGCCGGCGTTGGCCAGCAAACGGTTGAAGTGGCGGGTCCGTGCTTTCACCGCGGCCAGCGATTCGCCGTCCGGGAAAGACATCTTTTCCGGCTCTTCGAGCCAACTCCGCCAGAGTATCGGCTCCTCCCGGGCGATCTCCTTTTTTTTCCGCCCGGCCCAGCGCCCCAGGTCAAGATTGTTGACCAGCTCCTGGAGTTCGATGGCCTGGCCGGGAAAGCAGATGGCCGCGGTCTCCGCCGCCCGCTTCAGGGGCGAAGAAAAGACCCGGTCGACTTTCAGGTTGGAGAAGTAGGAGCGCAGCTCTCCCGCCTGTTTCAGACCGGCGGGGCTCAAGGGGACCTCGCCGCGGCCGCGAAAAATCCCCTCGCGGTTGGCCTGGGTCTCACCGTGGCGGATCAGGTAGATCGTCTTCATTTACAGGGCAATATATGGCAATTCCGTGCGCACGCTGATGCGGCGGCGGTTGTCTGCATCGGCTTCGATGGCGACGGCGACGGCTGTGGGCAGGGCGAAATAGTCGGGCCCAAGGTACTGGGCCCACTCCACGGCCACAATGCCGGTACCGATGTACTCGTCGACCGGGTTTTCCACCTCCGCCGGCATCAGGCCCAGGCGGTAAAGGTCAAAATGGTACAGGTCAAGCTTGCCGTTGTAAAAGTTCATCAGCACATAGGAGGGGCTGACCACTTCCTCAACGGGGATATCCAGGGCCGCGGCCAATCCCTTAATAAAGATGGTCTTGCCGGCTCCAAGTTCGCCGCTGACCAGTACGACCTCGTCACCGCGCAGCAGGCGGCCCAGGCGCCGGCCCAGGGCCAGGGTCTTTTCAGGAGCCGAGGAATGGAGAATGAAATCCATTTATTGCCATGACGCTTTTCGGGATGAAAGCGATGATGTCGCTGGCGGTCAGCCCCATCTCACCGGTCTGGCGCGCAGCCAGGTCGCCGGCAAAACCGTGCAGGAAGACGGCGGCGGCCAGGATCATTTCCATGGGATGTTTCGGATGGAATTGGGCCACAAAGCCGGCGATCAAGCCGCCAAGGACGTCGCCGCTGCCGGCAGTGGCCATGCCCGGGTTGCCGGTCTGGTTGACCCAGACCCGGCCTGCGGGAGTCGCCGTCAAGGTGTGGTGTCCTTTCAAAACAAGGAACACGCTGTGCTTCATGGCGAATTCCCGGGCCAAGGACAATCGATTTTCCTGAACTTCCTTAACGGATTTCCCGGTCAGCCGGGCAAACTCTCCGGGGTGCGGAGTCAGCACCAGCGGTTGCAAACCGTTGGTAGTCAGCAGTCCGGTCTTGCCCTGCAGCACATTGAGGGCATCGGCGTCCAGGATGAGCGGTTGATGCGATTCATTCAGGAGCAGCGAGACGGTCTTCAGGGTGGAAAGCCGGTCGCCCATTCCCGGGCCGGCCAGGATGCAGGAGAAACCGCTCAATCTCCCGGAGAGTTCTTCAGGCTTTTCGAAAGCAAGGGTCATAACCTCAGGATGGGCCAGAACATAGAGGTCGCGGTTGCGCATCGAAACGGCGGCCGTACAGAGTCCCGCCCCGGCCCTCAAGGCGGCGTAAGAAGCCAGGATGCCGGCCCCGGGCTTTTCCGTCGAACCGGCCACAACCAAGACATGGCCGAAGGCCCCCTTGTGCGCCGCCGCTTTGCGCCTAGCCAGTAGGACCTTGAAATCGGCGGGCTCGGTCAGGCGGATAATGTGTTTCTCGTCGTTTGCCAAATCTTTGGGAATGCCGATGTCCAGGACGCGGATCCTGCCGCAGGCCGGGCTGCCGTCGGGATTGAGGTGGGCCCATTTCAAGCTGTGCAGGGCGGCCGTAATCCGGGCCCGGACGTGGATACCGGCTTCAGGGGCGAAGTCCTCTCCAAGGCCCGAGGGGATGTCCACGGCGGCGCCGGCAATGCCTGAGTGGTTGACCGCTTCGATGATTTCGGCGTACAATCCCTGGGCCAGGGGCCTGTCCAGTCCGGTGCCGAAGATGGCGTCGACCAGGAAGGTTTCATTTGCGTCGCAGGTCGCCAGGATTTTTTTCAATTTTGCGGCGGCAGTGATGATCTCCATATCACAGTCCAGGTCGCGGATGATATCGTAATTGGTCCTGGCGTCAGGGCTGAGCTGATCGGGCGAGGCCAGGAGGAGGAAGCGCACGCCATAGCCCCGTTCCAGCAGCAGGCGGCCAATGGCCAGGCCGTCGCCGCCATTGTTGCCTTTGCCGACCAGCACCAGGCAATCGGGGAAGCGGTTGCGGGGGAATTCCGCGGCGAAAAAAGCGACGCAAGCCTTGGCGGCGTTCTCCATCAAAACGATGGACGGGATGCCGTATCTATCAATGGCGGCGCTGTCCACCGCCCGCATCCAGGCCTTGAGCAGGATATTCATCATTCCCCGGATTTCTTTTTCCCTTTCTTTTCCTTTTTGACGTTCTGCTTCTTGGGTGTTTCGGTCTCTTTCTTGACGATCTGGTCGAGCTGGCTGGCGAAAATGCCACTGAAAGCCCCCTCGTCCTTATAGGCCACTTTGACCTCCTTGACCGGTTCCTTTCTCTCTTCCTTTTCCTTATCGATCATTTTGTCGGTCAGGTCGTCCTGGCGGATCTGCTTCTTGATTTCGTCAAGCTCTATTTTTTCTTCCAAAATCTTCTTCTGCCCTTTCTTGACGGTCTTGACAGGTTTTTCGACCGTAATCTTTTTCTTCTGCTTCTTGATCGCATCGGGCTTGACCGGCATGTCGGCGAACGGGACATCCGCTTTGGCGAAGCTTTCCTTATCCTTGCCGAAAGATTTGCGGGCGGTGCTGCGGACGCGCCCATCCGTGGCCGGAGCATTTTCCTGCGCGGCAAAAGTGGCTTCGGCGCGACGCTGCGATTCCTTTTCCTGACGCAAATTCTCCTTCTGCCACATCTCTTCTTCACGCTTCTTGCGCCGCTCCTCGCGCAGCAGGCGGATCTCCTCCTTGACCTTAAGCTCTTCGTCAAGTTGCAATTTGCGTGACTCTTCACGCCGGCGCTTCTGGTCCTCGATCAAGCCCTGGCGGCGCTGCTGCTCCTCTTCCTCGATCTCCACCACGGCATCCGAATCCAAATAGAAGACACCCGCCAACTTTTCGGAAGGGATGAACTCCGGATTGCTCAGGATGACCTCTTCGACCAGCTTGAGATCGATGGGAGCGATCAGGTCGAGGATGTGGTAGAGGCGCAGGATGTGGATTTCGTAATTTTTTTCCCGGCCGCCGAATTCCAGGAATATCTTGTGAAACAACTTGTTGCCGGTCTCTACCTTGCGGAATTCTTGCATGCGCGCAGCCAAGGAGTTGAAGACCTCGGTTTCCAGGAAGATCTGCTTGTTGACCGCGACCAACGAGGCCAGCTTTTCACCGCTGGCCACGAACACCTTGTTATCGGTGTCGTAGACGATCTTGTCGGAGATGGCCCCTTTCCTGGTGGTTTTGACCGTGAACTGGAATTCCCCATCCGAGGTTTGCTCGAAAACAATAGTCGTCCCCTGCAGTGCCTTGTAGCTTTCAAATATCTTATCGAAACCCAGCAGCAGGCTCTCGTCCTCGAAAAAATAGAGGGTGTGCTTCTTGTGGGTGAAGGTATCAACGGCTTCGATCTCAATGGCATCGCCAAAATTGTATAGTCCGGGCTTCAAGCGCACGGCCCCTGAGGAAATCTCCCTTTGGGTCAGGAAATAGCGCGTTTCGCCTTCGCTGAAGATCTGTTCTTCGAACTTTTTTCTTTTCTGCAGCAGGTTCTTCCTGTCGCCGAAGTTGAGCTTCCCCAAAAAAGGATTGGCTTCGCTGACCAGAACATTTTTCTTGATGTGGTAGAGCACCGATATCAAGTGCCATTTTCCCCAGCCGCCGCCGCAGGTCTGCAGCAAGTCGATCTTGTACTGGCTGGTCATGATGTAATTCAAGGCAAAGCAGGTAGCGGCAAAGTCAGGCGAAGCCGGGTCAATCTTGCAGAAATTCTCGACGAAGAACTCAGTACTTTCCGAGGCCTGCCGGTCTTTCAGGAATTCGCGGATAGCATTGAAAACATCGGGCGCCATGGCTTTGAGGTTTTCCATGAGCAATACCTTGCCGTTGATGAAGGCGATGCCTGCCTCCCGGTTCAGTGCCGTGGTAAGCTTTTTGCGCAAAATGTTAAAATCGCGCTCGATGAGCGGCGTCTGGGTCTGGCGCGGGTCGTTAGCAATCGAGATGTATTCGGCGTCACGGCAGTGCCTTCCCTGCTTGTGCGGCAGAAGCAGTTCTATCTTCTGCCTGACCAGGTATTCGGTGTATTTACGGAACTCCGAAGTGCCATCATAACTGAGGCGGATTTCGTCGCGGCCGCCCTGGTTGCGGGCCTCCTCGACCGTGAGAATCACACCCTGTTCCACGGCGACATATTTCTTGTTGCCCACCGGCAACTGGCCCGGATACTCCTTGAAGATCAGGTCGCCTGCCTTGTATTCACAGTCGGGATCGTAGACCTTGACCCGGCTTTTGCGGTCTTCCCGCGTCTTGAAAAGAGCCACCTGATAAACGATGTCCGCAAAGTCCTGTGGCTGAATTTTGCCCTTGAGATAGTTCCGGATAAATTCGATGTCATTCGCACCGATATCCAGACTGGTTTCTATTTTATTTTCCACTCTGCTTATTCCCCCTCTAAAATTTTTGTGCCCATGGTCGCGCCCTTATTTTTCATGTCCGCCCTGTTGCGGACGATCTTGGTGCCGGAGCGGTCGGCCAGGGCGGCCTTCAGCTTTTCGGCCGAAGTGATCAGCACCTCGCGGCCGTCGCCGTTGATGTAATCGATGGCGGCGGTGATCTTTGGTCCCATGGAGCCGGGCGGAAATTGTCCCTGGTCCAGCAGGCGCCGGGCCAGGTCCACATCCATACGCGCAATGGGTCGGGCGTTCTCTTTGCCGAAATTCTCCACCACTCGATCCACCCCGGTCAGAATGATAAACAGGTCGGCCTTGGCTTCCCTGGCGATCAACGCTGAGGCATGGTCCTTGTCAATGACGGCTTCAACGCCCTCGATCAGTCCCGAAGAATTGATGAAGACCGGGATGCCGCCTCCGCCGGCGGCGATGACGACGATCCCCCTTTCCACCATGGAGCGGATGGCACGCTTGGGTATGATGTCGATGGGCAGGGGCGACGGCACCACGCGGCGGAAACCGCGTCCGGCGTCCTCGATCATTTGCCACTTGTTCTCTTTCTTCAATTGGGCGGCCCGGAAACTGTTGTAGAACGGGCCGATGGGCTTGGTGGGTTTCAGGAAAGCCCCGTCCTCGCGGTCCACCACCACCTGGGTCAGCACCGTGGCCACTTCCTTGTCGATGGAGCGCTTGCGCAGTTCGTTGAGGATGGCCCGTTCCAACATGTAGCCCATGCTGCCTTCGGTCATGGCGTCGCAAACATCCAGGGGGAAAGCGGGGATGGTATTGGCCGCGGCCTCCATCTGCAGCAGGATGTTGCCTACCTGGGGGCCGTTGCCGTGGACGATGATCAGTTCATAGCCCTTGCGGATAATTTCGACCATCAATTGGGCCGCTTTCTGGGCATTGCGATACTGTTCCTTGGCCGTGCCCTTTTGCCCGGCTTCCAGCATGGCATTGCCCCCGAAGGCGATCAAAGCAAGTTTATTTCTCATTTTCTCCCAACCCAAAATTAAGCGGGGCGGCCGCTCCCGTCAGAACGGCCGCCCCATGCCGAATGGATGCGGCTTTATTTCTTGAACTTCTTTTTCAGGATGTCTTCCAGGGTCGGCTTGCCGATCACCTGGAGTTCGTAGCCGACGCGGACCGTGGGTTTCTTGAACTTGACGATGCGGCCCAGGTCGATGGGCGTGGCGATGATGATCAGGTCGCAGGGCACCTTGTTGATGGTCGCTTCCAGGTCCTTCATCTGCTTGGCGCCGTAGCCCATGGCCGGAAGCAGCACGCCGATATCGGGATATTTTTTGAAGGTCTCAGCGATGGTGCCCACTGCGTATTCGCGGGGATCGACCAATTCGGCGGCGCCGTATTTCTCGGCGGCCATGACACCGGCCCCGTACTGCATTTCACCGTGGGTCAGGGTGGGACCGTCTTCGATGACCAGCACTCGCTTGCCGCGGATCTTCTCGCTGTCCTTCACCTGCAGGGGCGAAGCGGCATCGACCACGATGGCGCCGGGATTGAGTTCGCGGATGTTGTCCCGCACTTCCAAAATGTTTTCCAGATCGGCGGTGTCGATCTTGTTGATGACAATGACGTCGGCGCGGCGGAAATTGACTTCACCCGGATAATATTCGCGTTCGTGCCCGGCCCGGTGCGGGTCGACCACCACGATCTCCAGGTCGGACTTGTAAAAGGGAAAGTCATTGTTGCCGCCGTCCCAGAGAATGACATCGGCGACTTTTTCGGCTTCGCGCAGAATGGCGCCGTAATCAACGCCGGCAAAGACGATGACGCCGTTCTCAATGTGGGGTTCGTATTCCTCCATCTCCTCGATGGTGCACTTGTGCTTGAGCAGGTCGGCCTTAGTGACGAACTTCTGCACCTTCTGGGCCACCAGGTCGCCATAGGGCATGGGGTGGCGGACGGCGGCCACTTTCTTGCCCATGCCGATCAGGATCTGGCTGACGCGGCGCGTGGTCTGGCTCTTGCCACAGCCGGTGCGCACGGCGCAAACCGAAACCACCGGCTTGCCGCTCTTGATCATGGTTTCCCTGGGTCCGAGCAGGATGAAATTGGCACCGGCGGCCATGACTTCCGAGGCCTTGTCCATGACATAGGTGTGGCGGATGTCGCTGTAGGCAAAATATACGTCTTCGATAGCCAGTTTTTTGATCAATGAAACCAGTTCAGTTTCAGGGTAAATGGGAATGCCCTGGGGATAATACTCCCCGGCCAGTTCCCTGGGATATTTGCGGCCGGCGATATCAGGAATTTGCGTGGCGGTAAAGGCCTTTACCCGCACATCCGGGTTGTTCCGGAAAAAAGTATTGAAATTATGAAAATCTCTTCCTGCAGCACCCATAATTAAGGCGTTTCGCATCGAATCCTCCTGTTTGTGTAGTTATTTTCAAGTTAATGGAAATGAATTATAAGTATAATCAATATTGGCCCTGATGTCAATGATTCAGAGCCTGTTTTCGCAGGTTTTTGCTGGGGGAACCAAGTTCGATGTTCGAGATTCGAGGGTGAGGAAAGACACAGTTGAAGTGTTGAAGCGTTGAAGAGTTGAAGCGAGAACGGCCCTAAGCAAATTTCAGGAAATTGTTTTTTTGTTTCAACATTTCAACACTTCGCGGATGAGTTGGAGCAGAGTGAAATATCATTCCGTCTCGATCCGCTTGTCAGTCATCACTTTTAACGAAATATTCCTGGTATGCAGATCACAGTAAGAATAGTAATGAATCTCATTATTTGATTGATTTTTCATATTATATAGTATGACAGATTACATTCCAAAATTTAAAATCCATCCTTCAATCTTGAAAGTCACTTTTTTGCTTCCATCACAAAAAAATCATTTATCACAAATTTTACTAATTGGTTATTGCTATGAGGGCGCATTTTTTGAAATTTTATTAAAAATGGCCGCCCCTCTCTTCGCAAGAGAGGGGTTGGGGTGAGTTTTCACAGATCTGCAAGCCCCCGCCATTCACCAATCGCCCCTTGTTTATTGCCTCTGACCTCTCCTTGACTGAAAAGCGGCAATTGCTTATACTGCCCTTATGAACGCGAAGGCAAAAACTGAACTGGGCGAGCACATCCTGGTCACGGGCGGAGCCGGCTACATCGGCTCACACGTGGTGCGCGACCTGGGGGAACGCGGCTACCGCCCGGTTGTATTGGACAACCTTTCCTCAGGACATCCCGAAGCTGTGCTTTACGGCGAACTTATCCAAGGCGATGTTGCCGACAGCGAACGGGTCGGCTCGATCCTGCGCAAATTCGCCATCCGCAGCGTCATGCATTTTGCCGCTTTCATCCAGGTGGGCGAATCGGTCCGCCAACCTCTGAAATACTACGAGAACAACTCGTTCAACTGCCTGCGCCTGATCAAGGCCTGCTTGGAGAATGGAGTCGAAAACTTCATCTTCTCC
This sequence comes from Patescibacteria group bacterium, assembly GCA_035528155.1. Classification (GTDB taxonomy): domain Bacteria; phylum Acidobacteriota; class Aminicenantia; order UBA2199; family UBA2199; genus UBA2199. The sequence goes on along the minus strand of DATKZA010000051.1, from coordinate 22,305 downwards.
TCGACCGCCGCGGTCTACGGCATGCCCGAAAAGGTCCCCGTGGACGAAAAAGCCCCACTGCTGCCCATCAATCCCTACGGCGGTTCCAAGCTGGTCAGCGAAATGCTGCTGCGCGACGCCGCCGCCGCCAACCCCGGGTTTCACTACGTCGCTTTGCGCTACTTCAACGCCGCCGGCGCCGACCGCCAGGCGCGGATCGGCCAGGACTACCGCCAACCCACCCACCTGCTGACCCGGGCGCTAAAAACCGCCCTGAGGCAGTTTCCCAAGCTGGAAGTGTTCGGGACCGACTACCCTACCCCCGACGGAACGGCCATTCGCGACTACATCCACGTCGACGACCTGGCCAGCGCCCATTTGCTGGCGCTCGAATTCCTGAAGACGAAAAAACAGAGCCGGGTATTCAACTGCGGTTACGGCATCGGCCACTCGGTGCACGACGTGGTGGCCGCGGCCAAAAGGGTCAGCGGCATCGACTTTCCCGTGGTCCACACCGCCCGCCGTCCCGGCGACCCGGCGGCCCTGATCGCCGATGCCGGCCTGATCCGCCGTGAACTGGGCTGGAAACCGGATGTGCCCCATCTGGACGACATCGTGGCCAGCGCCTGGAACTGGGAAAAAAAACTGGCCGCAGCCCGAAAACATTGAAAAAAAGGCTTTGCGCCATCCTCTGGCTGGCCTGCTTGACGCTCACGGCCGCCAAGTATCCCCCCAACCTGCGCTGGCGCGAGATCGGCCGCGGCCACTTCACGGTCATCTTCGCCGCCGACCGCTGGCAGGAGGCGGAAGCCGCGTTGGCCGGGGCCGAAAGCGCTTATGAAAAACTGGCTGCCTTCTGGCAAGGCCGGCCCCGGGGCAGGATCCGCATCGTCCTCGATGACAGCACCGACCAAGCCAACGGCTTCGCCACTTTTTTCCCCTTCAACCTGGTCGGGATGAACCTGAGCGAGCCGCCGCCCGATTCGCAGCTGGCCGCGAACCGCAGCTGGCTCGACCTGGTCCTGGCCCACGAGCTGACCCACATCTTCAATCTGAACGAAGCCGCGGGGCCTTTGCTCATGATGCGCCGGGTGTTCGGCAGCCAGCCGGCCCTTTATCCGGCCGTGCAGTTGCCGCCCTGGGTCATCGAGGGGCTGGCCGTCTACAGCGAATCCCGCTTCACCGAGGACGGCCGTCTCGACCATCCGCCCTATGCGCTGATGCTGCGGGCGGCCCGCCGCGACAGCCTGTTCCCCGACTGGCGACGGCTGGGCGGCCTGCCGGCCGCCTGGCCCGGGCCCACGGCCAAATACCTTTTCGGCGCCGGGTTCATGCAATTTTTAGCCGATCAATACGGAGCCGCCAGCCTCAGGCAATACCTGTCGCAGGCAACCAGCCGCCTGGTCCTGCTCGGCAGCAGCCGCGATTTTAAAAAAACTTTCGGCAAGCCGCTGGAAAAACTGTGGCAGGAATACAAGGGCGCTTTCCCCGCCGCGGGCGAGTCCGTTCCCGAGCCGCTTACCCGGAACGGGTTTGCCAACCAGTATCCCTGCCCGCTGGGCAACGACAAGCTGGCCTATTACCACCGCGATTACCGGAATAGGGGAACGGTCGAGATGCTGGATGTGAATTCCAGCCGAGAAATGACATTGTTCAAGCTGGACGAGGTCAATGCCCTCAGTTTCGCAGCAAAAGAAAATAAGATTTATCTGTCTGCTTCGGAGTATTTCCATAATTTCAGCGACTTTTCCGATCTCTACGAGTTCGACATACAAAAGCGGCACTTGAAAAGGCTATCCCGCGGCCAACGCCTCTCGCAACCGGTCAAAAAGGAAAATTCCAACGAAATATTCTGCGTCCAGCGCCGCAACGGACAGTTTTTCCTGGCCATTTTTGACCCGGACAAACAAAAAACGAAGACACTTTCCCGCGGCTTTACCGGACTCTCCCAACTGAGCCTGTCTCCCGACCAGGAGCACCTTGCCGCTTCCGTCAAGCCGCAAGGCGGGCCGTGGGGAATCGGCGTTTTTTCAGGTTCAGGGGAACTGCACGCATACATTTCCATCCCCGGGGCCGACTGCCGACAACCCCGCTGGCGTGACAACCAGGAATTGTATTTCATCCAGGCCGGAGCCTCAACCACACGCCTGGCTGGTTTTTCCCTGGCAGAAAACAGCGGGTCGACTTGCAACGATCCGCGCCTGAGCGGGTTGCAGCAATTTGCCATGGCCGACGAGGGCAGAAGCGTGGTTTTTACCTATTTCAGCGGCCGCGGCCAGGAGATCGCCCGGGCGGACCTGGCGGGGCTGCCTTTCTCAGGCCAGGAATTGAAAGTGACATCGGGGATTCCCGAAACCGCCGCTGCGGCGGCCAGGATCGCTGCCCGCCCCTACCGTTTCTGGCGCGACCTGCTGCCGCGCTGGTGGTCCCCCGCCTTGCGCTCGAGCGGCGACGAGATCCAGGCGGGCATCATGACCGGCGGCCAGGACGCCCTGGGAATCCATGGCTTCAGCCTGGAAGGCTACTACGGCTTCGCCAGCCGCCGGGCCAATTTCTTGTTCCGCTATGTTTACGACGGACTGTTCCCGACCCTGTCGCTCTCCTATGCCGACGATTCCGATTATTATAACGAAGCTGACTACACGCAGCGAAGTCAGGAGCTGAAATTGGCTTCGTTATGGCCGCTGCGCATCCGCAAGCTCTCGCAGTTGTATGCCTATGCCGACCTGCACCTGGAGCGCCGCTTCGCAATTCATGGAAATGACACTTACAAGCTCAGCAGCAACTTCAATGGCTTCCGCCTGGGATTGGAATTCAATTCGGCCAGGGAATACTACGACTCCATTTCGCCGGCGGACGGGGTTCGCTTCGTTGTGCAGGGGGGCGTTCACCCCATCGGCCTGGGTAACTATTGGTCCAACCGCAATATCCAGGCCGACCTGCGCCACTACATTCCTCTCTTCCGGCCCGGGGTGCTGGCCTGGCGCCTGGCCGCAGCCAGGAGTTGGAACGCAGGCAACCACTACTACGAAATGGGCGGCTTCATGGCTGAAAGCTGGCTGGGAAACAGCCGCCCCTTCAAGCTGCTTCGCGGCTTGGGCTCGGGGTATTACAGGGGCGACAGGGGCTGGCAGTTCAACCTGGAATATCGCCTGCCCTTGCTCAAGATCGAAAAAGCATTCTTGCCTGCCGTCAGTCTGGACCGGGTCTGGCTAAATCCATTTTTCGACATGTGCCGTCTCTCCAGCATGAATTATTCGCACCCGGTCGCCTATTCGGTCGGCGGCGAGGCGGTGTTGCGCCTGGCTTTCGGCGGCGCCGCCGCCTATGATCTCGCTTTCGGCGTTGCCCATGGCTTCGGGCCGCGAAAACAGTGGTGGTTCTATCTCAGGACGGGAAGAAGCTTCTAGCCGATCTAACGTAACTCGTGAAAAGTGCGGGTCTATTTCATCAAGTTTTTAGCCAATTATCCCCCTCGCCTTAAGGAGAGGGGGCAGGGGGTGAGGCTGGAACTCTGGCCCCATCCCCCAACCCCTTCCCCTAAAGGAGAAGGGGAGTGAATTTTACAAGCAATTCCCCCTCTCTTTGGGGAGGGAGGAGCTATGCGGTGACTTGCCCGAAATTTGACAAAGGTCTAAAATAAGCACAATGGGAGGTGGACGATGGGAACATACATATTAATGACCAAGATGATCCCGGAAATTTCGGCCGATTTGAAGCGGCGCGAAGCCATCGGCAAGCAGTGGAAAAAGAAAGTGGCCAAGCTTTGTCCCGACGTCAAGTGGCAGGCGCACTACGCCCTGCTGGGGCCCTATGACTTCATGGACATTTACGAGGCCAAGAACGAGGAGACGGCGGCCAAGGTGTCGCTGATCACCCGTGCCGAGGGGGCCCTGATCGCCGAGAGCTGGCCGGCCATCGAGTGGAACCGCTACGTCGAGATCACCAGGGAGATAGGCATCTGAAAGATTAAGAACGAAGCCAAAGTAAAAAGGAAAAAGGAAAAAGTATAAAGTAAGAAAAGGCATCTCGGCGAACTCAAGATCCCCCAACTCTCACATGTACTGACAGCCGTCATTAATTAATTAAAACAACTCTAATCTGACACAATTTTTTATAAATCGAACAATCCATATTCTAGAAATGCTCCCCAAGTTATTGGGGTTAACGCAATCGGGAAATGAAATCTCTGTCACGCTGGAAAATCTATTTTTCTTTTCCAGATAGCCCTCCGTGCTTGCGTAGCAACTCGGCGAGTTCCTTATGTTCCTCCGACATGGCTAAGTCAATCGGAGTTTCTCCATACATCGATTTCGCGTTTATATCGGCTCCTTTGACAATTAGAAGTTCTGCCACTTTTTCGTGACCGTTTTGAGCTGCCAAGTGCAATGAAGTAAGACCACGATAAGGAAGTCTAGCGTTTACTTCCGCTCCGTTAAGTATCAATATCCTGGCAACCGAAACGTTCCCTTTTCCCGCCGCAACATGAAGTGGAGTCGCATCCTTGGCTTCTCCATACGTATCCTTGGCATTAACGTCCAAGCCTTTGGCAATCAATAGTGCTGCTGTTCCTTCATAATCTCCACTTGACAAGGCAACGTTATGTAAGAGAGTCATACCCTGGATGATGACGTGGACATCCGCACCCGCGTCTATAAGGACATTGCATATTTCCGTTCGACCCAGCATTACGGCCAAGAACAAAGCTGTGATTTTTCCAGTCGCTCCAAAATTGAATTTTTCATTAACATCAGCACCGGCATTGATAAGTTTTCTTACATTGTCAATTTCGTTTCCAAGAATTGGAGCCATCAACTCCGAAGCTTTCTGGCTGGTTGCGTTTTGGACAAACCCGGCCATAATCAATAAGAACACTATGGATTTAAAATTCTTCATATTCTCTTCTCCATCCGGCTCAACAGGAACCTCTTAGCGGGTCATCCCGTGCCAGGGCATTCGAGTCTTTATCTCCCAATCGCCTCATTACTATACTCGCTCATCACAGTGTTATTGTTCAAATCGTGAGGGGACGTCACAGACTGAACCACGAAGTAGTAGGTCGTCCCTGGTTTCAGTCCAGTGACGGTTAAATAGGAAGCATTCTTATCATCGGTTGCGCCGAATAAAGTGTAAGGCCCTCCTGATGATGTGCTGTAGAATACGCGATAGCCACCACCGAATTCCTTGAAGCGAATCGGTGTCCAACTGACTTTTATTGAATCTTCGGTCAGTGCTTCGGCCGTTACTTTTGTAGGCGCAACTGTCTGAGTTCCTTCCCAATCACCACCGATTTGTTTGGAGTTGAGAAAGTCCCGGAGCGAAGTGTCATTTGTATAGAGCGCATTATAGCGAAAATCACAATTTCCTTCTTTCAATTTCTTTAGGTTCCCCAGTTCAGGTGGAATAGGGCCTGAGAGGTTGTTGCTACTCATGGTGAGGCCGCCCAACCTTTCAAGCTTTCCGAGCTCAGATGGAATAGGGCCTGATAGATTGTTATGACTCAAGATGAGTGCAGCCAAGAATCTTAATTTTGCTAACTCAGGTGGAATAGGACCAGATAGCTTGTTGCTACTCAAGTCGAGCCTCATCAAACAATTATGTTTCGCTAGCTCAGGTGGAATGGGACCTGATAGATTGTTGTGACTCAAGGTGAGCCAAGCCCACACTATGCCGGGGGCGTCGTTCCCGAGTTCAGGAGGGATAGGGCCTGAAAGCCGGTTATTATCCAACTCAATCCCGGTGCAATGGAGGTTCCGCAACTCAGGCGGAATAGGACCCGATAGGTTGTTGTTCTGCAGGGAGAGCGACAATAAATATCCAGTTGAATCAAAGGTTAACCCATACCACGAGCCCTCAGTTCCCGCTGGACCTAACCAGTTATCTTTGTGAGTCCAATTGCCCCCGTTAGTGCTTTTGTAAAGGGCGATGAGTGCTTCTCGCCGTGCATCTGGGATAGTTCCAACTACTGAATCAATGCTTGTCAGCAACAGCATAATTACTGCGCCAAGTTTTAGAAGCCTATCAATTTTCATTATTTCCCTCCTTGCCGAAAGATCGCCTTCCGTGCGAGCGTCTCAGTGCGTTCGTCATAGCCCTTCTCAGACAGCTTCACTTGGCGCCGTATTTTCGCAGCAGGGCTTTCATTTCATCAGTCTTTGCCAGGTCAAGCGGTGTCCTTCCATTGTTGTCTTCCGCGTTGACCTCCGCACCCTTGGTCAGGAGCAGTTCCGCGAGTTCCATGTTGCCAAAAGCCGCCGCTCGGTGGAGTGCCGTCTGGCCGTGGTTGTCCTTCACGTTGACCTCGGCTCCCTTGGCCACGAGCAACTCCGCCAGCTCCTTATTGTCTATGCCCACTGCCCAGAGCAAGGGAGTGCGCTCGTTGTAATCCTTGGTATTTACCTCTGCTCCCTTAGCCAAGAGCAGTTCTACGATTTCTTTATGGCCATTGGCCACCGCCCTGTGGAGCGGTGTCCAGCCATAGAGGTCCGTCGCATTGGCCTCGGCACTCCTGGCCAGGAGCAGTTCCGCCACCTCCTTGTGGCCTCTGGACGCTGCGAGATGCAACGGCGTGCTCCCTCTGGTATCCTTCGCGTTGACTTCCGCACTCTCAGCCAGCAGCCGTGCGACCTGTTCCTGATCACCCGCAGCAGCCGCTTTATGAAGCGGGGTTTCCAGACCTTCAGCGAAAGTCTGCGCGATACCGAAGACAAACCCCAATACTACCAGGAGAAAAACATGCTTTCCTCGCATCAACATATTTCCTCCTTACTGAAGCGCCAATTTGCATGCGGCTGTCTTGTTTCGTCCCGCCGCAGCCGCCCCGGACGGCTTCATTTAGCGCCCTCCTTGCGTATGAAGGCCTTTATGTCATCGGTTTTCCAGAGTATGATTTTGTTATCCAGCCGCCCTGTTTTCGGCGAGGTGGCAGACACGGGCGCGGCCAACCAGCGGCCATCGGGGCTGAAGGAAACGGAAAAGCCTATTCCGGGGGGATCCAGGGCGCACAGTTTCTCCCCTGTGGCCACGTCCCAGAGCTCCTTGGTCGATGTGCCGAAGCTGCCTGAAACCAGCCAGTTACCAACAGGACTGAAAGCCAAGTGAAGATTTAAAACGACGTCGGCTACCAAGGTGCGTAGCTCCTTCCCTGTGGCCACGTCCCAGAGCTTAATCGTCCTATCATCCGCACTGCCCGAGGCGAGCCAGCTGCCATTGGGGCTGAAAGCCACAGGACTGTGGCCATCCAGAGTTCGTATTTCCCCCCCCGTGGCGAGGTCCCAAAGCTTAACCCCATCTTTGCCTCCTGAGGCCAGCCAACGACCATCAGCGCTGAAAGCCACAGACCCAACCCCCTTGGTATGGCTGCGCAAGGTGCGTACCTCCTTTCCTGTGGCCGCGTCCCAGAGCTTAATTGTATTATCCGTACTGCCAGAAGCCAGCCAGAGGCCATCAGGGCTGAAAGCCACAGAATGAACCTGACCAGAGTGACCGGCCAAGGTTCGCAGCTCCTTCCCGGTAACCACGTCCCAGAACCTGACCGTTCCGTCCCTGCTGCCAGAGGCCAGCCATTGCCCATCTGGGTGGAAAGCCACAGACCAAACCCACTGGGTATGGCCGTGGAGGGTGCGTACCTCCTCCCCCGTGACGAGGCTCCAAAGTCTGATTTTCCAATCGAAGCTGCTTGAGGATAGCAAACGGCCATCGGGGCTGAAAGCCACGGAGGTAACCGCTTGAGTGTGGCCAGCTAAGATGAGTTGAGGTTTAGGGTCCGCAGAACCAACAGCTGGAGCCTGGGCAAAGCCCAATCGCGCCCCCAGCACAATCAGAAGAAAAATATGCTTTCCTCGAATCATTTTGGCCTCCCCCTTCTCGCCAAAGTGCCGAATTCCATACGGCCGTTGGGTTTCGCTCGCCGTAGCTACCCCAGATACTTCTATTTGGCGCCGTATTTGCGCAATAGGGCCTTCATACTATCCCTCTTTATCAGGTCAAGCGGCGTCCTCCCGTTGTTGGTCTTCGCATTGACTTCGGCGCCCTTGGTCAATAGCAGCTCCGCCTTATCCTCATCGCCTATGACCACAGCGTAGTGCAATGGGGTTCCACCATCGACATCCTTGGCATTTACGTCTGCGCCCTTGGTCAGCAGCAGTTCTACCGCCCCCTTGCTGCCTTCCTGCACCGCGTAGTGCAGCGGGGTTCTCTCGCGGCCATCCTTGACATTCACCTCCGCGCCCCTGGTGAGCAACAGCGCCACCGCCGCGCTGCTAAGAAGAGAACCCAAGCCCGCTGCCGCGTGCAGCGGTGTTTGCCCGCTGATGAGCTTCGTGTTGACCTTCGCGCCATTGTCCAAGAGCAGTTCCATCACATCCTTGCGGCCGAAGACCGCCGCAGCGTGCAACGGCGTAACGCCGTCTTCGGTCTGAGCATTTACATCAGCACCCTCAGCCAGAAGGCGTGCCACCTGTTCCTTGGTGCCTTTTTTGGCCGCATCATGCAATGGAGTCCGCTGAGCAGCGGCGTAACTCTGAGCGAAGCCCGACACCAACCAAAACACAACCAGAAGAAGAATACGCTTTCCTCGCATCATTTCTGTCTCCCTCCAATTCCTGAAAATCACCAGCTATAATTATTATGAGGGTCCTGTTCTGAAATGTCAATGAACGGTTGTGCAATTGAAGATAGAAATTACTGTAGCAATTACTGTAGTTGCAATTCGGTTCTCCCCTGTTTATTTCTAACGGTAAATCGGATAATACCGATAATTCAAGATAAAATTACTGTAGTATTATTGTAGCAGAAAAAGGTCGATAAACGAAGTTGTTTTTATTGAAAACAAGAACTGATAAGGGTTTCCGAGCCTCTCAAGGGGTTAGCTGTTTTGATTCGCAATCAATAGGGACAGGTCACGATCTGCCCCCCAGTTAATCGATCATCTCCCCTGGATCGAAAGGGATGCAAAGGGGGATCCGCTATGGGTGGAAATTAACTGTATAGACGGAATCCAGCCCCAGCTGCAGTCAGGGACACCCATCTCATGTTTTTTCAGTTAGTTTATAATTTTGTTGACAAAATGAACTCGGGACATTATACTAACCTTGTGCGCTATACATGTATAGCAAAGGAGAAGTAAAATGCTCGCCATAAGGCTTCCCAGCGATATCGAAAAAAGACTGGCCGAATTGGCCAAAGCCACGGGACGGACCAAGACCTTCTATGTCCGCGAGGCCATCCTGGAATACCTGGATGACCTGGAAGATATCTACCTGGCCGAAAAAAGACTGGGCAACTACTATGCAGGAAAAAGCCACACTTCATCAATAGCCGACCTGGAGCATGAACTTGGTCTGGCTGATTAAAATCGAGGAAGGTGCCAGGAAAGACATTGCCAAGCTTGATCGGCCTGTGGCCAAGAGGGTCATATCCTTCTTGAGGGAGCGGCTGGAGAAACTGGACGACCCACGCTCCATTGGCGAGGCACTGAAGGGGAAGAAATTCGCTGAATTCTGGAAATACCGCGCGGGTGATGTCCGCATCATCGCTCGCATCGAGGACAAGGAACTGCTCATCCTGGTCGTGCGCGTCGGTCACAGGAAGAACGTTTATAAATAGACGATCGGCAGGACGAACGATTTCACCCTTCACCAGATCTTGACAGCGATATAGTTGACTTTGGCCATTGACAGGGAATCACGATTGCATTACATTGGCATGAACATGGATGCAATGAAGAACCCCCGGCGCCGGTTCCTGCGCATCAGCGCCATCGTGCTGGCCATGATATTGGCCGGCGGCCTGGTCTTCTGGCTCACCCTGCCCTCGGTCTCCTGGCTGAAAAAAAAGAACCCCACGGAAACGGCCATGATGAAATTCCGCAGCGAACAGGCGCGGCGGCAAGGCAAAAAGGCCCGCCGCTACTGGAAGCGCGTCCCCCTCTCGCGCATTTCCCCCTACCTCATCCAGGCGGTGTTGATCGCCGAGGACGACAAGTTTTTCGAGCATGAGGGGTTCGACTGGACATCGATGCGCCAGGCCCTGGAAACCAACCTTTCCAAAAAACACGGCCTGCGCGGCGGCTCGACCATCACCCAGCAGCTGGCCAAGAACCTTTTTCTCAATCCCGGACAGAACATCGTGCGCAAGCTGCGCGAGGCGGCCATCGCCGTAAAGCTGGAATGGGAATTGAGCAAGAAGCGCATTCTGGAACTGTACCTCAACCTGATCGAGTGGGGCAACGGCATCTATGGCGCCGAAGCCGCGGCGCGTTCCTGGTTTTCCTGCCCGGCCGCTGCCCTGACGCTCTCCCAGGCCATCCGCCTGGCCTCGATCCTGCCCAATCCGCACCGCTTTTCGGCCCTGGACAGCAGCAACATGCGCATGAACCGCAAGCGCCGCATCATCGCCGCGCGCATGCTGCGCCGGCGCTGGATCGGGCAAGAGACCTACGACCAGGCGCTGAGGGAATTGGGCCTTTAGTTCAAGGTGCAAAGAACTCGGTTTACGGCATACGGTTGACGGTGTACGGGAGGAAGAACGAATTATCGTGATAAGTAATGAGTGATACGTGATGAGAAAACGCATAAAAACGAAATCTGTAAATGGTTCTTTTTCTTTCTCATCACTCATCACTGAGTCCTGGAAGTTCGTTCACTCATCACGATTGTTCGCTTTTTCTTCAACGTCGAACAACGAAGCTCTTTTTTATTCGGGATACAGCTCCTGCCACCACTCCCCCTGTCCTTTCAGCCAGCGGTCGAACCAGGCCATGATGGTCTGCAGCCACTGCACCCGCTGCGCCGGGGTCAGGATGAAATGCTGCTGGCCGGGGAAGGTGACCAGCGCCACCTCCTTGCCCAGCAGCTTCAGGGCGGCGAACATCTGGTAGCTCTCGCCGGGCGGCACGTTGTTGTCGTTCTCGCCGTGGAGCAGCAGCAGCGGCTTGCGTATGCGTTCGGCCATGAACAGCGGGCTGTGGCCGACATAGATATCCTTGCGGTTCCAGGGAAAACTGTCCGCAGAAGCCACGCCGCTGTAGCTGTAGCCCCAGTCGCCTACCCCCCAGTATGAGGAGAGGGCGCTGATGCCGGCGTGGGAGATGAGGGCGGCGAAAAGGTCGGTCTTGCCGGCCAGAACCTGGGTCATGAAGCCGCCGTAGGAAGCACCGATGGCGCCGACCCTACGGTTGTCGATATAGGGATGGCTGCGCAGCAGCTCCTCGACGCCGTGGATGATCTCTGCCGAGGTGATCTCCCCCCAATCGTTGACATGGGCGCTTGAAAATTCCTGGCCGTAGCCGACCGCGCCGCTGGGCTGGAGCACGCAGACGATATAGCCGTTGGCCGCGTACCAGTCCTTGGGATAGCGGCCGCCGAAATTGCGGCCGATCGGGCTGGTGCCGCCATAGTAGTTGACGATGCAGGGATACAGACGCGCCGGGTCGAAATCGGGCGGGAAGCAGATATAGCCGCCAATGGTCTTGCCCTCCTTGGTCTTGAAGCTCCAGTTTTCGGCTTTGCCGAAACGGACACGGCTGAATTCTGTTTTGTTGTAATCCTTTAAAAGCCGCGCCCGCCCGGAATCCAGGTTCAGCACGAACAGTTTTTGCGGCGAGCCCAGCCCCGAAGCGGAATACACGGCCTTTTTTGTCCGGGCGTAGCTGACGCTTTCCACGGCATCGGCAGCGGTTTCCAGGCGGTTGAATTTCTTTGCGGCCGGGGTGCAGCGGTAAAGGCGCGTATAGTCGTTGTCGGTCACTTTCAGGTACATGCTGCCACCCGGGTGCCAGTGGGCGGAAGCGATGGATGGCGCGAACTTCCGGGTCAGCGCTTCGGCCTTTCGGGTTTTTAAATCAAAAACATAGGCCTGCCCGTCATAGTCGTTGGGCACCACTCCGGCGGGCAGGGTGCTGCCCAGCCCGGAAAAAGCCGATGGGCCGCCCAGCAGGAGCAATTTTTTGGAATCGGGCGACCAGGCGAAATCCTCGATCCAGGGATCGTCCAAAATCTTTTCCCGCCGGCCGTCGGCCAGGGAATACAGGACAAGGGTGTTCTTGTGATAGGGGCGGATCTTGGCATCCTCGCTGTAGGAGGCCAGCAGCAGCGTACGACCGTCGGGGCTGATGCGCACCTGGCTGACATTGTCGCTCGAATTGGTGAGCGGCTGCCGTACACCCGATTCCGGGAAGAACAGGGTCAGAGCCTGGCGCCTTTCCGCGAAGCGCGAACGGTCGTCGATGTTCTTGACATGACGGAATGCCTTGTCTTTTTCAGGTTCATCCTGGGTGGCATAGACCAGGAACCTGTTGTCTTCAGACCACCAGCACGAGGAAAAGTTTTTGATCCCGGCCAGGATCGTCCGGCAGGAATGGGCATCCAGGTCATACACGCACAGGTCGGTAAGATCTTTTTCATCACGGCCGAAGAAAAATCTCCGGGAATTTTTCAACCACTGGAAATTGCCGATATCACCAAGCCCCTGTGAAGTAAATACCCGGCCGCCATTTTCGCTGTCCAATATCTCGAGCCAGCGGCGGCTTTCGCTTTCTCCGCGCTGACGCTGGCTCAATGCCACGGCCACCCTGCTTCCGTCCGGGGATAAAAAAACATCATCGATGTTCACCGTGTTCAGGACGTCTTCCATGCTGGTGCGGCGCTCGGCCCCCAGAGAAACCGCAATGGGATCGGCGCCGAAGGCCGGCTTGTTTTTCAAGCTGGCCAGCAGCGGATGATTCTTGTCCGCACCCGCGGGCAAAATTCCTTTGACCAGCAGCAGGTGTTTGCCGTTGGCCAGGGTCAGCTGATAACTGTTTTTCCCAGCTTCCTTCCCGCCTAAGGCGGGCTGGGGCAGCGCCGTGCCGTCAAAATAAACCTGAACCGGAAAAGCTGTTTCTAAAGCAAACTCGGCCTGCAGCCAACGTTGACTTTCCAGGTAAACGGCCAGGTAGACCGCCTGTTTCCCGGCCGCACCGGCGAAACGAGCGGCCCCGGGCCGCCAGGTCAGCTGCCGCTGGGTGCTCCACTGTGCTTGCAGACCCGCTTGGGGCCGGACAAGGGCGGCGGACAGGAAATCGTATTCCAAAGCCGCTTCCTCACCTGCAGGAAGCGCTGCGCCGTTGGCGAGAATTTCCGCCGGTCCCAGGACCAGCCATTGGCCGATCTTCTGAGCCTCGGCCTGCGGGAAAGCCGGCAGTGCCGCCAGCATGACCAGTATGCAAATCCAGTTTCTCATTTTCATGGTTTCTCCTCCAAAAGGATGCTATTATACGCTCTGGAAATGCAAAGATAAACCGGGCGGCACAGATTGTCCTTTTTTCAGGACAAATGTACCGCCTGGAGTTGGCATGCGAATTGCATTCGCATTGGCGGCGGCCCGAGCGCCCCATGGAGGCAGACATGAAAAAAAAGATATTGCTGGGATTTACCGTGCTGATGCTGACCCTGTTCCTTGTTTCCTGCGTAAAACAGGACTTTGAAGCCTATGTGACCGTGGTCAATATCGGCAACATGCCGATGTCGGCCTGGGTCGACGGTGACGGGATCGATATCCCCGCCTACGATTCACAGACCTGGGCCATTCCCCTGGATCAGGAGAATGAGATCCGCACCGTTTTTTTGGAAGCCGAACCACTTGGCGGCGGCGACAGCGACGAGATCACCGTTGCCTTGCACGGCGACCGCGACGTGGTGACCTGGCTGACCGGCTGGGATACGGTGCCGGGCAACAAGCCTCTTAAAAAAGAGAGTTCGCTCCTTTCCGGGCCGGCCCCAAATAAGTAACAAGTGACGAGTGACGAAGAGTCGCACTCAACGAGATCAAGAAAGAACTAATAATTATTTCGAATACTGCTGTTCCTTGTCACTTGTCACTCGTTACTCGTTACTAAAATCCGTTCACCCTTTTCAGTGAGGGTACGTCTTCTCTCCGGCCGGAACAGCGATGTCCAGGAAATTCTCCAGCGGCGGCAGCGGGCAGTTGTAGGCGGGCGAGTAATTGCACAAGGGATTGTAGCAGCGGTTGAAATCCAGGATGAATTCCTCGCCTTGCGGCTCGGGCACATCCATGAAACGCCCGACTTCATAGGTTTCTTCGCCGTTGGTCGCGTCCTTGAAAGGAATGAACAGATAATCTGAATCGGGCCCTTGCAGGCTTGACTTCAGGGCGGTCAATACCAGTTCCCGGCCTGCAATCTGAAAATGGATGCGGGCGTAGCGATAAAATGTCTTTTCCAGCTTGCGCGTGGTAGTGACCTTCACTTCGCGCTTTTCCGGAAATTTCTCCAGCCTGGCTTTCACCGCGTAAACGGGATCGGGGGGGAAATAGGACAAGTGTTCAAAATCAAGCTGCTGCCGGCGCTGCGGGTCGAAGACGATCAAGGCCAGACTTTCCGGGCCGGGATAAGCGGCAAGCGTGAAACGGCCGGCCTTGAACAGGCATCCCGGCTCCAGCGCCTCAACGTTCCGGGCCATGGCGCGTTCTCCCATGCGGCAGGTGACATCCGGGGCGGCATCATTCCAGTACCACTTCCCTTCTCTGGAAAATACAGCAAAAACCGTTCCGGCGCCGGCTTGGGGCTGCGCAGACACGGTTCCGTCCAGGATCATTATGAAAGATTTCCCCAGGGCACTGACGGTCAAACGCGCACTGCCGGCCATGGGCGAAGTGGCCGAGGTTTTGAATTCAATATCCTTCTGCTCCCGCTCTTTGAGAAGTTCCTGACGCCAGAGGTCATCTCCGTTCCGGGCTGCTTCGGCCAATAAAGGCAGTCCCGCGAAAACGATACACAACAGCAGGGCTACGATCATTAGGGTTCGACTTTTTCCCATCAGGGTGTTTGTACTCATTGTATTCTCCTTATCGGCTGGAAGCCACGGTGAAAAGGTCCTGGAGTACGCCGGCGGCCGTATCGCTGAGGCCGGGTTCCTCCTGAATGATCCACAGCGGGCCCATCATATCGGTTTCAAGACGCAATGCCGCCCCCTTGCCGCTGACCGCGGCAAAAAGGTGGTCCATCGGGACTTCCTCGGGGCCCACCTGCGTCCGTACCTTCCCATTCTCAAGTCCGGCCCGGCAGATCAGCTTCACGCGCCGGCCCGCCGCTGCAGCCTTGGCGACCGCCGCGGAGGTCAGGTCGCCGATGCCCCGGCGCTCCACCTGCAGGGGATCAATATCCGCGTCCAGGAAGACATTGGCCAGGATGGCGGTTTTGGCCGCGGCATCCCAACCCTCCAGGTCCAGGGAGGGATCGGCCTCGGCGAAACCGAGACGCTGGGCCGTTCTGACGGCGGCGTCCATGCTTTCGCCCGCTTCCAGGCG
Organism: Patescibacteria group bacterium; assembly: GCA_035528155.1. Lineage (GTDB taxonomy): Bacteria > Acidobacteriota > Aminicenantia > UBA2199 > UBA2199 > UBA2199. The sequence goes on along the minus strand of DATKZA010000051.1, from coordinate 7,020 downwards.
CGAGAGGACGAAATTGGTGGTCGTGTTGAAGATGCCGGAGAACCCGGTTACGCTCAGTCCGTGGAGAGCGCGCCCCAGGCTGAAGATTGGGGTACCGTCCATGACCGCGCTTTCGAAGAGGAACTGCGCCTTGTTCTTGCGGGCCAGCGCCGCAAGCTTGCGATAGGCGAAAGCCGCCGGCCCCTTGTTGGCCGTGACCACATGCAGTCCGCGTTTCAGGGCGCTGCGAACATGAGAAATGGCAGGTTCCCCTTTATCGGCAATACTCAAAGTTGACAATTCCACCAACACGTCATAATCGAGCGTTTCCAGGGCCTGCAGGACCGTCACGGGCGCGGCCGGGAAACGGCTGTTTTCCCTGAATTGCTGCAGCGCCTTCCCCAAATCGATACCGGCCGCATCGACCAGGGATCCCCGCCGTCTTGTGAAGATGCCGACGGTTTTGAGATGCAAATCCTTTAAACCGGGAAAACTGCTCCGCTCCACGGTCAGCATGGCCGCCAGCCTTTGGCCAACGTTGCCGAAGCCCACGAAAACGGCGCGCATGGGACGGGAAGGCTTTTTATCCATGGTTTTATTGTACCGTTTCCGCTTTGGGGTGTAAACCGATTAGCATATTTCGTGACGCGTGACGAGGAAGACAAAAATTCCAAATCACAAATTCCAAGGAAGTAGGGGTTTGATTAATCAAACCCCTCCAAGATCAAGGACCTTGAAATCACATAGCTCTTTCGTTTTGGCCATTGGTGCTTGGAGCTTATTTGAAATTTGGTGCTTGGGATTTGGGATTTTTCTTGCCGTGCACCGTCAACCGTCTACCGTAAACCAGGCTCTCCTTTTATTAACGGCTTCAATTTGCTATAATAATGACGAAAATGGCTGAATCTATGAATACAAAAAAAGGGCACGAGTTGCCATGACCTTCGCCAACCCCACCGTACTCTTTCTCCTGCTGCTGCTCATTCCCTTCACCGTGCTGGTCATCTGGAACTACCGCAAAAAAAGGCGCATCCTGCGCGATTTCATTGCGGCAGAGGCCGAAGCGCGCAGCGTGGTGCGCAGCGGCCGGGAAATGGATTTTTTCAAGGCGGCGCTGCTGCTGGCGACTTTTTTCTTCCTTATCCTGGCCCTGGCCCGGCCGCAGTGGGGCGAGCGCTTTGAAACCCTGGACATCCGCGGCCTGGAGATCGTTTTCCTGCTCGACACTTCCACCTCCATGAACGCCGAGGACCTGCAGCCCTCGCGCCTGGAAGTGGCCAAGAACCTGATCACGGAAATAGTCGACTCCCTGAGGACCGACATGGTCAGCCTGGTCAATTTCGCCGCCGTGGCCTACGTGCAATGCCCGCTGACCATGGATTATGAGGCCTTCAAGCTCCTGGCCCAGGCTTCGGCCGCCAGCCCGGAGGAAGAGCAGGGAACCGACTTCGCCAAAGGATTCGCCCTGGCCCTGCGCATGTTCAAGAATTCTCCGGCCAGCCAGAAGCTGATCGTTTTGATCAGCGACGGCGAAGACCAGGAAAAAAATTGGGCTTCTTCCCTGCCGGAACTGCAAAAGCAAAAGATCGCTGTCTTCACCGTTGGCGTGGGATCTCCGGGCGGGGCTCCGATTCCCATTCTTGACCAAAGCGGCAAGACCGCGGATTGGAAAAAGGACAGCCAGGGCAATATCATCAAATCGCAGCTTGCTGAAGCCACGCTCATTGAGATCGCTTCAGCCGGTGCCGGGCAATACTACCGACTGAGCGCCGCGGCCGGGATCTCAGCCTTCATTGGAATTTTACGGGATTATGAACGGCAACTGCTGGCCAAAAAGGTCAAAAGCAAAAAGATCGACCGCTTTACCTATCCCCTGCTGCTGGCCCTGTTTTTTCTGGTAGGCGAGATGGCCATCAGCGACAGGAAGATCACATGGCAAAAAAGCTGATCATTTTACTGCTGTTTCCCCTGTTGCTGGGCTGGCATTGGTTTGAACCGACCGCCCGCAAAAACCAGAAGGGGATCGAGGCCTACCGGCAGGGAAAATTCGCGGAAGCGCTGGAACAATTCCTCTCGGCCAAGGGGCTGAAAGCCGATGCCCCGCAATTGAAGAACAACACCGCCGCCACGCTTTACGAATTGAAAAAATACCAGGAAGCCCTGGATGAATTTTCCCGCATCGAGCCCGCCAAGCTGGGGCCGGCGGCTGCCGGTCTCCATTACAACCTGGGCAACGCCTACTACCGGCTTGGCCAATTCCCCAAGGCCCTGGAAAGCTACAAGCAATGCCTGCGCCTTGATCCCGAAGACCTGCAGGGCAAGAAAAACTTCGAACTGACCCTGAAAAAGATCCAGGAGCAGCAACAGCAGGAGCAGCCGCAAAACCAGCAGCAGGACCCGCAGGCCGAAGCCGAAAAACAGAAGCAGAAATACAGCGCCATGATGCAATTCCTCAACCAGAACGAAAAGCGGCAGATGGAAAAGAAAAAGCGCAAGATCGCTCCGGTCAAAAATGAAAAGGACTGGTAGCGCCTGTTTTTTCTTTTTTCTGGCCTTGTTGCTGGCCGCGTCAACCTTGCTGGCGAACGTGGACGCCGAGGTCACGGCCACCATAAGCGCCGAAAAACTCGGCCTGGACGATACATTGATCTACACCCTGACCTTTAAAAATATCGAAAATCCCAGCCAGCCCGATCTGACCTACCTCGACGATTTCAAGACTTTGCAGACGTCGCGCAGTTCCGAATTCCAATTCCGCAACGGCGCCAGCTCCACCTCCACCCGCTTCGTCTACTACCTGATGCCGGTGCGCACCGGAAAATTGACCCTGCCGCCGGTCCGCTACCAGTACCAGGGGCAGGATTACCAGACCCGGCAGTTCACGGTGGAAGTGGTCAAAGGCAGCTTGAACCCGGCCCAGCCCCCTCAGGCAGGACAACCTTCGTTTTTCGATGACAATTTTTTCACTTCTCCTGCGCAGAACCGCCAGCCGCAGAAGGTGGACGCCTACTTGCGGGCGGTTTTGTCCAAAAAAAACTGCCTGAAAGGGGAACAGTTGCTGTTCCGTGTCCTGCTCTACACCCGCAACCGCATCCAAGCCGTAAATATGCTTTCCAGCGCTTCGTTCGCCGGCTTCTGGCAGGAATGGTTTCCCGTCCCCCAATCCATCACCCCGGGCAGTGAAAATGTCGATGGCGTCATCTACCAGGTTTACGAGATCCGCAAGGCGGCGTTGTTCGCCAGCGAGAGCGGCACCCTGACCATCCCGTCCCTGCAGTTCGAACTGGAAATGGCCGATCCCCAGTCCATGTTCTTCGCTTCGCAGCCGATCCGTCGCTCGACCCAGGAAGTGAAGATCACGGTCGGCGAGCCGCCTCCAGCGGCCGCCGGGCTGCCGGTGGGCCAATTCGATTTTTCGCTGCACAGCCCCCAGGCCCAGGCCGACATCAACGACATCGTCACCCTGAAAATGGAGATCAGCGGCAGCGGCAATTGCAAAGCCATTATTCCGCCGGCGCTGCCCGGCAGCGATCAGTTCGTTGTCTATCCGGCCAAGATCACCCAGGAGAACACCTATAACTCGGCCGCCCTGGCCGGAACCCTGCGAGCCGAGATCCCGGTATCCTTCAACAAAACCGGCACCCTCACTTTCCCGCCCCTGGAGTTCAGGTATTTTGACCCGGCCCGGGGCAGTATCGTCAGCCTGCGCAGCCGTCCCCTGCCGATCCGGGTCAGCGGTGAAAAACTTTCAGCTGACCGTTCCCAGACCCTGCCCAGGAGTGCCATTGTGCAGAAGGGCGAGGACATCGATTTCATCCGCAGCGGCCGGCTCCATGACCAATCCTGGCACCTGTACCGCCAGAAGTGGTACGCGGCCGTCATTCTCGCTTTCTTTGCCTTCAACCTGCTGCTGCTGCTGAAGACAGTACTCTGGGACCGCCACATTGCCGCCAGCCCGCTGCTGCGCAACCGGCAGGTCCTGGCCCGGACCCTCAAGCGGCTGGCCCGTGTCCGTCACGGCGAAGACATCGCCCCGCTCCTGGAGGCCTACTTCCAGGAAAAGAGCGGTCTGGGCCTGGCCGCGATCTCCAGCCAGAAGATCGCCGAGATCTTCCGCCAGCGGCAGGTCGCCGCCGCCAGCGCCGAAAAATTCCTGTTCATCAAGTCGCAGTCCGAGTTGGCGAAGTTTTCGGAGCATAAAAAATCGGCATTGGAGCTGAAAAAGGACCTGGAAACCCTGCGCGGCCTGCTCAGGGAAATCGACAAGAAGATGAAATGAAACAAAAAAAAGCGATCCTTTTTTGCGCGCTGCTGACGCTGCTGGCCGCGGTCGCGGGCGCCGGGGTCCAGGAGGACTTCGCTGCCGCCAACCGCTTGTATGAAGAGGGCGAATTCGCCGCCGCCCTCCCCCTTTACCTGGACATCAGCCGCCAGGTCACGAACTGGAAGGTGCTGTTCAACATCGGCAACTGCCACTTCAAACTGGAGAATTTCCTGTCAGCCAAGATCTACTATTTAAAGGCCCGGAGATTACGCCCCCTGGACCGTTCCATCTCTAAAAACATCGCCATGGTCAACCGGCACTTCCCCGCCGTCGCGCCCCCGGCCAAACCCGATTTCGTCACCCGCAGCCTTCAGGTCCTGGAAAGCAAACTGAGCCTGAACGGCTTGAGTGCCATGCTGCTGCTGGCCTTGCTGCTGCTGAACATCTCATTTTTTCTGCTGCTGACCAGGGGGAAAAATAAAAAAATTCTCTATACCGCGGCCTTCTCTCTCCTGCTGGTCCTGGCCCTCGGCGCCTATCACATCAGTCGCGTGGACGCCCTCGGCCAAAGCGACAGCGCCATGATCATGAAGGAAAACTCTCTGCTGCGCAGCGGCCCGGGCGAGGACAACACCGTGCTGTTCAAGGTCGACCCCGGCCTGGAAGTCCGGATCATCGACCGCTACCGCGATTGGGTGCAGGTCAGCGCTTCCACCCAGATCGCCGGCTGGATCGAGAAAAAGCGCCTGACCCTGATTTGAAAAAAAGCGGATTGTACATCCATTTCCCCTTCTGCCGCCGCGCCTGCTTTTACTGCCATTTTTTCAAGAAAAAGCACCGGCAGATATCAGCCAACGAATATCTCGGATACCTGGCGCGGGAGATGCGCCGGCGCCGGGATCCCGGTCTCCCATTGGACACGGTATACATCGGCGGCGGCTCGCCCTCGCTGCTGACCGCAGCACAGTTGGGGACCATCATGGCAGCCGTGGCCAATAACTACAACCTGGTAAAAAACGCCGAAATCACGCTGGAAGCCAACCCGGAAGACCTGGCCGCGCCGCAATTAAGGGCATGCCGCCGCGCCGGCGTCAACCGCCTGAGCATCGGCGTCCAGTCATTCCGGGATCGCGACCTGCGCTGCCTGAAAAGGACGCACAGCGCCGCTCAAGCGCTGCAGGCAATGGAGCAGGCCCGGGACGCCGGATTCACGAACATCAGCCTCGACCTGATCATCGGCCTGGAAACCCAGACGTCCAGGAGCATGGAACTGAATTTTCGCCAGATCGAAAAATCCAAGCCCACCCACGTTTCGGTCTATATTTTGGAGGGAGTGCCGCGCCCCACTGCCGACGAACACGACGCCCGCCTCTATTTTCAAGCCCGGCAAAGCCTGCTTGATCTGGGCTACAACCACTACGAAGTATCCAACTTCTGCCGGCCGCACAGAGCTTCGCGCCACAACCTGAAATACTGGAAAAATCAACCTTACATCGGCCTTGGCCCTTCGGCCGCCGGTTATCTGAACAGTCGCGATTACAAGAATTTTTCGGATTTGAAAAAATATTACGCCGCCCTGAACAAAGGGATTCTTCCCGAGCAAAAAACCGCTCCCCTACAGCCCGACCTGCGCCGCATCATCACCGGCCTGCGTTTACTCGACGGCATTCCGGCTTCTGCTTTCAAGTCTTTTCCCAACCCCACTGATTTTTTGCTGACCGAAGGTTTCCTGGTCCGCAAGGGTAAAAATATCGCCGTGCCCGTGGATAAGATCCTGCTGTTGAACGAAATTTTAGGATACTTTATTTAGCCACAGCCAAGATTGACTCAAAGCAAAATATTCAGCAAACCATCAACACTTGCTGCCAATCGACGTCGCCGCAGGATCATGATCATTCCAGATTCTTGATCTCCTCGCGGCTCTCCACTGCGAAAAAGCGGTAGTCTTCATACAATTGATTCAAGCGATAAAATTCCACCAATCGCACCCTCGTTTCCAGGACGGTCGTGGACGGATGATGGCCCCGCACGTCGATCTGCGACCTATTGGCAAGCGATTTGTCGAACCGGTATTGCTCGATGAACTCGGTTTGCGATGGAAAGCGCAGGCCGTCGTGATCCACAAGGTACCAGTGGATCACCTCCATGACCAGTTCGGCCGACATCTTGCGCGCCGCTTCCTCGAGCGCCTGGATGCCGACCACTCCCCGCGGGCTCATGGCAATCTTGAGCACCGAACCATCGGCCTCATCGATCCAGATCTTTCCTTGCGCGATCTCGCCGACGTTCGGGTCACGCGGCTGCACTTCGACCATGAGGCAATCCCGGTTCTGCAGCTTCTTGTGTCCGGCGGGCAGGTAGCGGTATTTTCCACGGTTCTCTGCCGCCAACAGGGTCACGGGCATGAATACCGAGTAACGGGAGGAAAAACGCGTCGCCAATGAGACGTTCTCCTTGTCGACCTTGCGCGTCCCTTCGCGGACCAGCCGCCGTTTTTCTCTAATCTCGCCGTTGGCGCCGGTAATCTGGTAGTCGTATTCCCAGCGCCGCTCGACCGGCATTACTTGCTGCTTCAAGGGGTCGCGATCCAGCACTTTCTCCTCCACCTGTTCCAGGCAATAGAAGCGGAACGCCGCCTCCTTCAACTTGCGGCAATAGCCGGCGGCCTTGTCCAGCACCGCGTCCAGTTCGGCCAGCTGGTCCAACACCGCAGCCAGATCGGCCTGCAGCGGCTCCTCGTCGACCCCGCGCTCTGGCAAGAGAGGAGCTGAAGAAGG
>DATKZA010000050.1:0-40644 GCA_035528155.1 Patescibacteria group bacterium | reverse complement strand
GCCTTGAGCAGGGCGGCGGGACCGAGATAGTCCTGGTTGGGCCACGAGCTCGGGCAGGAGGCGCTGCAGGCGGCGCAAAGGATGCACAGTGTCGATTCACCGATCGCCTCCAGCTGGGCGGGCGACTGGACGAACTCCTTGTCGGGAGTGGGCTTGTCCAGTATCAGGTAAGGCCTGATGCGCTTCAACTTGGCAAAGAAAGGATCCAGGTCGACCACCAGGTCCTTGATGATGTCGAAACCCGAAAGCGGTTCGATCTTCAGCTTGCTGCCGAAGCGGTGGATCGGCGTTTCGCAGGCCAGCACATTGCGACCGTTGACCTTCATGGCGCAGGAGCCGCAGATGGAACTGCGGCAGGAGCGGCGGTAGGCCAGGGTGCCGTCGTGCTGCCAGTGGATCTCGTTGAGCACGTCGAGAATGGTGGATTCGTCTTCGACCGCGATGTCGAACACCTGCCAGTGCGGCTTCTCGTCCTTTCCCGGCTGGTATCTCAATATTTTTACGCTGAGTTCAATCATGGCCATTTCTGCATCCTCCTTAGTATTTCCTTTCCTGGGGCTGGTACTGCGGGTAGATGACCACCCCCTTGCTGAAATCCAGAACGATCTTGCCGTCGCGGCGCCAGGCCAGCGTATGCTTCAGCCACTCGCCGTCGTTGCGCTTGGGGAAATCGCTGCGGAAATGGGCACCGCGCGATTCCCGGCGCGCCAGGGCCCCCTCGACGATCACTTCCGAAAAACTGAGAAGGTTCTCCAGTTCCAGGGCCTCGATCAGGTCAAGGTTGAAGGCGTCATTGCGGTCGTCCACGGTCACCTGCCGGTAGCGCTCCTGCAGCTCCTTGATCATGACCAGCATTTTCAGCATGTCTTCCTGGTTGCGGAAAACGCCGAGATACTTGGTCATGTTCTCCTGCAGCTTTTCGCGGATCGGGGCGTGCCTTTCCTTGCCCTGTCCCTGCCGCAGGCGGTCAATCTTGACTTGGGCGACATCGAGCGGCTGGGCCGGAAGCGGGGCGAAACCGTTCTCCTTGCAGAACCCGGTCATGTGGATGCCTGCGAGGCGACCGAAGGTGGCCGCATCCTGAAGGGAATTGCAGCCCAAGCGGTTGGCGCCGTGCAATGACAGGCAGGAGGTCTCACCGGCCGTGTACAGGCCCCTGACAACCGTGCCCGAAGCGTCTTTGATCACTTCGGTGCGCACGTTGGCCGGGATACCGCCCATGGAATAATGGGCCGTGGGCTGAATGGGGATGGGCTCTTTGATGCCGTCGACCTTCAGGTAATTCAAGGCCAGGTCATAGACCTGCGGCAAGCGTTCCAGGATCTTCTGCCTGCCCAGGTGGCGCAGGTCAAGGTAGACGTAATCCTTGCCGCCGATGCCGCGGCCCTCATTGATCTCGGTCTGTTCGGAACGGGAAACAATATCGCGCGGCGCCAGTTCCATCTTGGCCGCCGCGTAGTTTTTCATGAAGCGTTCGCCCTTGTCGTTGATGATATAAGCTCCCTCGCCGCGGGCGGCCTCGGAGAGCAGGATGCCGTGCTTGTAAAGTCCGGTCGGGTGGAACTGGACAAATTCCATGTCTTCCAGCGGCAGTCCCGCTTCGAGCACCAGGGCCACGCCGTCGCCGGTGTTGGCGTGGGCGTTGGAAGTGACCTTCCAGGCCCGGCCATAACCGCCGGTAGCCAGCAAGACAGCGCGGGCATGGAAAATATGCAGGCCGCCGTTGCGGATATCCCAGGCCACCAGCCCCCTGGATACGTCCTCACTGACCAGCAGCGACAACACCTGGAATTCGTTGAAAAAGAGGACATTGTGCTGCAGGCACTGCTCGTAGAGAGTGTGCAGCAGCACGTGGCCGGTGACATCCTGGGCGAAACAGGCGCGCGGCGAGGAATGGCCGCCAAAGGGGCGCTGGTTGATGCGGCCGTCTTCGGTACGTGAGAAGGGGACGCCCATGTGCTCGAACTCATACACGGTTTTAAGCGCCTCGTTGACGAAGCGCTCGATGATATCCTGGTCAGCCAGGTAATCGCTGCCCTTGATGGTGTCAAACATGTGTGATTCCAGCGAATCCTCGGCGGCATTGGCCAAGGCGGCGGCAATGCCCCCCTGGGCACCGCCAGAATGGGAGCGGGTCGGATACACCTTGCTGATCACTGCCACCGACAAGCCGCTCTTGGCGACTTCCAGGGCGGCCCGCAGGCCGGCCAGGCCGGCTCCGACGATCACGGCGTCGATTTTATGGTAATTTCTTGCTTCGTCGATTTTCATGGTGATGCTCCTTTACGCGACCGGCAGGGTGTAGAGCTTGATGATGGTCAGGGTGCCGACGAACAAAAGCACCGCCCCGACCGTCAGCAGGAGTCCGTACCAGACCAGGCGCCAGAATTTGCTGGCAGTATAGTCTTCCAGGACCGACCAGACGCCGTTCAGGCCATGATACAGCGCCGTGAGCAGGAAGGCGAACTGCAGCAGTGGAAACCACCAGCTGCCGGCCTTGGCCACGATCTCCTGATAGTTCACGGCCCGGCCCTTGGACAGGAAATGATAGGTGATGAAATGCAGCATCAGCAAGATAAAAAGAATGACCGCGGAAATGCGCTGCAACAACCAGGGAACCGAACCTGACCGGGAAGTTTGCTTGAAATCCTTGTTCATCCTGCCCTCCACTGTACATGCTGTAGAATCAAGTACGAACCCAGCGCCCACAGGACAAAAGCCAGGACGATCAGCACGACAAACAACTTTTTTTGTACCAGGGAGCCCTTGAAAAAGTCGACGATCACGATACGCACGCCGTTGAAAGCGTGAAACAGGATGACGCCCCACAAACCGGTTTCCAGAAGCTTGAAGGGAACCCCGTTCAAAAAGGCCATCACATTGTTGAAGGTGGCTTCACCATGGGTCAGGCTGTTGATGACCCAGATATGCAGGCACAGGTAAAAAATAAGCGCCAGGCCGGCAAGCCGGTGGAGAACCCAGGCCCAGGAGCCGATGAAATTGTAATAGGTAAAATCATAGAAGCTCGTTCTTTTATACAAGCTGCTCCTCCTTAAATAAAAATCAATGAAAAAACATTTTAATATTTTAAAATGACATCTGCAACCGTAAATTTGACTTTTAGAGCAAAAAAAAATATTTTATAGGCATGGAAAATCAGGACGATCCGCAGCCCGAACTTCAACACCCCGATATCCTGGCCCTGAAACACATGTTCGGGAAAAATCATTGGCTGGTCCGCATCCGCTGGATTTACCCCCTTTTCATCGTCGCCTTCTTCCTCGCCTACCGTTTCCTGGCCCGGCGCTCGCTGATCAGTTCCCGGGACGCGCTACTGGTTTTCTTGCTGCCGGTCATCGTCAATTTTCTTTTCATGCTGGATATCCGCAAAAAAGAAAAATTGGGCGGCCGCCTGCCGGATTACGACAAGCTGCTGCGCCTGGTTTCACTGCAGCTCGATTTTGACCTGGTGGCCCTGGCCTTGACCGTATTCTTTTCCGGCGCTCTCAACAGCCCGATCATCGCCATGTTTATTGTCTACATCATGATCTCGACCTTCCTGATCGATTACCACAAGGCTTTCCGTAACACCCTGAAGGCCATATTCCTGCTCCTGGCCATCGGCTTGCTGCAGAACAGCGTAGACTTTTTTTCCAGTCAGCAGATCTTGACCATGCTGGCTTTCGGCTTCATGTTCATCTTCGCTTATTTCGTCTCCGGTTACCTTTCCAAAAACCTGCGCAGCAATGAAGAGCTGCTCCAGAATCTGCTGCAGCAGACCAGGGAGCTTTCCATCAGCGACGGTCTGACCGGCCTGTACAACCAGATGCATTTCTTTGAGCTCCTGGACCTGGAGACCAAGAAATCACAGCGCTACAGCCTGAATTACTCATTGATCATTTTCGATGTCGACCATTTCAAGAATTTCAATGACAGCAACGGCCACCTGCGCGGTTCCGAGACCTTGAAAGCCATCGGTGGCATCATGAAAAATAAATTTCGCTCCACCGACCTGCTGGCCAAGTACGGCGGCGATGAATTCGTCATCATCCTGCCCCAGACCGACAAGATCGGGGCTTACCTGGCCGCGGAAAGGCTGCGCGAAAGTGTTGAAAAGCAGATGTTCCCCGGCGCCGAGACCCAACCGCATAAAAAGATCACCATTTCCATCGGCCTGGCCACCTACCCCGAACACGGATTGACCGCTGAGGAAATTTTGAACCATGCCGATAAATCATTGTATTTTGCCAAGGAGTCGGGGCGCAACCGCACCATTATGTACAATGACAATATCGAAAAAGAACTTGAAGAATTCAGTTGAGCGCGGGCAGTTGAACCTGTCCCGGAAAATGAAAGGAGGCGCCCATGGCCATTGAGCGCGCCAGCGGCCTGCTGCTTCATATCACTTCCCTGCCCGGCCGTTACGGCTGCGGCACCATGGGAGAAGAGGCAGCCGATTTTGTCGACTTCCTGGCCGCCAGCGGCCAGTCCTACTGGCAGGTCCTGCCTTTGGGACCGGTATGTTCCCATTGGCATTTTTCCCCCTATTCTTCGCCATCGGCATTCGCCGGCAACGAAATGTTGATCAGCCCCGAGATACTCCACTCCCAAGGCTGGATCTCCGCAGCGGAACTGCGGGAATGCCAAGCGGATCCCGGAACGGATTTTTGCGACCTGCAAAACACCGCCGCCAGCAAAACGGAATTGCTGGCCAAAGCGGCCCGTCATTTTTTTAAAAAAGACAGCCAGGCATCCGCCGGCGCTTTCATACGTTTTCGCAACGAGCAAAAATATTGGCTCGAGGACTACTCCCTGTTCCGGGCCCTGGCCGACCACTTCCAGACATTTCAGTGGACCTCCTGGCCCGCAGATATCGCCCGCCGGCAGGCAGCCGCCCTAGCCCACTGGCAAAAAAAATTGCAGGAGGGGGTTTTGTTGCGGCAGTTCGAACAGTTTGTTTTTTTTGAACAGTGGCGGGCGCTCAAAAAAAACGCCAACCGCCGTGGCATCAAGATCATCGGTGATATTCCTTTCTACGTCAATTTTGAAAGCGCCGATGCCTGGTCCCATCCTGAAATATTCCAGCTGGACCAGGCCAGCGGTTTGCCGGCCGTGGTGGCCGGGGTGCCGCCCGATTATTTCAGTGCCAGCGGCCAACGCTGGGGAAACCCGCTTTTCCGCTGGCGGCAGAGCGGGGAACTGCATCCCGGCACCATGGCCTGGTGGACGGCCCGTATCCGCCACTTGCTGCAGCTGGTAAACGTATTGCGCATAGACCATTTTCGCGGCTTCGACACCTGCTGGGCCATCCCGGCCTCCGCCCCAACCGCGGTCGACGGCCAATGGCAGCAGGGTCCGGGAGCGGCTTTCTTTGCTGCCGTAAAAAATGAAATGGGGGATCCGCCCCTGATCGCAGAAGACCTGGGTGAACTCACGCCAGAGGTGGAGGCCCTGCGCGACCGCCTGGGATTTCCAGGCATGAAGATCCTGCAGTTCGCTTTTGACGGCCAGCGCGGCAATCCCTACCTGCCCCATAATTTCAGCCACACCAACTGCCTGGTATATACCGGCACCCACGACAACAACACCAGCAATGGTTGGTTTTACGGCCGTGAAACCAGCGAAGTGACGAAACTGGCCATCCTGGACTATCTAAGCCTCGGCAACCGTGACGAATTTCACTGGCACTTCATCCGCCTGGCCATGCAATCGATCGCCGGCCTGGCCATGTTCCCGGTTCAGGATATTTTGGGATACGACGAACGCTTCCGCATGAATACCCCTGGCCGCGGAGAGGGCAATTGGCTTTGGCGATTGACTCCCGGAGCCCTTACCCCCGAGATCGGCCGCCGCTTGTTGCACTTAACCGCTCTTTTTAACCGCCAATCGCAAGCTTGAATCGCTGTCCCCAAATTGCGGTTTTTTGGCGCTGCATGTCACAAAAACAGGACAAATCTCATCACTTGAGTTGGCAAATAAAATGCTATCTTAAAATCGAGGAGGTCAACATGAAAAAAACAATGATTGCCCTTGTGAGCATGTTGCTGCTATCAGGCGCCTGCTGGTCCGACGAAATGGAAACCAATGAAGCCAAATACTACGACAACGCCAAGGTTATCCGCATCAAAAATGTGGATGGCGAAGGTTTTGTCCAGCGTTCCTATGAAGAAGGCAACGAAGAAGCAACTGCCAACCTGCCCCTGTTTGAAAAAGATACGGTGGGCACAACGGAAGGCCGGCTGGGAATTTACCTGGGCCGGTTGAACTACCTGCGCCTGGACGCAGACAGCATCGTCATGCTGGAAAGGATCCCCCAACTGCGCAAAACCGACCTGAACGTGCGTGTGGAAAGGGGTAGCATCTATCTGGACATTGAGAACCTGGACAACGAAAAAGGTATTGAAATTCAAACGCCGGACTGCGGCATCTTCATACTGGACAAAGGGGTTTACCGCGTCAACGTCAGCGAGAACGCGCAAACCGAAGTGCTTGTCATGGAGGGCATCGCCGAAGTGGCCGGCCAGGAAAGCAGCCGCAACGTCAGGGAAAACCAGAAGATCGTCATGTCCGACGGCGATATCGAGGAGAGGCCCTATTATTTCTACGCTTCGGAAAAAGACGATTTTGACCTCTGGAATGAAGCCCAGAACAGCAAGCTGAGCTATGCCCGCTACGGCACCTCCAGATATCTGCAGAACGGCTATGAAGATACCGAATACGAAATGTCCCGTTCCGGACGCTGGTCCTACATGTCCGAATTCAACTCCTATGCCTGGATACCTTACAATACCCATTCCGACTGGATGCCTTACGCCAACGGACGCTGGGTGTGGAATCCTTATTACGGTTACACCTGGATATCCTACGACAGCTGTGGCTGGTTCACCCACCACTACGGCCGCTGGCATTGGAGTTATTCTTTCGGCTGGCACTGGCTCCCCGGCTACCATTGGTCGCCGGCTTGGGTCTCCTGGTTCGGCAACGACCATTATTACGGTTGGAGCCCGCTCAGCTGGTGGAACCGGCCGGTCGTCATCATCAACAACCGCTGGAACCGCAATTATGATTATCGCCGCGGCATCCCGCACCTTTCGCGTTCCACCATCATCATCCGCAAAAACGAACTCTCGGCCGCCAACGCGCAGCGCGTGGCCCTTAAAAAAGGCACGCTGGGACAGAACACCGGCCAGATCATCGCCTACCGGGGCAAAGCGCCAGTCGACCGTCCGGACCTGGCCAAAGTCACAGTCATTAACGCCAATGGCAAAGCAGTGATTTATAAGCAGAACAGCATTGTCAGCACCGACAAATACCGCGTCCAGGGGTCCGACATCCGCGGCACCGTTTATAAGTACAACGAACCCAACAGCGGAAACGGGAGCGCCTACAGAAAAAAAAGCACGACAAGTTCCAGCTCGTCCGCAAGCAAGACCTCTTACAGGTCCAAGGGCAGCGACACCTCCAGCAGCGGCACCAGCACCCGTGTTTCTTCCTCCGACTCCAGCGCCAAAAAATCTTCCGGGAAAACCAGTAGTTACCGCAGCAAGTCCGGCAGCACCAGCAAAGCCAAATCCTCATCTTCTTCCTCATCCAGCAGCAGTTCCAGCACTGCGAAAAAAAAGAAAAAGGGTGAGCCCGGATATTTGTCTCGCAACAGTTATAAAAATTCGAGTGGTGAGACGGCTGCCGCTGCACCATATGCCCGCACCCAGAGCAAATATTCTGCAAGCGGCAGCACCGCCGCCCACTATTCCAGCCGGGTTTATAAATCAAAATTAAAAACCACGAGCGTTGCATCTTCTTATACGACCTTCAGGGCCCCAACCCAGTCAAGGTCAGGCCTATCCGCTCCCACCCCCAGTTACAATACCCGTTACCGGGCGCCGGCCTCAAGCGCAAGTCTTGGATACAAAAAAAGCTCTGCAACGAGATCATATTCCCCGACCGCCAGAGGCCAGTCATCCAGATCGAGCAGCTCTTATCGCTCCTCCAGTTCCAATTCTTCATCTGCTTCCCGCAGCACGGCATCATCTTCTTCTCAAAGTTCAAACGGGACGGCAGTAAAGAAAAAGTAATTCTCCTGGACAAATTGCCGGGACGGGTTTGCCCCTGCCGGGGGCAAACCCGTCCTTTTTTTTAATTCAATTTTTTGCCGGATTGTAAGGCGGGGATCAGATGTTTCCTTTCCAGGCAGCCAGTGCTTTTTCAGCGACCTTTAGTTGTTCGGCACTGAGTTCCGCGGCGTGACGATTGAGAGCTTGCTCCATGTTGGCCGCCGCCTGTTCCAATTTGCCGTTCTTGGCCAGGACAAGGGAGTAATTGAATAAGAACTTCCCTTCGGGCTTGATGGCTACGGCCCGGGCCAGAATCTGCTCGGCGTCGGCCATGCTCCCGTAGCGCGTGTTTAGCAGCGCCACTTTCAGAAGCATTTCAGGCTGGCCGGCGACTTCTTCATTCTCCAGAAGTTGGTTGTATACATCCACTGCCTGCGTGTACTTTTGGATGGTGATCAGCAATTCGGCGTACTTGATGCGCAGGGACACATTCTGCGGTTCAATGTCCAGCGCCCGGGCGTAATGGCTGACCGCTTCAGCCGGGCGTTTCTGCTTTTCCCTGATCTCCCCCAGCAATATATGGGCGCGGGTGGATTTGGGATTCTGGGCCAGGATTTTACGACAGTGGCTTTCGGCCTTGTCGTACATTTTCATGTCAAACAGCGACAAAGCCAGGACCTGTTTGAATTGCTCAATTTCCGGAAACGCGGCAATAGCTTCCCGCATGGAATCAAAAGCCGCTCGGTAATCGCGCTTGCTCATGTATATTTTGTATTTCAATTGATAGATACGCGGCATTTTCAATTTCGGGTTGGAGGCCAGCAATTTTTGCAGGTCCGCTTCGGCCTCCGCCACTTTTTTTTGAGAGATCAATTGGCTGATCTTTTTCAAGCGCAGGTCGATCAGCACCCCTTGCTTGGGATCGAGCATTGTATCCGCCTGGCTGGAAAAGGCCGAAATGTAGCCGAGGGCCTGCAGCTGCTCCTTGTCGCCGGCGCTTAATTCGCGCCGCGTCTCGCCACTGCTCTGGGAATAGTCGGCAATGAACTTGGCCAGGCGCTTGTCCATGTCCCGGGCAAGTAAATTTTTCCTCAAGAACAAATTCAGTTTTTCGCCGCGGTCAGCGCGCAGATCGTACAGCTCGGGCTCGGGCAAGGATATGTATTTGAAATCCTGGTGCAGGAGTCCGGTCAGCGGCGCCCAATTCATCTCCTCGCGGCCGAACATGCTTTCGAAGTAGAATGTACGCTCCTCTTTCTCGGAGCCGCCTCGGAGCAGGGTGAGGAAACTGCGTCCCTGAACCGCGCGGGGAATTTCCATTTTCAGCAATTCCAGTACCGTTGGCATGACATCGATCAGATTCACCCTGTTGCTCACCCGCCGCGGCTTACCGAAAAGCTTGGGCGCGTAAAAGATCAGAGGCACTTTCAGGGTCTCCTCATAGCAAAATATCCCGTGGCCCTGCTCGACATGTTCAGCGAAGGCTTCGCCGTGGTCACCGCTGATGACAAGCAAAGTGCGCTCCAGCAGGCCGCGTCGGCGCAGGTCATCGATAACACGCCCTATCCAGACATCGGTATAGGCGATCTCACCGTCGTACAAGCCTTTCTGGCCAGAGGGAAATCGCTTGGCGAATTCCAGCGGCGGCCGGTAGGGGGTATGGGGATCGTAAAAGTGCAGCCAGTAAAAAAATTGTTTTGTGTCGTTCTGTCCAAGCCAGCCACTGAATTTTTCATAAACCTTCTCAGCCGGGATCTCAGACTTGTAGTTGCGGATCATTTCGTGGGTATCCAGGTTGTCATCATAGAGCGAAAAACCCTGGTTTATCCCGAATTTGGAAAGCAGCACAAACGAGGCGATGATGGCCCGCGTATCATAGCCATGCTCCCGCAGCACTTCAGCCAGGGTGATTTCATTTTCCGGCAGAAAATAATTGCCATTGTTGCGCACATTGTTGGCAATTGGATAGCGGCCGGTGAAAAGTGCCCCATGGGAGGGCAGGGTCAAGGGCACGCAGGCATAGCCATTTTCGAACAGGATTCCTTCCTTTGCCAAGCGGTCAAGGTTTGGAGTTTGTGCAGCCTGGTAGCCGTACGCACCGATATGGTCGGCCCGGGTCGTATCCAACGTGATGAGCAACACGTTCAGGGCCGGCTTGACGCTGTTTTTCTGCAGCAGAAAAAACACGCCGCCCCCGGCCAGAAGCAAAATCAAAATCGCCAGCAATGTTTTTTTATTCATTTTTAATTGTAGCACCACATTCCTTTCCAGGGAATTGCCGTGGCTCGGGTGATGCCGATCCAACCCGGCAGAGCTTCACAAGAAAAATGCCGGCGCAATTTCAATGAATTTCCTGCCAGGCGGCGATCGCTTTTTCGGCAATGGACTTCTGTTCCGCAGTGAGTTGAGCGGCGAACCGCTCGCGGGCGATCTTCATGTTCGCAAGTGCTTCGGCTGTTTTATCGCCCTTGAAAAGGATAAGGGCAAAATTAAAATAATATTTTCCTGCCGGCTGCAAGGTGAGGATCTCGCGCAGCAGCGCCTCGGCCTGAAGCGGCTCGCCGTATTGGAATTGAAAAAGGGCGATCTTGAACATGATTTCGGGCGTAAGCCTGCCTTTGGCACTGCTTAGGAGCGAATCATAGAGTTCTCGCGCCCGTAAAAAGTTCTTGCTGACGATCTGCAACTCAGCGCATTTGAGCTTCAGGGAGACATTCTCTGGCTCGCTGGCCAGGGCTTTTTCGCAAGCCGCGGCCGCTTCAGGAAACCGCCCCTGCTCCTCCTTGATCTTCGCCACCAGCAGGTGGGCCTGGGTAAAATCCGGGCGGAGTGCGACCAGTTCCAGGGCGCGGCTTTCCGCCTCTTGAAATGAACCGCTGTCATAACTCAACTGCGCGATCTGCATGCGGAACATCTCGTTGTCGGGGAAGCGGGCGATGGCCGAGAGCAAAATCGCGCGCGCCTCCGTGATATGTTCTTGAGCACGGGCGATTTGATAGTCAATGTAATAGACAAAAGGCATGTCCAGTTCCGGAAAGCCGGCGCGAGTGTCCTTCAGAGCCTGGGCGGCGGCGGCAAATTCTTTTTTATCCAGCTGCTTCAAGACAGCACGCAGGCGGTTGTTGATGACGACTCCCAGTTTGGGATCCATATCCTTGCGGCCCTGCTTGAATTGAGAAAGATAACCGAGCGCCTGCAGGTTGCGGCGGTCCGCGGCAGAGAGATCGCGGCGGCCAGGCCCCGCCTCACGGTTGTAGGCAACGATCATCTTGGTGAGCTCGCGGTCAAGTTCGCGGGCCCGAGAGGGATTGCGGGTCAGGATATTGGTCCGTTCACCGGGATCCGCGCTCAAATCGTACAGCTCAGGCTGCGGCAGCGAAATGTATTTGAAATGATCGGAGAGGATGCCGGTAAGAGGCGCCCAGTTCATGTCTTCCTGGCCGAACAGGCTCTCGAAATAAAGCGGGGCCCGGGTCGCAGGGTCGCTTTTGCCATCCATTTGGGACGCAAAGCTGGCGCCCTGCAGCCGCGGCGGCGCCTGAACTTCCAGCAGATCGAGCAGCGTGGGCATCAGGTCAGCGAGGTTGACCCGCTGCCGCAGCACCGTGCCGGCCGGAAAAAGCGCGGGGTTGTACAAGATCAGCGGCACCCGCAAGGCCTCTTCATAACAGAAAATGCCGTGGCCGAATTCCTGGTGCTCGCCGAAGCCTTCGCCATGATCGCCGACCGCCACTACCAGCGTGTTTTCCAGAAGTCCCCGCGTTTTAAGCTCATGGAGAACGGCACCGATGTATTCATCCATATGGGCGATCTCATTGTCGTAGAGCCCCGATTCATCGTGACTGACTTTTTTCAGGTAGGTCTTGTGGGGCAGATAGGGCTGGTGTGGGTCGTAGAAGTGCAGCCAAGCGAAGAATTTTTTGGCCGAACACTGCTCCATCCATTCTCGGAACTTGCCGTAAACCTGCTCGGCTGGGATTTCCGATTGAAAATCGTTGACCAGCGTACCGGCGTCCAGCGAATCGTCGTAGCGCTCAAAACCCTGGTCCAACCCGAACTTGGCCATCAGGACATAAGAGGAGACCACGGCATAGGTTTGGTAACCGGCCGTCTGCAGGATCTCGGCCAGGGTGACGACCCCGGGATGCAGGCGATAGGTGCCGTTGTTGCGCACGCCGTGGGCCCCGGGATAGAGACCGCTGAACAGCGAGCAGTGGGCCGGCAGGGTGATAGGCACGGGCGTGTAGGCGTTTTCCAGGCGCACCCCGTCCTTGGCCAGGGCGTCGAGGTTGGGGGTGAGGGCCGGGGAATAACCGTAAGCACCGAGGCGGTCGGCGCGGGTGGTGTCGAGCGTGATCAGCAGCAGGTTCATCCCCCGGGCACTCGGGTGGGAGGGCTTTTTCAGGATGAACTGGTAGGCGACGGCCAGCAGCACAAGAATAGCTGCCGCCAGCAACAGCATACCGAGCTTTTTTTTCATGGCCGCTTGCCCCGCTGGGGTTCACCCTCTCTCAGCTTCAGCGATCAGGCGCAGCAGACGTTTTTTTTCAGCCGGCGAGAGTGTCGCCGCCAACTTTTGCTGACAGCGCCGGAAATATTTCAGTGCTTCGGCCTTATCGCCTCTTTCCAGGTAGGTGATGCCCAGATTAAAATAAGGATCACTCATTTCCGGATTGAGTTCCAGGGCTTTTTTCCAATCAGCCAGGGCATCCGGGATGCGTTTAAGAAAACGGTGCACGGCAGCCCGGCCATTGTAAGCAGGGGCCAGCGTGGCATCGCGGGCGATCGCCTGGTCAAAGTATCCCTGGGCCGCCCGCAGCCCCTCGAGCTCTTGACGCTGCAGCGCCAGGGTGAGCTGCAGGGCCCCCAAATTGCTGTAGCTGATAGCCATGGCCGGATCGACCGCCAGGGCCTTCTCATAGCATTCACGGGCCTGGAGAAAATCCTTTTTCCTGAAATAAACAGATCCCAACTCATTCCAGATCTTGGCCTGGATATTGCCGAACTGCAGGAGTCGGCGCAACAGGGCAATGCCCCGGTCCGCCGCGTTGTATTCCGCGTATTTCAATGCGATCTCTACCAGCACATCACGTCCGCCTGCATCGTTGAGCAGGCGCTCATCGCCGACCAATTCGTCGAGCAGGGACAAGGCTCGGGCGACATCCCCTTTTGCGGCCACGATAATCGCAATGTGCTTTTTCAGGGAAAGGTTTTGTGGTTCCAGCGTCTGGGCCTTTTCAAAGAATGTCAAGGCTTCGGTTA
This sequence comes from Patescibacteria group bacterium, assembly GCA_035528155.1. Taxonomy (GTDB): domain Bacteria; phylum Acidobacteriota; class Aminicenantia; order UBA2199; family UBA2199; genus UBA2199. The sequence goes on along the minus strand of DATKZA010000050.1, from coordinate 27,328 downwards.
AACGCTTCTGGTTGAAGCGGATGTTGCCAAGCAGGATATAGGCCCGGGTGTAGGTGGGATCGCTGATGACGATTTTTTGGAGCCACTGCTCGGCATCGGCCAGATGCTGGGTGTTGAAGAGGTTGTTGGCCAGGTTGAATTTGATCTGGCTGTTGGCGGGGAACTCTTCGGCCGCTTTTTTCTGAATGGCGATCAGGCTTTTCAGGTCTTTTTTTAATTTATAAATTTCTTCGAACAGATCGTAGTAGATAGGGGTTTTGATGTCGGGATGATCGGTCTTCAGCCGCTGCAAGTCATTCTCGGCCTGATCCAGGTTCTTGTCGGCGATCAACTGCTTGACCGACCGCAATTGATCCTTGACAGCGTTGCCGCGCTTGGGATCGACCGCTTTCTCGGTTCGGCCCAAAGAGGACAGGTATCCGAGGGAGGCCAGATGGCGGCGATCGGCCGCGCTCAAGGTCCGGCGGTCGGAGCCGCCTTTGCCAGCCAGGCGCAGCATCAAGGCCTGCAGCTTCCTGTTCAGGTTACGGGCTTGAATGTTCTTTTTAAAAAAAAGATTGTCGGTTTCAGCGGGGTCACGCGACAGATCATAGAGCTCCGCCTCGGGAAGATGGATGTACTTGAAGGGACCGGATAGGATGCCAGTTAGCGGCGCCCAACCCATTTCATCCTGGCTGTAAAGGCTCTCGAAATAAAGGTCACGCTCCCGTTTTTCAGCACCGCCCTTGAGCAGGTTCAGAAAACTCTCCCCCTGGGTCTCCGGCTTTTTGGAAAGACCGAGAAGGTCGCACAGCGTGGGCAGCACGTCGATCAGGTTCACGCGCTCGGAGACCACCCGCGGGGCCAATAGGCTCGGGGCGGAAACGATCAGAGGTACGCGCAGCGACTGCTCGTAGCAGAAGATGCCATGGCCGTATTCACGGTGCTCGCCCAGGTCTTCGCCGTGGTCGCCGGCGACAACGACCAGAGTCCGATGCAAAATATTTTTTTCCTTTAAATCAGCGAGGATGCGGCCGATGACCGAGTCCATGTAGGCGATTTCACCGCTGTAGGGATCGCGGACAAACCGCTGGGCGTAGGGAGCGGGTGGGTCATAGGGCAGGTGGGGATCGTAGAGATGTATCCAGGCAAAGAACTTTTTTTGATAGGACTTGAGGAACCAGGCTTTGAATTTCTCGTACACCGTTCCGGCGCGGATCTCGGAGGAGAAGTTGTTGGTCATGTCGGCCAGGTTGAGCGAATCGTCGAAAACGTCAAATCCCTGGGCCAGGCCGAACTTGGCCAGAAGCACGTAGGAGGCGATGACCGCGTACGTATGGTAGCCCTTTTGCTTGAGGCGTTCGGCCATGGTGGCCTGGGCGGCGGCAAGCATGTAGGAAGCGTTGTTGCGCACCCCGTGTCCGAGAGGCGTCTGCCCGGTAAAAAGCGAACAGTGGGCCGGCAAAGTGAGCGGCACCGGCGTATAGCCATTGGCAAAGCGCACGCCATTCTTGGCCAAGGCATCAAGATTCGGGGTTTGGGCGGCGGCGAACCCGTAGCAGCCAAGGCGATCGGCACGGGTGGTGTCGAGCGTGATCAGCAGCAGGTTGCAGCCGTCGGCCGGGGCGCTTTTCGCCTGCATCCCGATCGCGCTGAAAAAGAAAAGTGCCAGCCAAAAAATGTTTCTTGATGCTTTCATTGCCGATTCTCCAAAAACAACCAAGCCAAGTGGTTATTATACCACAATGAGCGGCTGCGGGCCGGGCAAAAAAAAACCCCCTCCCCGTGCGCGGAGAGGGGGTTCCTTTATCGGGTTTGAATGATCAAACCCCGGTATTCAGTTGCAGGATCAGAAGTTGATACGCACGCCGAACTGGAACATGCCGGCATTGGTGACCATCAACGTCTCGCCCTTGTTGGCCGAATTCAAGGCGTTGTTCACCTTCAGGGTCTGCTGGTTGTTGGTGGCATTGTAGAGGTCGACGAACAGAACGGCATTGGTGGTGTCGGAGATCTTGAAGGTCTTTTCCAGGCCGAGGTTGAGGATCCAGTTGGTAGGCAGGCGATAATCGCCGAACTTGGTCCCCAGAGGGGCCATTTCCTTAAGGCCGACATTGCCCTGAGAAACATTGTAACTCTGTTGGTAAAAGATCGGATAGCCTTCACGGACCTGAAGAACGCCGGTGAGATTGAGGTTCCAGGGCAACTGGTACAGTCCCGAGAACTTGAAGTTCCAGCGGGCGTTGATCCAGATGTCGGACAGGCCCGAACCGGCGGTTTCCGGAGCGGTCACGCCGCCGTTGAAGTAATCGAAGTTGTTCATGTCGAAAGTCTCTTCTGCGAAGCGCTTGGCGGTCCAATCCATGTAGAAGAACGAGAAGTCGGCCATCCACTTTTTGGACAGCTTCTTGGTCAGCACTACCTGCGCGGCCAGGTACTGGTCATAGGCCTTATCATAATTGTAATAGTAGGTGCCAATAGGAGAGTCATGGCGGGCATAGAGAGGTGTGGCCACGCCGTCGATGGTCACGGTCCGGTACAGATACCAATTGTCCTTGGTCTCGATCGTGCCGGCGGCATCCATGATGCCCTTGGTGGTGATCAGGTTGTGGCGTTTTTTGAAGAAACCGGTCACGGCCAGGGCCATGTCCTCGCCTAATTGACGCTCGTAGGCCACGGTGATTTCGTCGAGTATCGGGGTGTTGAAGTCGGAAGCGAATACCACGTTTTGCAGTTTCTTTTCATAGTCGAAGGTATCGGTGTTGTTCCACACGTCGAATCCCAGTTCCAGTTCGGGGTATTCGGGAATGCTATCGCCGTCATCGTACCACATCACGTCGATCTCGCGGACGGGCGGCGCCAGGTAGTAGGCCAGGGAGTTGCCGCTCTGCGAACCGTAGCGGCCCAGAGAGAGCTTGACCACGTTCTTGCCGTCGCCGGTGATGTCATAGGTCAGCGACAGGCGCGGAGAGAGCAGATTGTAAGTGGCCGGGACCGTGGTTTTGGGAATCGTCAAGGCGCCCAGTTTATCGGGGAATATCTCGGTCCCGTGGTAGGCGGAGCCGGGCTCATACCAGGTAAACTTTTTCATTTCGTAGTCGTTCAAGTTGGCCTGTTCCTTGTCGTAACGAAGACCCAGGTTGACGACAAGCTTGCCGAATGACATGGTGTCTTGCAGATAGAAGCTGGTGCGTTTGAAGCCGACGTCGAAGGTCCAGTCGGGGATCAGCCAGATCGTTTGGTAATAGGTAGGATCGGCTTGCAAATAGGTATAAACGGCTCTCTGGTTGGCATAGAGGGACTGGGTGGTGGTGTTGGCCGTCACGTAGTCGACGCCGAAGCGGATCTCGTGGTCGCCGCCCATCACGTTTTCGGCGAAGTAGTTGCCGGTGAGCGAGGCATTGATCATGTTGCGGTTGGTTCCGTACCAAACATAATTATCTAAAGTCAGCCTGGGGACGCGAAAGAAACGCCATTCGCCCCCTTCCAAGTGGCCGTTTTCCGGGTTGATCTTGCCGCCGCGGGGATCGAGCGAGAAGCCGCCGTCGGTGTACACCATCTTGGCTTCGAGCATCAGGTTGCCGACGATCTGCTGCAAGGCGCCGTAGTACAGGTAGCCGGGAGTGGCCTGGTCCCACAGCGAACCGTTGTTCTGCTGCGCGGGTGAAAGATGGGTGCGGCCCCATTTCTGCTTGTTGTCATAGGTCATGTGAAAATCGCCCGAGGTGTTGCCCAGCTGGAAGTTGGTTTTCATGTAGCCCATCACCAGCCAGGTGGCGTCCTCAACGTTGGTGATGGTACGGCCATGAATGTCCTGGATGCCCCATGACCCGTTCCAGAACCACTTGTCCTTGATAACCGGGCCGCCGAAATTGACGCCGTACTGGTAGAGGCGGTCGACGCCAGGAGTGACAAAATTGTTGCGTTCCATATAGGGGGTCAGGTCTTGCTTCAATTCCCAGGCCTTGTCGGAAACATACAGGTGAAAATCTCCGGCATAGCGATTGCCGGCCTTCTTGGTGACGAAGTTCAGCTGGATGCCGCCGGTCTGGGCCGTGATGTCGTTGGCACCAACGGTTACCTGGATTTCTTCCAGGGCGTTCACGTTCAGGTAGGCCGGGGACGAACCGATGGCCGAGGGGTCGGTGATATTGGCGCCGTCCACGTTCCAGGTGGAATCGTCACGGTCAGCGCCGCCGGCAATCATGTTCGACTGCTGGCCGGAATCGGTGCCGCCCACGTCCACGCGGTCTAACATTAGACCGGGAACCAGGTTCATTACCGTCCAGGGGTTGCGCGCCGTGGGCAGTGACTGGATCATCTCCTTGGTCACGTTCATGGCCACGGTGTTCTTTCTGGTATCGACGATCGCGGCTTTGGCGGAAACGATGACCTCTTCCTGGATGGTGGTGGTTTCCATCGGGATGGTCATGGTGACGTTCTTGCCGACAAACAGCCGGATGCCTTTGCGGATAACGGTTTTGAAACCATCGAGTTCGAACCGCAACTCGTAGTTTCCAGGACTCAACCTCAGGAACCTGAAGTTGCCATCTGCGGAAGTGACCGCCGTCATCTTACCAGTGGTATCACCGGTTAGAGTCACGGCCACACCGGGGATGGTGGATCCGTCGGGAAGAACAACTGTCCCGTAAACGTCGGACAGCTGCACTTGGGCCATGGCGACTGAACTGATCAGTGCCAGGGCTGCAAAAAGTAGCACGAGTTTTTTCATTCGTACCTCCTAAAAATTTTAGTGACACTTACTTCAAGCAATAACCGTGCCATTCGCAGAATGACCTTAATACAGGCATTGACAGGCGGAGGCCGGTACCGGAATTCAAAAATTTGGATTTGGCGGCCAATAGAATTCAATTATTTGAACATGAAATGCACATGGCGGCGCTGCCACCTTGACTTCAATGCCACAAAAACCTATGTGGACACCGCTGAACAAATCCAATGGCCCGAATTCAAAAAAAGTATTTTTAAAAAGCCGTCAATACGGATAATGACCTCAACCCTGCCCCTGCGGGCCATAATATTGATTGTTAATTTTTCTCGCTTGAGCGAAATAAAGGAAATGAATTCCCAGCCTTTTTTAAATTTCTCACTTCTGCTATAATGAGTTTTATTATGGAGAAACGGCATGAAAATATTTTTGGACACGGCCAACATCACTGAGATCAAAAAGGGTCTGGCCTTCGGCGTCATTGATGGCGTCACCACCAACCCCAGCCTGGTCGCCAAGGAACAGCGGGAATTCATGCCGCTGATCAAAGAGATCACCGCCGCCATGCCGGGACCGGTTTCGGTCGAAGTCACGGCCAGCAAGCCCGAGGAAATGATCGCCCAGGCTGAAAAATACGCGGCCATCGCCGCCAACGTGGTGATCAAGGTGCCCATCAATCTGCAAGGCCTGCAGGTGGTCAAAACCCTGGCCGGCCGCGGCATCAAGACCAATGTCACCCTGATCTTCTCCCCCTCCCAGGCACTGCTGGCCGCCAAGGCGGGAGCGACTTACGTGTCGCCCTTCGTCGGCCGCATCGACGACATTTCCGGCGACGGCATGGCACTGGTCGAGGACATCGCCCTTATCTACGACAACTACGACATCGCCACCGAGATCATCGTTGCCTCGGTGCGCCACCCGCTGCATTTTGTACAGGCGGCCAAGATCGGGGCCGACGTAGCCACCATCCCCTTTGCCACCCTAGCACAGCTGCTTAGCCACCCCCTGACCGCCAGTGGCATGGAACGCTTTTTAAAGGATTGGGAAAAGGTCAAGTCCTGACGGATGAAGAAAAAAATAAAAATCCTGATCGGTTTTTTTTTATACTTTTCTTCTTGGGCGGCGCCTACTACGCCGCCAAATATTATATATTTCATTTGATCGTTTCCGGCAGCCGCGCCGAAATCCGCTTCAGTGATTTGCACCTCTCGCTTTTCCCCCTGGGGCTGGAGATCCGCAACATCAAGAACTTCCCGATCAAAAACGAAAACCTGGTTTCGTTCGCCGGGGTCAATGTCTACCTGCCGCCCACGTCATTGTTCATGAAAAAAAAGGCGGTCAGCATCGAAATCGAAAAACCGCTTTTCATCCTCAACGACAGTCTGCTGAAAAGCAAAATAGGAGAGAGAGCGCTCGGCTCGGCCTTTACCGTGAACCGTATCCGCATCCGCCACGGTGAGCTTGTCTATAATGGAAAGGACGTGCAGATGCAAATGCTCGACTTCAATCTGCAGTCCGGAATCATGACCGCGGGACTGGCCGTTCGCCTCGATTCGCCGCATTTGAAGGTCACCTTTCCCGTCAGCGGCAAACCGGTCACGCTGGAAGGCAACCTGTCCGGCGAGGTCCGCCGGCAGGAAAATTCCTGGAGGATCAACCAATTCGTTTGGCAGACGAAGAAAGTTCTTTTCAACCTGAACGGCCGCATCCTGAATGACGGTTCTTATTATTTCAACACTTTTGCCCAGGGCAATCCCGAAGCCATCCTGCGCCCCCTGCTGGGAGAATTGACGGTCAACGGCCTGACCTATGTGAACGCCAAGATTGCCAGGAACATGAAAGGCAAGGTGCAGATCAAGGCCGATTTCACGTCCCCTTCCTGCCTGGTCAAGGAAAACGCCTGCTCCGGCCTTTCCGGCAGGATGAATTGGAACAGCCAGAGCCGCAACCTCGACCTGGAAGCCCAATTTGCAACCCCGCTGACCAGGTCTATACTGCGCGTAGGCAGCAAAAGCGGCGGAATCATCATCACGGTCCGGGACATACCGGCCGCGTACGTATCCCGCATATTGGACATTGAAGGCGACGCCCCCATGGCCGGGATCATTTCAAACGGCACCTTGCAGATCAACAGTGAATTCCTCCGCGGCCGGGCCGAACTGGACGCCGGCCCATCCCATCCTTTAAACAGGCCCTTTGTGGCCAAGGGGACCATCGATTTCCTGCGTGAAAAGAAAAAAAAGCAGACCACGTTTTCCGGACAGCGGCTGCAGTTCAACGGCGGGCAGGTCAGCATCAACGGCAAGACCAATTCGCTGGCCAAGACAACAAACATTAAAATAAGCGCCGAATTGGTGAACCTGGAAAACATGGCGGCCTACTCAGCGTATTACCTTGGCATTGATCTGCTGCCCTGGAAACTGAGCCGGGGGAGTGGGTCGTTCCAGCTAGATCTGGACAAACGGCCGGGTCACAAGCAGATCGACAGCCGTTTTCAAATCACAAATTTCCTGGCCAACCAGCAGGCGATCTCATCCCTGCAGGGCGAAGTCCGCAGCACGCCGCCGCGCAGCCGGGGAGAATTCCTTGTCACCGCACCCGACCTGCGCAGCCGGGCCGAATTGGACATCGCCGCCCAAAAGACCAGCATTCGCTTCCGGGACGTGACAGGCGAAGCACAAAAAATCATGAAGATACTGGGCATGGACCTGGAACTGCGGGGCATGATCAGCGGTGATTTCACCTACAACTCGGGCCGGGCCTTGCCACGACCGGAACTGCTCGGTTCCATAACGGCGCCGCGGCTGAATTTTATGGGATACGCACTCACGCAGGTCAAGAGCGCCCTGCGCTCCAATCTGCAAAATATAACCTTGAGCGGTTTGGAATTTCAATACAAGGGCGGCCAGGCCCACGCCGAGGTCAGCATCGATTACGGGCAGAAAAAGTTCGACCTGCAGGGCCGCATCGACGGCATGGACGTAGCCCGGCTACACGGCGAATTTAGCGGCCGGGCCGACATGGAGATCGACGGCCGCGGTGAATTCCTTAAAGATCCCTTGCAGCTCTCCTACCGGTTCAGCAAAATCAATTTTTACCGCGATCGCGAATTCAGCGTCAATGGCAGCGCCAAAATAGTAACCGATTTTTCCGATTTTAGCCTGAACACCAGTGGTGAAGTGCTCAACCAGGACGGCGTTTCCCCGTTTTCACTCGAGTTCAGCCGCAAAGCTTCGCGATATTCCGGGACATTCAATTTGAACCTGATGGATCTCAACCTGCTGATTCCCTGGAAAAACAATGCCGGCAGCATGCGCTTGTTGGGACAAATTTATTCAAACAGCAGCGGCATCATCAACAGCCGGGGCGTGGCCATCTTTTCCGGCCAGACACTCTCGCTGCCGAACTTCTCCCATTCACTGGACAATTTTCAGGGAACGGTCACTTTTGTCAACAAGAATTTTATCCTGCAGTCGCTGCGCGGTGAAATGGGCGGCGGCACGGTGGAAGGCAATGGCCGCTTGGTCATCGGCCCCAGCAGTTTGCAAAGCATGACCTTCAGCCTCCAGGGAAAGGACCTGCATCTTTACCCCATGGACCGCACCGCCTGCCTGGTCAATCCCGACCTGACACTGAAATACCGGCAGAAAAAATTACTGCTGTCCGGAACCCTGGCGTTCCAGTCGGTCGAATGGCAAAGAGAGATCGATGAGCGCATCATCTTTAATACCCGCTCTGAACTGTCGACCGCCGAATCCAAGATCCAGGAAATGCTGCAGCTGGATATCGGGCTGAACAGCGAGAATATCCTGATGAGCAATTCCCTGGGCCGCATCAAAGGCAAATTCAAGTTGCGGCTGACCGGCAATGCCAATTTTCCCATTTTAAGCGGAACCTGCGAAGGCAGCCAGGGAGAGATCTATTTTTCCGACCGTTCCTTCAACCTGCTGAAAGCCAAGCTGGTTTTCAAAAACAATTTTTTCATCGATCCGCTGATCCAGGTCGAGTCGGAAGCGTTCATCCAGAATTACCGCATCCGTTTCGACATCCGCGGCAGCGCCTCACGCGCCAAGCCCGAATTGGTTTCCTCGCCGCCGTTGCCAACCCAGGATATCCTGGCCCTGGTCTCCCTGGGCGAGGGGTTCAAAAGGTCGGGTTCGGCGGAACTCAGCTCGCAACTGGGCAGCACGGCCATGGTCACGACCAAGCTGACCGAAGAGATCAAGAAGCGGGCCAACAGGCTGCTGGGCATCAACCTGCTGCGCATCGATCCCATTCTCTCCGATCAATCGGCAGCCGGACACTTTGCGCTGACCATCGGCAAAACGATCTCCAAAGACCTCGTCGTCGTATACTCCACCAACCTTTCCACCTCGCGCCAGGAAATTCTCTACCTGCAATATCAACTGTCACCGGCCATCTCCCTGATCGCCATGAGAAACGAAGAAGGGCGCTACAGCCTCGACCTGCGCCTGCGCACCCGGCGCTGAAATGGCCGTGAACTGCCGCAAGATATTTCCTCGGCAATTGCTCGGGGCCGTATTTTCCCTGCTTTTGCTGCTGCCTGGACGGCAAGCCGCGGCGCCAGACTGGGAAGGGTTGAAGGTCGGACAGGTGCTGATGCTGAACGGAGACCAGAAAAGCGATCCCCGCCTGCTCCCTTACCGCGCCCTGATCAGCGTTCGCAGCGGAGACTCCTACCAGTACCGGAATGTCAGGAAAAGCATCGAGAACTTGTCTAAAACCGGGGTGTTTGCCGGCATTGAAGTCAAGGTCCAAATCCGGGATGCCGACCTACTGGACGTCTATTTCATTCTGCAGAACAAACCGGTCATCCGCGCCCTTCGCTTCAGTGAAGCCAATGCCATCAGCAAGCGGGAAATGCGCGCCGCCCTTTATTCCCTGCGCACGAACGATCTGTTCGAAGAGAGCAAATTGGCCAAGGCCGTGGATGAACTGCAAACCCTGCTTAAAAGTAAGGGCTTTTTCAACGCCCTGATATCACCGCGGGTCGACCTGGATAAAAACCGTTCCGGCTGCACCATCTTTTTCGTCATCGCCTATGGCAAGATCGCCCGCATCAGGCAATTGCTGGTCCAGGTCAACGATGATGAACTCTCGCGGATAATCCCGGGTTACTTTACAAACTCCGTTTTCTATATCCAAAGCGACTTCGCCAAAAAAATCGAAAAAACCAGGAAACTTCTAAAAAAAAATCTCTACTATTTTCCGGATATAAAAGTGCAGGAAGATTTCCTCGATCCCGAACGCTCGGTTCTGGATATCACCATCGACATCGGTTGCGGCTACAAATACAATTTCGTTTTTCAGGGCATGGCCGCCAGGATGCCTCTGATCGCCGATGTCTGGGAACGTCAGGTTTTTGAAAAATGGGCCGAAGAAGAGAGCCGGGCCAGGCTGTTGAACTATCTGAAAAATGAGGGCCACCTCGACGCCCGCATCACTTCCGCCATCAGCACCGACGGTGTAAACAAAACCATCGTCTTCACGGTCCAAAAAAACCGCCGTTACCGGCTGGGAACAATCACCGTGCACGGCAACCAGTCGGTAAGCAACGAAAAAATCAGGGAGATCATCAAAACCGATGACCTGATCTTCCATAAATTATTCTGGTTGCGGCTCAATTCTCTTATTGCCGACATGGAAGTACTCAAGCTTTTTTATTACTACCAGGGGATATCGCCTATCGAGATCCAACTGGAACCGAGTTTCCGCGGCAAATACGCCGATATCGATTTTGTCATCAAAGAAGGCCGGAAATTCCTGGTCGATAACGTCGAATTCAGCGGCAACCGGACCTTCGCCAGCCAGGAACTCTACCGGCTGATCCGCAGCAAGTCCGGTAGCCCCTATGTCCCCAGGCAGTTCAGCGAAGACATCGACCGCCTGCGGAATTTCTACTGGGACCGCGGTTATGATGAAGCGACCGTCGGCTACGAGTTGTCGCCGGGCCAGCAAAAATCGCTCCTGATCAAGATCGACGAAAAGCAGTTGAAAAAAATGGGCGAACTGATCATCATCGGCGCCTCCGCCCCCCAGGAAAGCCTGCTCAAAAAACGCTTCCCCCTGCGCAAGGGCCAGCCTTTCAGCCGCAGCAAGGTCGACGCCTTCCGCTCCGAGATCGAAAACAGCGCCATTTTTTCCGAGATCAGGCTGGACAAGATCGAAAATGACCAGGGCAGCATCGACCTGGTGGCCAAAGTCACTCCCGACCGCAGCCGCTTCTACGGTTTCGGTTTCGGTTGGGAGGAAAGGCGCGGCCCGCGCGGCACCCTGGAGTACCAGGAAAAAAACCTCTTCAACTCCATCTCCTCTGTGGCCGCCACCCTGCAGCTGGGCTTGAACGAGCGCCGCGGCATCCTTTCCTTCGACACGCCGTATTTTTTCAAAAACATGATCACTACTTCGTTCAAGATCTGGGAAGAAGACGAAACCTATCCCAGCTACCGCTTCAACCGCTGGGGACTGGGCGCCACCTTGGTCAAGAAATTCTCGGACAGGCTGTATTTTCTGGGCTCGGCAAAGTGGTACCGCACCACCCTGATCGATTTAAAAATCCCGGTGGTGTTCAGCGTGGACCAGCTAAACAAGCCCTTCGACACCACCGCCCTCTCGCTTTCTTTCGTCAATGAGAACCGCGACAATCCCTTCAACCCGCGTAGCGGCCATTTCCTCAACGCCGAAATGAAATTGGGCCTGCCGGTTTTCGAAAAGGATTACACGTTTTTAAAACTTTTCTGGAATTACCAGAGACACTATCCCATCCTGCGCGAAGGCACATTTTCCTTCTCCGTTAAGAACGGCTTCGGTTTCGGCGACATGTCGATCAGCGAGCGTTTTTTCGCCGGCGGTTCCCATTCCTTCCGCGGCACGCGCAACGACCGCCTGGGCCCGATCAACCTGGAAAAGAACGAGCCCGAGGGCGGCAACGTCCTGCTGCTTTTCAACATGGAAGTCACCGTCCCCAGCCTGCTCATTCCCATGGAAAACCTGTATTACACTTTTTTCGCCGATGTGGGCAACGTCTTCAGCAAATCCAGCGACTTCAACCTGAACAAGATGGAGCGGGCATTGGGCTTCGGGCTGAAATACCGCACCCCGCTCGGCCCCATCCGCCTCGATTTCGCCTTCAACCTGCGCAAGGCCGCCGAGCAGAATTTCTTCATCCACATCGGCATCGGCAACGTGTATTGAGCGATCCGGCGTTTTTCACTCCAGAAGACGATATCCAAGATAATATTGATTAGGACTTGACAACCTTATATTAAGGTTATAAAATCCTATTTAATGATCGAAAGCAAGAACCTGGAATTGATCTTCACAGCCTTGGACAGGCAAATTTCTGTCAGCAGCGGCGCCAGGATCTCTCTGGTCGTCTGCGGCGGCACGGCCCTTGCAGCTCTGCAACTCGTGGCTAGGACTACGAAGGATGTTGATGTTCTCGGATCTTTTAAAAAAGGTCAAATAGTAAAAATCGGAGTGTTTCCAGAATGGCTAAAAGCGGCAGCGGCGAAAGTCGAAAGGGATTTCAATTTGCCGGCGGACTGGCTGAATCTCGGGCCTGAATCACAATTGGACACCGGGCTTCCAAAAGGATTATTGAAGCGACTGGTGAAAAAAGTCTATGGCAATTTTCTGACCATATTTTTCATCAGCCGCATCGACCAGATCCACTTCAAGTTGTATGCCTCCCTTGACCGCGGCGGCTACCACGTGGAAGATCTCTTCAAGCTGAATCCTTCCGAAGTCGAGCTTCTTGCCGCCAGCCGCTGGGTGCTGACTCAGGATGTTTCCGTCGGATTCAGGATGATTCTGATCTCTTTTTTAAAAAAACATGGCTACGAAAAACTCGCCGGCAAAATTTAAGGAATACCTGCAAGAGGGTTTTCTGGTGCTCTTGTGGCGCCAGTGGCGAACGCTGGGGATCACGGCCTACAGTCCAGAAACTAAACAATTGATTGACTTGGAAGCACTTATCTTGGCCACCTCGATCGCGGCCGAGCAAGATCAACGGTTGTGGACCGCAGTCATTCGCTGGCTTGCCTGTTTCCAGGATTGGGTGAACCAAGCCAGGCTCAAGCGCATGTCCGCTGCATTCATCAAGCCGGACGAATACCTAAAGAAACCACTGATCAAGAAAGAAATTTGGCAGGAAGTTGAATTGCTGCTTTCGACGACGCTTTCCTCAAAAAAAACAACAACAAATACTTCCAGAGCCAAGCGCACACTCACGCCGCCGCTTCTGAAGAAACCCCCCCTGCTGCAACTGTATCTGCGCGGCATATTCGGTGTCAATGCTAGGGCTGAATTGATCCTTTTTCTCCTAGTAAACGGCGAAGGCAATTCCAACCAGATCGCCCGGGAAACCTTTTACGACCAAAAGAACATCTACGTCATCCTGGAGCGCTGGGCGGAATCCGGTTTTGTCACCAAAGAAAGCAGGGGCAAACAGAATCAATATTCCCTGGACAGCGGAGATGTGTTTCTGCAAAGCAATATATCATCCTCATCATTTTGGAGCTGGCCGCCATTTTTTCAGCTCTACTCGCGCCTTCTGATTGCTGCATCTTCGCCCCCTTGGTCAAACGATCCCTACCTTCTCTCTTCACTCTTTCGCGACGTATATCCGCAAGCAATGAGTATCTCCAAGAAAAATCGCCTTTTGTTTCCTGACCCAAAGCTTTTTCCTGGAGACAATTACTTTCCCCCCATGTCTCAAAAATTACTCGATCTTCTGAAATCCTCTCTCTAGCCTTCCGCTCACAATATGAGATTATTGCTTGTGATCATTTGCTCTATTTGCATCAACAACGCGTACTGGAGTATAACCAGGGCATCAATTCGAGGCCATTTGGAGACCACACTCTTATAAGGGCCACATTACCTCGCAAACAGACAATATAAAGATCGATCCGATTTCACTGCAAAATTCGCTGGAGCAATTGTCTACAAATTAAAACGGTAAGTGGCCTTGAACATGAAAATGTTGTCGCCCCGGGCCGAGATCAGGTCGCCCAGGTCGCGGCCGAAATCGAGGTCGCCGGGATTGGCGAAATCCTGGCGGTTCTGCGTCCATACGAAATAGAAGGTCGAGCCGGGGCGGTACTCCCAGCGGAACACGACCGTGCCGCGCAGCGACTTGAAGTTGAAATCGGGATCGGCGAAAGTGAATTTCGGGGCCGGCCCGGCGCCGTCAGGATCGACCGTATAGCCCTCGTCGTTGCGGAAGACCGTTGAACCATTGCGGCCGTAATAGTTGAACGAATAGGTCGCCGGCCGCGCCAGTTCCTTGAACTCGGCATACTTGCCCACGGCGATCAGCGGCTGCAGGAAAGCCTGCAAACTGATCTTCGGAGAAAATATCCAGTTCAAGCGGATCTCGGCCGAGAGCACTTTTTCGTCCAGGTAGGCGAAAACGTAACGCCGGCCGAAGGTGGCGGATTGGAACGGATCGTCCACGTTGGCCACCCACTGGCGATAGGTGTGTAGAAAGTCCACCTGGGGATGAACGGACAAGGAAACATTGCTGCGCGGCTTCCAGCGCAGGGCCGGGCCGATGGCGAATTCGCTGGTGCCGTCCCGGCGCCGCGAGGCCTCGCCGTAAAGTGAGAACACCAGCGGCTTGCGGCTGTCGCTGTAGGCCTCGAATTCGACCCAGAAGCCAGGGGGAAGGCGCAGCAGGGGCCCGCCGCGGCTCGCTTCCTTGTCGTAAGCCGCGTCAACGAAGCCAAATTCGAGGCCGCCGCCCCAATAGTTCAGGAACTCGCCGTTCAAGAAAAGGAAGTAATTATTCATGATGTCATTGCCGCCGAAATCCCAGCCCCGGGCCAGGGCGGCCATTATGGAAGCGCTGCGGAAGACCTTGCCGGGATGGAGCCAGTTGTAGCCGGCCACCAGGTGGGAGTTGACATAGTCGCCGCGCCATTGGTAGCCGAGGTCGTTGACTTCGAAACCCGGGGACACGGCCCCCAGGGCGGCATTGAAGATCATGTTGCCTTTCTGTTTGTTCAGGGCCAGGCGCCCGGACCAACCGCTCAAAGAAGTGGCCTCGGGATCGAGCGACAGGTATTCGGCATCGGGCCGCTGGAAATAATGCAAAGGTGATTGCTGCAGGTCGAGAATGTATTCGCGGCTGCCGGCAACACGCGTCGCGCCCAGCCAGCCTGTCAATGCCCATTCTTGAGCTTTCCCAAGCTGCAGCCAGCCGTCGGCTGCCAGGGTCAGAGCTTGACTGCCCAGCATATCCTGCAATTCCTGATCGTTCAAGTCGCGAAAGACCCCGGTGGTGATGAAGCCCAGTCCCTGCCGCCCCTGGTTGAACTCCTTTTGGACGCGCAGGACGCTGTAGTCGCTGAAAGGCTCCACTTCCTGGGTTGAGCGGCTGCCCATGCTGTCCACATCCGCGTAGGCGCGCGCGGTCACGGCGTTCAGGAAGCCGATGTTCCAGTTGCCGGCCACCTTGCCGCTAAGCTTGGCAGCGCCCAGGATGGTGGTCATTTCCGGGTAGCGGACATAGTCGTCACTGTCAACCCCGCCCTGCGGCGGCCGGCCGACGCGGCGGCTGTAGAAGAATTCGGGATTGCCCCAGTTGAATCCGAAATTGCTGTTGGCGCCGCCGTAGCCGAAATTATTAAAGATACTCGACCCCTCGATGAAAAACGGCCTTTTTTCGGAATAGTAGGTTTCAAACACCGACAGGTTGACCTCGGCCGGATCGACCTCGACCTGGCCGAAATCGGGATTCAGGGAAAGGTCAAGGGTCAAATTGCTTTTCAGGCCGTACTTCAGGTCGAGGCCGGCACTGGCGAACAGGTCGCTGCCGGTGCGGAAAGGATTTCCCTCTTGGCGTGGGCTGAAGGTCAGCCGCGCAACCGTATAGGGCATGGCTTCGAAATGGCGGCCGGGACGGATGCCGCGAATGCCGGTCAAGCGGGCGAAGCGCGAAACGAAGCCGTTCTCCTCCTTGGGCACCCAGGCGAAATAATCCTGTTCATTTTTGCGCTGGATGGTGCGCTTGAAATTGACCCCCCAGACGTATTCCTCGCGGACCGGAAAGCGCAGCTGGTCGTAGGGGATGCGCATCTCCACGGTCCAGCCCTGTTTGTCGATCCGGGCCGTGCTTTCCCAGACCCCGTCCCAAGTGGCATCGGTCCATTCATCATTGTACAAGGTCATGTCGATGATCGAGCCAGCGGGATTGACGCTGAACTGGAAGCCGCTGCGCCGGTCGAAATAGGGATCGACCGCGAAGCTGAACCAGTCGGAATCGAGTTCGTCGTCGCGGCGTCCGAGCAGGCTGACGATCTTTCCTGGCTCGGAATCGTAAAGCCGGGCGGCAACATACACCGCTTTTTCATCAAAGGCGATCCAAACCTCGGTACGTTCGCTGGCCGGTTTGCCGTCCAGCGGATTGCGCTGCATAAAATCGCCCACCCCGGCCCCTTGCCATACCGCTTCGCTAAGCCGGCCATCGACGTGGATTGCTTCTTCGGCACGTCTGGCCCGAACTTCACGATCTGAGGCCGGTGCAACCTGCGCCGCGGCGGGCAGCGCACAGCAAATGATCAAAATAACCGAAATACAAATTTTTTTCATGATAAAAAACACTTCCTTTGCTTATTGGATAGCTTTTGCTTAATATAGTTAGACGGTTAAAAGGGTGAAAAAGTTTACGCAGGGCATCCCATTCATTTTTCTTCTTGGCGCCAGAGAAAAGGCCGGGCCGCCTACACTAGATCTTTTACTTCCCGCTTACAAAAAATAGGCGACGGCCAGCAGCAGATCGGTCAGGATCACCAGGGCAACGTTCAAACCTTGGGCCGGCACCAGGCGGGCCGGGGCATCGTGATGTTTCAGGGTCTGGAATGCTGCGGCAATGCCCAGGGGCAGGGTGGCCAGGGCCATAAGTACGGTATAGGGAATATTCTGGACAAAAGGCCCGGCCGCGATCAAGACGAAAAGCAGGAGCAGCGCACAAGCGTAGATCACTGCACTCTTTTTCTTGCCGAAAAAGATGACCAGGTGACGACGGCCGCCCCGGCAATCGGCTTCGGCATCAGGGAACTCGTTCAAAAAAAGCAGCAGCGCTGTCAGTATTCCCGGCACCAGGGAAATATAGATGATGTCCATGGTCATGAAGCGGGTCAGGGCGTAATGAACGCCGATGACAACGAAACTGCCCAGGGTCAAGCCGCTGACCAATTCACCGATCAGCCATCTGGAGAGGTGCGAGGTGTAAAAGCGGACTGCCAGGGCGCCGCAAGCCATGAGGACCAGGAGCGGCCAGCCGCTGACCAAGCAAAAGTACACGCCGATCGCTCCGGCAGCCAGCAGCGCGCCATAGGCGGCCAAGCGCACCTGGCTCGGGGTCGTCTTTCCTGACTGTAGCATGCCGCTGCCGCCGCTGAACGGGGTGCGCGCAGTGTTATTATCTATCCCGGTTTCATGATCGGAAAGCTCATTAAAAAGGTTCACGGCGACATGGGACAGAACCACTCCCGCCAGCAGCAGCAGGGAATGGGTAAGATGGCCGAAACCATGCCAGTATGCCGTGGCAATGCCGACCAGGGTCAAGGCCACCGACAGGATCAAAAAGGGTGCCCGGGTTTGCTGCAGCCAGACAGCGAGCAGACGCTTGTTTCGCACATCAACCTCCAAGCCATGAATACGGCTGGCTGATTTTAAATCAAGCCGGGTAAACATGCAAATTGGTCTTCCCAAGCGGCCGTGCGGCCGACCGTTGCGGCAAAGAGCGGTTTCTGCTACCATTCAAGCATGATGCGCCAAACCGCACAATTCTTTACTGCCAAGGGGTCCGACCATGATCGTTAAAGCCCTGCTTTGCCTGTTCATCCTGCTCCAGCCCGGGCCGATCCTGGTCGACAGGATCGCCGCCACCGTCAACGAGGAGATCATCACCATCCACGATATCGAGCGGGCCATTGCCTTTTTCCCCATACTCAGGCAGAACAAGGAATCGGAAGAAAACTTCTATTCCCGCATATTGGGCGACTTGATCACTTATAAAACGATCGCCCTCGAATTTGGCGACGAATTCAACCTCAGTGAAGAGGATTTCGAAATGGTGCAAAGGCAGATCCTGCAAAAGGCCGGATCGCTTGAAAAATTACTGGCCATGCTGAACAATTTTGCCATGAACTGGAGCGATTTTGAAGAATTCATCTGGGAAAAAGTCCTCTACGAAAAAGTGCTCAGGGAAAAATTCCAGATGGAAATTACGATCCCCTTCAATGAGATTGAGGATTTTTTCAACCACGACTACCTGCCTTCGCAGCAGCAGATCGGCCTGGAACCGTGGACCCTGGTCGAAATGGCTCCGGGAATCGAAAAGTACCTGCGCAAGCTGCGAACGGAAAAACAGCTGTCCGCCTGGCTGAACGATATTCGCTCCTCTTACAAGATCGAGACCAAGCTAAGGAGTCCGCAATGAACCTTTTTGATAAGAGCAAGGGAACCCCCCGTTTCATCGATAGCCTGCAGACCGGCGAAAATGTGAGCTGGTTTTACCGCGTCCAGGAAATCGTCAAAAAAAAGACCAAGAACGGCGACGATTTTCTTGACCTGACACTGATGGACAAGACCGGACGCTTGCCGGCCAAGGTCTGGAACAACGTCGGGGAATATCACAAACTGCTCCGGGCCGGGGACATCTACAAGATCAGCGGTGAAATCAGGGACTACCGGGGAAAAAAACAGATTACCGTCAGCCACTTGCGCGCCATTGTTTCCGGAGACCCCGGCTTCGATCCCGGCGATTTCAGTGAAACCCCGCCTTTTGACAGCGAGGCGCTGCTGGCTGAGACTTTTTCTTTGCTGGATGGCAACCTCAGTGATCCCCATTTGCGCAGACTCAGCGAATTGTTCAAGGAAGAATACGGGCCGGTCTTCGGTCAAGCCTACGGTGCCCAAAAAATCCATCATGCTTTTGCCGGAGGCCTGCTGCAGCACACCCATTCGCTGCTGAAGATGATCCTGACCATTGCCCCCCATTACGACCTGGACAAGGAATTGCTGCTCATAGGCGCCCTCTTTCACGATATCGGTAAAACCGCCGAATTCAAGACCCAACCGGCACTGGAGACAACCCTGGCCGGCGGACTGCTCGGCCACCTGGTTATCAGCCTGACGATTTTCCTGGAAATGAAAAACAAGATCGCCGATTTCCCGGAACCCTTAAGCATCCGCATCCAGCACCTGATCGTCTCCCACCACGGCGAAAAGGAATACGGCTCACCCGAAGTCCCAAAGACAAAAGAAGCATATCTTCTGCATCTGCTCGATCTATTGGATTCGCGCCTGAACATTTTCAACGAACAGCTCAAGAGCGGCGAAACCCAGAAACTCTTTTCCGATTTCAACCAGGCATTGGGAACCCGGATACTTCTAGACAAATGAACCAGCCTCCCCCACCTTGCCCGGCCTGCGGCTCCAGCGCTACCTTGCCGTTCGAAAACGAAGAAGATTCCACAGGCAACGAATCTTTTGCCCAGATCATGCTCACTGTATTTATTTTTTTCCTGTCCCTTTTCCTTGTCTTTTTGCTTTTCCTGCTGAGCCGCGCCAGTCTCCCGTTCGCCATGATTCTGATCCTGGCAGTATTTTTATTTTGGCGCCGCAAAAAGGAAAGGCACCGGGAAGCAAAAAGACAGGCACACGCTTTTGTTTGTTTGGATTGCAGCCGGAATTTCAGGGCGTGATCAAAAGAAACGGGTACTTTCCTTGTAGGACACTTCACCCTTCAGCACCCGGTTAAAAACCTTCTGGGCAATGGTCAGGTCCCCGCCTTCGGAAATTTTTTTATCCAGAGCGACCAGGTGGCTTTGCTGGAAGTGGACCCGCTCCTTGTTGTCTATGGTGAAGATCTCGTAGAAAATTTCATCGTGGCTGCTGCCGCTGGACTGGCATTCCGGACAGCCCTTTTCCTGGAAAATCTTGTAGTCGATGGTCAGTTTCTTGTTTTTAAAGAGTTCACGGGCTGATTGCGGATGAGGTGTTTTGCAGTGCGGGCAAAGAATTTTCACCTGGCGCTGAAATACCACCAGGCGCAGGTTCTCTACCAGAAAGGACAGCGGGACTTCGTTTTCAACTTGCATTTTTTCAAAAATTTCCTCATAGGAAAAACCCTGCAATTCGATGAAAAGCCTGCCCATTTCCACAAAATTCATAAACTGGCGATTGTAGCTTTTTTGAAAGTAATCAAACAAGAACATGGAATCGGGTTTGTAAAAAAGCAGGTTCTTGTACACGGCGTCGCTGACATCGCTGCCCTGGTTTTCGATCTGAAAGAACCGCTCGTTGCGCAGAACCACGGCGCTTTCCACGGTGGCGAGTCGCTCGCCGATCAGGGTATTCATCAGTGCGTAAAGGGTTTCATTGGTTTTGTTGTAAGCAGGCCCCGCCACAATGAACAAGCCGTTTTGTTTTTGCAAGATGGACTTGAGCCGCTCCACTTCGTCGCGCTCAAGATTCAACTCGGTGATTTTCTTGGCAAAATCCTTCAGGTTGTTGAATTTAAAGCGGATGTTTTCCTGGGCGCCGCCGGAATAGTAGAGCACTTTGATTTTCAAATGACTGAATTTTTTGCTCAAGTTCAGCCAGGATTCCCGCGGCGTTTGCTTTTCCTTGCGCTTGAACCCGCAGATTTCCTTTATCTTTTCAAAAAATTCCTTCGCGTCATCGATGGGCTGGTCGACACGGGAGAGAGATTCTCCATTGCGAAAGAAAATAGCGAGTTGGCCGGATTTGAATTCAAAAAAAACATCGGAAACCCTGGTTTGAACCGCCGACTTGACCAATGAATTCAAAATGCGGATGTATTTGGTGCTTTCCAGCGAAGTATAAATTTTGATATCCTTTTCAGTATTTTTCAGGTTTTTCAGCAGGTTTTCAATTTCTTCCTTCTGGGCCAGGTAGGGGATCAGTTTATATTTTTGCAGTTCTCCCTGATTTTTTAATTTTGGGAGATCATTGACTGAATAAAAAGCGAAACGCAGCACATGCCCGCCGGCGATCTCCTGGATCTCAATGGGCACGATCTTCTGGTCCAGGCAGAATTCCTTGCCGATCTGGAATATCAACCCCGTGTCCACGGTGATGTTTTTCAAGTCGATCTTCTCGATGCTGTTCTGGTTGAGCAGGTAAAGCTGAAGCTCGTCCGGGGTGATCAGCGACATCATGATCAGGACTTCCCCCAACTTTTTGTTGACAAGGCGCTGCTTGTCCAACGCCGTGTCCAACTGCTCGATTGAGATTTTGCCTGCCTTGACCAATATTTCTCCGATCTTCAAATATATGGAATCTCGGGCTGCTTTGTTTTCGGCCAGCATCTCCTTTGGACAATTTTTCACATACTTTTTTTTGTAATCTTCTGAAGCGTTGCAAAAACACTTCAGACAGAAAGGACAAATTTTTGTCGGGGTGGAATGGCTGCAGTCGGCGGCCGAAACCGCGTCAAATTCGGTCATGCAATGCCAGCACTTGACGATGTACGATTTAATCATACCCATTACTCTATCTTAATAATTACCCACTTCACGGTATTTATAACAAAGCGAAATAGAAAAATCAATAGTTGCGGTCCATCAGGTAATTCCTGACCTGAGGACGGGATCATGAAAAACACAATATCCTGCTGGCAAAAAGTTATCATTTATGGTATATTTTTAGAATTGGAGGCCGAAGATGATCAGCAAAAAAATCGAAACCGCGTTGAACAAACAGATCAATGAGGAGATCTTTTCCGCTTATCTGTATCTGTCAATGGCCACATATTTCCTGTCAGTGAACCTGGATGGTTTTGCCGCCTGGATGAAGACCCAAGCCCAGGAAGAGATGTCACACGCCATGAAATTTTTCAATTTCCTGGACGAAATGGGCGGCCGCGTATCCCTGCTGGCCGTCAAGGAACCGGAAAAAAACTGGAAATCCCCCCTGGCGGCGTTCACGGCCGTGTCCCGGCATGAGCAGTATATCACCAATTGCATCAACGAACTCTACCGCTTGGCCGGTAGCGAAAAAAACAACCCCACCCAGATCATGCTGCAGTGGTTCATCAAGGAACAGGTTGAGGAGGAATCCACCGCGGCCAAAATTGTTTTCAAGTTGACCCAGATCAAGGACAGCGTCAACGGGCTGTGGATACTGGACAAGCAACTGGGGGCACGCGGGACCGGCGCCTGATTTTTCCGGATGCTTCCCGCCCGCTCATGCCGCGAGTTGCTCAAAACGTCTTTTTTTTGCTAGAATTCAATCTTGTATAAATTGCATAATCCAGACAAGGGAGGCAGTTGCGATGGATGAAAAAGTTTTTGATGTGACCATGATCTATATCCAGAACACATCGGTCGGAAACTACAGTTTGGAATTCTACTGCCGCAACAAGAACATCAAACTCAATTTCAGCAATGTCGAGGGGATCGAACTAATCGCCAAGATCCCCCTGGAACTGAAAAGTTCTTTCATGCAGATGGCTGAAAACCTGCCCAAGGTCTGGAACATGAAGCTGGGCTATCCCACGAATTTCAAGATCAAATACAACGGCAGGATCACCATTGAATCCATGTAGCCGCAATTTTGCCTGATCAGACCCGGCCATGATCGCTGAAGAAACCTTAAAAAAAATAAAAAGGATCGAGATCCTCTCCCGCAAAGCAGCTCGCGATGTCTTTGCCGGGGAATACCATTCGGCCTTCAAAGGCCGGGGCATGGAATTTTCGCAGGTCCGCGAATACCAGCATGGAGATGATTCGCGTTTTATCGACTGGAACGTTTCCTCACGTCTGGGCCGGCTTTATGTCAAGCAATTTGTCGAAGAAAGAGAGCTGACTATCATCCTGGCCCTCGACCTTTCCGCGTCGCTGCAATTCGTCTCAAGCTCCAAGAGCAAAAAGGAGATTGCCGCCGAATTGTCGGCGCTGATCGCTTTTACGGCCATGCTCAACAACGACAAGGTGGGGCTGCTGCTGTTCAGCGATCGCATCGAATTGTACATCCCGCCGCAAAAAGGCCGCACCCATCTGCTGCGCCTCATCCGTGACATCATAGAATTCAAGCCACTGGGACGGGAGACCTCGATCAGCAACGCCTTGGTTTATCTGACTTCACTGATCAAAAAAAAGGCGGTTGTCTTTTTGATATCCGACTTCCTTGACGACCGCTTCGACACGGCTCTGAAAATCGCCGGCCGCAAGCATGATCTGATCGCCATCGATATTGCCGACCGGCGCGAACGGGAACTTCCGCAACAGGGCAATTTTCATTTGCGGGATCTTGAGAGCGGCAAGGATTTCAGCGCCGATTTCACCAACACCGCTTTGCGCCGGGAATTTGCAAAAATCCGCAACGAAAAGGATCTTGCTTTAAGCGAACTGTTCCGCAAGAACGGTATCGACTTCCTGACCATCTGCTCGGACCGGGAATACGAAAAACCCCTTTTCGATCTTTTTTTAAAGCGCAAGAAAAAATTCGCCCGATGAAACCGCTGCCGTTCATCCTGCTGCACTTGCTCCTGCCGTTGACCGCGGTTCCCGCCCAGGTGACCATGTCGGCCTCCAGCCAAACCGCCACCATTGCCGAGCATATCGATTTGCGCGTGGTCGTCCGCACCGACAGCGCCATCGACAGCATTGATATCAAGGTCACGGACGGCGCTTATGAAATCATCGGCCGCAGCAAGCGGCCAACGCTGGAAGCTCCCGGCGTCACCACTTTTGAAGAAATCATCACCATCGCTTTTTTCAAGACCGGTGAATTCAATGTCGGTCCCTTCACCGTCGAAATGCTGCCGCACCAGGGTGCCCCGGACCATGAACAGACCGGCCAGCTGACCATCCGCATCCGTTCCCTGTTGAGCGAGAGCGACCGCGACATCAAGCCCCTGAAAGAATTATTGGTCATGGGCGGCGATCCCAGGCACCTGCTCAAGTACGCTGCCGCTTTCATGATGCTGCTCCTGCTGGGGGCCTTGCTTTGGTTTTTGTTGAAAAAAATGAAGCAAAAGCGGTTGCCGGAGACCGCCCCGTTGCTGCCGCCTGAAATCGAACTGGAGATGCGCATCCGGGAACTGCGCCAAAAAAACCTGCCGCAACTGGGTGAATTCCGGCAATTTTTCATCTCCCTGAGCGACATGATCAAGCATTTTATCGAACGCGCCTACGAATTCAACGCCGCCGATTTCACCACGGCCGAGACTGTTGAGCAGTTAAAAAACAGCGAAAAAGATGGAGAGATACTAGCTCACATGGAAACCCTGTTCCGGCAGGCCGACCTGGTGAAATTCGCCCGTCAAGTTCCGGAAAATGAGGCCGTGGCCGGGGTTTTTCAAATGATCGCCGCTTTGATCGAAAAGCACAAAAAACGCCGTGAAACGGCAATGGCGGAGGCCCATGTTCAAACTGGCCAATAATATCGCCCTGCTGCTTTTTCTGCTGCTGCCTTGGCTTTCATGGTGGAACCGTTTCCTGGCCCGCAAAGGTCAGCGCCACATCTGGTTCGCATCGCAAAAATTGTTTTCCGCGGCGGCCCCGATCATGAAAGCAACCTTGATCCGCAACCTGAACCGCCTGAAAATGGCGGCCCTGTTCTGCTTTATCATGGCCCTGGCCCGGCCACAGCTGCTCAATACCTTTCAGATCGAGGAGCAAAAGGGCATGGATATCCTCCTGACCCTGGACATCTCGGGATCCATGGCCGCCATTGACTTCAAGCCAAAAAACCGGCTGGAAGTAGCCAAGGAAGTGATTGCCTCCTTCATCGAGAAGCGCAGCAGCGACCGATTGGGACTGGTCATTTTCGCCGCCACATCCTACACCAAGTGCCCACTGACCGTGGACTACAACATCTTGAAATTCTACCTGCAGGAGACCGACCTTGGTGAACTTGAGGACGGAACGGCCCTGGGCATGGCCCTGGCCACGTCGGTCAACCGCATCCAGCATTCCGCGGCCAAGACCAAGATCATCATCATGCTTACCGACGGCGTGAACAACCGCGGCGAGATCGACCCGCGCGACGCGGCCAAGATGGCCTGCAGCTTCAACATCAAGGTCTACACCATCGGCGTCGGCACCCGCGGCCAAGCCCCCTATCCGGTCCTCGATTCTTTCGGCCGCCAGCAGCACGTCATGGTCAGCGTCGAGATCGACGAACCCCTGCTGCAGGAGATCGCCAAGACCACCGGCGGCCTCTATTTCCGTGCCACCGACCCCGATTCACTGCGTAATATTTTCAGCGAGATCGACCGCTGGGAAAAAACCAAGCTCAAGACAAAAAACTATTACGAGACCACCGAGCTGTTCCCCTATTTCATCGCCCTGGGACTATTCATTCTTCTGCTGGTCGAAACCGCCCGCCGCTCCTTCCTGCGCACGTTGCCCTGAGAATAAAAGCGGTTTTAAAAACCATTTATTTCCCGAAGGGGCAATTCACGAATTGCCTCAGTCTGTGTATCTGCATGGATTTTATCGGAATAAATGGGCGGTTCGTGTAAGGGCGATTCATAAATCGCCCCTACCAGTGCAAATAAAATTCATTTAGAAACAAAATCCGGATTTTCTTCGTCTTGGCTCCAATTTAAAGGATTTTGCAAGATATATTCTTGGATTCGTTGTAATTCGTTTTCATCGCGGATAATTCGTTCAAAATAATTTCTCTGCCAAACAGGACAACCCGGAGACTGGCGGATAACGTTGATTTCCTTGGCCGAATTCATTTTGAAATACCCTATCATTTTAAATAACAGCATTTTCCGACGTTTATCCCGTAGGGGCAATTCACGAATTGCCCCTGTCTGTGCATCCGATTGGACATTATCAAAATTAAAGGGCGGTTCATGAACCGCCCCTATAGATAAAATAAAATGCACATGATTAGGCATAACCACGAAACAATCCAAAGCAGTATTGGAAAAGCGTTCTGGAATTCGTAATAATTCTTTCATAATAATTCCACCTAATTCATTACAAACCATTTGCTTGTCAACGATATTTCCAAATAAAAATTCTTTTTTATTTGCGCAAATCGTCACAAAATACCGACTGGGAAAAGAATAATTCCATCCTCGCATACGAATGGACCTGCGATGATGAAAATCAGGATTAAAAATCATTTATTCCCAGTTCCGTGTGTCCGCCTGGATTCAATCGGAATAAATGGGCGGTTCCCCCTGGCGGGGACAAGCGTGAACCACAAAATAGAATTGCAGTTATGAACATCGGCATTAAAAACCATTTATTTTCCGTAGGGACAATTCACGAATTGCCCCGGTCTGGAATCGGAAATGTTGCCACAAATGGGGCGGTTCCCCCTGGCGGGGACAAGCGTGAACCACAAGAAGGGGCGGTTCGTGAACCGCCCCTACGGGATCAGGCACCCTTCTGCTCCACGATTTTTATCTCATCTTCCGTCAACCTATACTATTTATACCAACTTGTTGATTTCGTCGTAAGTTGTTTCAATATGGGGTCGGATAATCCCGATAAGCTCTTCCAGTTTCTCCCGGTTCTTGTCCATGGCGTTCATCTCTCTCGCTATGACTTTTTTAATATTCACTATAACGCTTTACCCAAACGAAAGCAAACGCCGTATTGATTCTCAGTTCGGCTTGAAAATTAATTGAATTGCGGTTATTAATATTCCGGAGAGATCGATGGAAAACATTAAATATGTCATATATCGGGAAGATAAATATTATGTAGCCCAATGTCTGAACGTGGATGTTTCCAGTTTCGACACAACACTCGACGCGGCAGTGGCCAATTTAAAAGAGGCTTTGGAATTGTTTTTTGAAGATTAAAAGAAGACAAATTGAGTAGGAAATTTCTGATTTTTCTTCTTAAATATGGTGTTGGCCTGGCAGTAACATTTAGTATTTTATATGTCGGTGTGTCACTTTACCTCTACTTCAATCAGGATCAGTTTATCTTCTATCCCATGCCTCTGCCCGAAGAGACACGCGTACAGATGCAGCGACAGCCGGGCATCAGCCCATTATCACTTAAAGCAGACGACGGTATCGTATTGCACGGCTGGATTCACCACACGACAGACACATCTAAGCAGCCGGTTATTCTTTACTTCGGCGGCAATGCCGAGGAAATTTCCTATCGGGTGATGGAGTTTGGCCGACTCTCCGGCTGGACCACCATTTCCCTGAATTACCGCGGCTACGGCGATAGCCTGGGAAAACCCTCGCAGAAGAATTTATTCCGCGATGCTTTGACCTTATTCGATAACGTAGCGACCCGTCCCGATGTCGATCCACGACGTATCGTCACTGTAGGTTTTAGCTTGGGTACAGGTGTAGCCACTTACCTGGCCAGCAAAAGGCCGATTGCCGGGGTTACTTTAATCGCTCCCTTCGACAGTTTCCTGAATGTCATAAAAAAGAATTATGGTATTTTCCCGGTCCGCTTATTGCTGAAACACCCTTTTGAATCGTTGCCATACGCTTCGCTTGCGGCCTGCCCGTTATTGTGCGTGATCGCCGTCAACGATGAAGTAATACCTGCAGAATGTTCACGCCGGCTGGTGGCGGCCTGGAAAGGGCCTGCACAAACCATTGAGGTTCAGGGATACAATCAT
>DATKZA010000049.1:0-27901 GCA_035528155.1 Patescibacteria group bacterium | reverse complement strand
CGATGCCGGCGGTCATCTGTTCGTCGCGCAGCGAGAAGAAGGGCAGGATGTCGCGGCCGGCCTGCAGGTTCTCCACCTTGACGCCGACCAGGCGCAGCGAAAGGTCCTTTTTGGCCAGCAGCGAGTGCAGCAGCGGCAGGGCGCTCTGCCAGAGGTGAAAATAGGAATAGGTGGGAAAAGGCAGGGCCGCCCGCTGGCAGAAGGTGGAAAAATCGCTGAAGCGGACCTTGACCTCGACGCGGCCGGCGAACAGCTTTTCCTGCAGCAGGTGCACGGCCAGCCGGTCCAGCAGGTAGGCCAGGTGCGAGTGCAGCATCCCCGGTTCGCGGATGTCCTCGGGAAAGGTGGTCTCGCGGCTGAAGCTCTTGCTGGCGGGCTCGGGCCGCCCCCGCTCCATGCCGCCGGCGTATTGCCCGGCGAAGACCTTGCGCCACATGGCCGGGTATTTCAACTTCAGCTCGCGGCCGCGGCGCACGCCCAGGCCCTGGAGCACGAAATAGGTCTGCGGCCCGACGCCGGGGATCTTGTCCAGCGTCAGCTGCGAGATGAACTCTTCCTCGTCGTGCAGCCACAGCAGCCCGCCCGGCTTGGCCGCTTCGCAGGCCAGCTTGGCGCCCAGGCGCGTGCAACCCAGGCCGGCCGATATCCTCAAGCCCGTCTCCCTTTCGGCCGCGGCCTTGATGACGGCGGCCAGTTCGTAGACCGAGGCGCACAGATAGCGGCTGCCGCCCACATCGACGTAGGCCTCGTCCACCGACACCTCCTCGACCCGGGGCGAGAAACGGCGCAGGCAGGCGAAAAACTGCCGGGAGATCCGGCTGTAGAGGTGGAAGCGGCCGCGGCGAAAAACGGCCTGCGGGCATTTTTTGGCCGCGGTGCGCAGGGCCATGCCCGAGTGCACCCCGAAACGGCGCGCCGCGTAGGAGGCGGTGCAGACCACGCCCCGCTCGTGCGCCAGGCCGCCCACGATCAGCGGCTTGCCGCGCAATGACAGGTCCAGGGTCTCTTCCACCGCCGCGAAAAAGGCGTCGATGTCCAGGTGCAGGACCGCCGGGGTTTTCACCGGTACCTGCGCAAAACTCCCACCACCCGGCCCACCAGCTGGAAGGGGGCGGCAATGGGGGCGTATTCGGGGTTTTCCGGGACCAGGACATATTCGTCACGGATGCGCTTCAGCCGCTTGAGGGTGATGGAACCGTCGCCGAGGCGGGCCACCACCATCTGGCCGGGGTCGGCCTGTTCGGCGCGCTTGATCAGCACCAGGTCTCCGTCCTGAATGTAGGCGTCCTTCATGCTCTGGCCCTGTACGCGGAAGGCTACGATGTCGCCCCCCTTTTCGGCCAGCCATTCGGGCAGGAGCACTTCGTCGCCCAGGCTTTCGAACATCTCGAGCGCCGGGCCGGCCGGCACCATGCCCACCAGCGGCACGGCCAGGTGCGCGCCGTGGGATTCAGCCGCCAGGTCCCAGGCCCGCCCTTTCCTGAGCAGCGCCCCGCCCCGGCGCAGGCGCGAAAGATAGGCGTGAATGGTCGCCGGCGAGGCCAGACCGGTGGCGGCCGCGATCTCGCGGACGGTAGGAAAACAACCGCTGCGGCGGCGCAATTCCCGTATCTTGTCCAAAACGAATTTTTGTTTTTTTGTCAGCATCTGTTCGCCTTTTGTTCGCCTTTTAATAATAATATGCTTTTACGCATTTGTCAACCAAAATAAGTTCGAGGTTCGAAGTTGAAAAACAAAGAAAATTAAAATTTCAAGCACCGAGATCAGGAAAACAAATGACCAAAATAAAGAAAAGAAACTTTTAATTGCAGAAATATGTCTTGGGAAGAAAACGCATATCTGCGTTTCTTATTGAGAATCGAATCTATAATGCCATTGTTGGGGACATTGGAATTTCAGAAAGGGCGACCTCCCGGTCGCCCCTACTTCGAACCTCGAACGTCGAACTTCGAACTGTTTTTTCTTACTTTTTCCAGCCGCGGGCGATGATGAAAATGCCGAAAAGGATCAGCAGCGAGGGCCAAAAGAAGTGGCGGACGAAATGGCGGGCCCAGCCGTAAAAGGGATCGAAAATAGGCAGGTTGTGCATCAGGAAAACGCCGCCGATGAGGATGAGCACGATGCCCAGAAACAGGGGAACGGCATCACTGGGGCTCTGGGATGCCTGAACCTGAGCCGACTGAGCCGAGGCCGCGGCCGGGGCGGCTTCTTTGCTGGCGCCGACGGCCGTTTCAAACGGTTCGTAAGGAATGACGATCAGGGCGATAACATAGGCCAACAGTGCCGATCCGCCAACGAAGAACAGGGCGACCACAATGAGGCGGACAATGACCGGATCAATATTGAAATATTCGGCGATGCCGCCGCAGACGCCACCGAGCATGCGGTTTTTGCGACTTCTATACAGTCTTTTCATTTGACCTCCTTGGCAGGGACCATGCCCCAGATGTTTAGAACGAAAAAACCGCCGCAAAAGTTCAAAATTGATTCTCAGGTCATGGGTAAGAAGACAGAGGGCAGAAAACAGAAGACAGACTATAGAGAAATTTCTAACCTCTGACTTCTGTCTTCTGATATCTGTCCTCTGTACTCCTATCACCTCTTGCCAAATCCAGCCATTCGGTTATAATGTCTGGCGCATGGAAAAGATCACTATCGCCATCTCCGCCTCATCCGAATTGCAGATCGATTTGGAGGATTTTCCTGAGCTGAGTTCCGAAAACAAACTGGTAAAAAAAAGTCTGGCGGTCGTCAAACGCTACACGCCGGGCATCCTGCGTTACCTCTCCAAACAAAAAGTCCTGGCCCACTTGCCCCTTTACCTTATCGAAATCCATTCCCAAGCAGATATTTCAGAGGCCGAAGCCCGCCGGCGGCTGGGGAATTGGATGCGGCGCAAAATGATCAGGCGCCTGTTTTACGTGCTGAGCGAACTCCTGGTTATGCCTTTTACGGCTTTCGTGGCCCTGCTCCCCGGTCCCAACGTGATCTTTTACCTGTTGTTCGTCCTTTTCTATTTCCATTTGAAAGCGTTTCTCAGCCTGCGCAAAATAAAGAGCGAAAACCTGAATATCTCCCTGCTGAAGAACTGAACTGGGTCTCGGTATAGGGTGCAAGGTGTACAGTTGATGGTCGACAAAAGGATTCTATTCGATAAAAATCTTGTATTGTTCCTACTTCTTACCGTAAACCGTCAACCTTATGCCGTAAACCGAGTATTCCTGTAAGCAATTACAGCCCGAGCTTCTTCCTGGCCTGGTCATTCAAGGTCTTGAATTCGGCTTCGATGCGCTGCTGTTCTTTCATCAGTTCCTGGGCCACGGCCGAATTGGGATCCTCGGAGGATTGGTTGTTGCCCGCTTTCAGCTTGCTGATCTGCTCCTGGATCTTGTCCAGCTTATCCTGTTCATAGCCGGGCATTTCGATGTCCACATATTTCCGGGCCAGATCTCTATCCAGCTTGTCGTATTCGTACTGCAGGCGCTTGATCTCTTTATCGTTGCTCACCACCGGCTTGACCGGTTTGACCGTGGCGTTGTACTTCTTGATCTTGGCGTTGTAATCGTATTTTTCATATAGCCAGTATTTGGCGTTCTTGAGCAGGGCGGCCTGGCGGCTGGAATTCTTTTCCTTCTGGTAAAGAAGCCCGGCCTCGATCTGGTAGGAGATGGCTCTGTCGAGGAATGACTTGTCTTTCTTGGCCTTGGCCAGGTAAATGTTGCCCAGGCGTTCGGCATTGACCGCCTTGCGGTTCTTGGCGTAGGCGTCGGTGAATTCCTTGACCGCAGCGTCCAACTTCCCGGCCCCGGTCAAGCAGCGGGCATAGATCTCAAAAATGGTATCATCGCTCTTGTCATTCTGACTGAAGGAATTGAACATGCTGATGGCTTCCTCATACTTCTTCTGGTTGTACATCTGGCCGATCTTTTCCAGGCTGGTCAATGGCTTGACCGGCTTTTTGGCAGCACCGCTCAATTCATCTTTCAAAGCCTGGGCCTGCTTGGCGATATCG
This sequence comes from Patescibacteria group bacterium, assembly GCA_035528155.1. Taxonomy (GTDB): domain Bacteria; phylum Acidobacteriota; class Aminicenantia; order UBA2199; family UBA2199; genus UBA2199. The sequence continues at coordinate 23,889 of DATKZA010000049.1, read as the reverse complement.
CTGATGCCCTTGCTCTTGGAAAATCCAATTGCTTTTTCCGCCCACGTTAACGCCTTTTCCTTGTTCTTGTTGGCCCCGTAGGAACTGCCCAGGATCAGGTATACTCCGGCCTCCAGTTTGGCTTCCATGCCGCCCAGAGCCACGGCTTTTTCACCGTTGCGGATGGCCTTGTCGTAATTTTTGCTGTTATAGTAGTCTACCGTCAGCCAGTAATAGGCCAGTTTGGTGAACACATTCTGCGCCGGGTCGGGATAATTCTTTATGTAAGTTTCAAAAGCGCTGATCCTTTCCGGACCGCCTTTTTTCGTCAAAGCCGTGGTGTAATCGATACCGGCGTTTTCCAGATTCTGCGACCAGGCAAACGCTCCAACCATCAACATGCTCAGCGCAACCACCAGTAATTTTCTCATACTATCCTCCCTTGTTTATCGCATTCATTACTATATTAGACGGCAAAATCTATTTTAATGAACAACCAAGCCAACATTTTTCTTTCCGAAGAGCATGGATTTTTCGATAAAATTGCACTCTACTAAATTACCATATTCCTTTGCAAAAGACAAGCATTTGCCATATTTTTTGCAAGTGTGGATGAGTTGATGGGTTGATGAGTTGATGGGAAGCAGCAAGATTTCAAACTATTGCTGTTTTTCTAACACTTTAACCCTTCAACGCTTAAACTGATTTTTTTCAACTTCGAACGTCGAACATCGAACTTCGAACCCCGTTCTCCTTGCCAGCCTTCCTGAAAATCACTATAATATCAGTTGATTTTCGGCAAGGAGAAAGCCCCATGCATCCGGTCATCGAATGGAAAGACGGCACAGTGGTCATGCTCGACCAGCGATTGCTGCCCGGTGAAAAAAAATTCATCGTTCATCGCGGCCACCTGGAAGTGGCCGGGAGCATCAAAGACATGGTTATCCGGGGCGCCCCGGCCATCGGCATCGCCGCCGCCATGGGCATCGCCCTGGGCGTGGCCGAGCTGCGGGATAACCCTGGGCTCAACACCCCCGGTTTTTTGGAAGCCCGTTTTAAAACCATTGTAAAAACCATCACCGCCACCAGACCGACCGCGGTCAACCTATTCTGGGCCGCTGCGCTCATGGAAAAGATCTTCCAGGAGAATAGGCACGATTACCCTTTGCTTCTGGAAAAACTGATCGCAGCCGCCATAGCCTTGGACAAGGAGGATTACGAGATCAATCGCCGCATCGGCCGCATTGGCCAGGAGCTCTTAAAAAATGGCAATACGGTGCTCACCCACTGCAACGCCGGCGCCCTGGCCACGGCCGGCTACGGTACCGCTTTGGGGGTAGTGCGCGCCGCTGTGGAAAAAGGCAAAATGATCAGGGTCATGGCCGGCGAGACCCGCCCCTACCTGCAGGGGGCGCGGCTGACCGTCTGGGAACTGCAGGAAGACGGTATCCCCGTCACTTTGATCACCGACGGCATGGCCGGCCACGTCATGAAAAAAGGGATGGTCCAGGCCGTGATCGTTGGCGCCGACCGCATCGCCGCCAACGGCGACACGGCCAACAAGATCGGCACCTATTCGCTGGCTGTCCTGGCCAGATACCATGGCCTGCCTTTTTACGTGGCCGCCCCCCTTTCCACCATCGACCCGGATACAGCAAACGGGGATGCCATCCCCATCGAGGAGCGAGATGCGGCAGAAGTGATTTGTTTCCGCGGCCAGATGACAGCACGGCCGCAAACGGCTGTCTTCAACCCGGCTTTCGACGTGACGCCCGCAGGATTGATCACGGCCATCATCACCGAAGAAAAAGTGCTTGTCCCCGACTTCAGCCGGGCCATTGCCTCACTGCCTGGGCTCAGGCAAAAATAGTTTTCAGCTCTTCCAGGCGGCGGGCGATCTTTACGCCGCGCACGCAAACCGCTAGGCACTCCGTGCAGTCGGCGCAGGCCGGCAATCCGCGGCCGCCTTGGATGTCGTCCAGGGTCCGGCGCATTTCCGAGAAATTGCCGTAGTCGGCCGCATACATGTGGGCACGGACCAGAGCCGGGACGTCGGCCCCGGCCGGGCAGGAGCCGGCACAGCCGCCGCACTGGCGGCAGGCGTGGCCCATGGCCAGCTGGACGCCAGGGTCAGCGAGAAACTTGGCCTCTGCGGGCGTGTAATCCAGGTTGAAAGACACCGGCCAGTCGGTCTCGAGCTGTTGGAAGGTGGTAAAGCCAGGGATGGCGGTCGTGACCGATTTCAGGCGCAGCGCCCATTTGAGCAGGGCGGTGTGCCAGACATTTCCCTCATGATACTCAGGCCCGGCGGTGCCGCTTTCTTTCGACCAGGCCTGTTTGCACTGGGTCTTCATGGCCACCAGGCCGATGCCAGCGGCGGCCGCCTTGTTCATCGCCTCCAACAGAGCCTTGTCGTCGGCCATGGAATAGTTGATCGCGGTAAGGATGACATCGAAACGACCCGATGGGACGGCGGCCTCAATGCATTCGGCCATGTTGCGGTGGGTGGAGAAGCCGATAAAGCGGACCTTCTTCTCCTTTTGTGCCTTATCAAGTGCAGATAGCAGCCCGGGCCGCTTCAGCATCGCGGCATCACTGATACCATGCATATACAGGATATCCACATGGTCGGTCTTGAGCCGGGTCAGCGACTGGTCAAGCCGCGCCAGGAACTCCTCCTCGATCAGCTTGTCCCCCATCTGGTCCATCATCTCGGGCCTTCCCGGTGGCACCTTGGTGGCAATGATAACCTGGTCGCGCACCTTCAGTTCCTTGAGCACGCTGCCAACCATCTCCTCGTTGCGCCCCTTCTGGTAGCCCCAGGCGGTGTCGAAATGGCGGATACCCATCTCAAAGGAGCGCTTGACCAGCGCCGGGTTGTCGGCGTTCATCACCCCCATGGAGACAACCGGGATTTTTATGCCTGTTCTGCCCAGTGTGCGGAGAAGTGGCTGCGTATTCTTGGTCTCCTGGGCATTCAATTTCAACCCCGATTTGCCCAACAATCCGGCCGCGGTCGCGCCGCCCACGCTTTTAATTAAAAATTCTCTCCTGCTGAAACCCTTCTTTTCTTTTTTCATGCTGCCTCCTTGGTTCAGGAAATTGCTTGCTGCAGGATATTTTACCTTTTTTTTTAAATCAAAAGCAATCAATTTTTAAGTAAATATTGATAAGGCGGCCGGCCTGCCGATTTCACTTTTGCTTTCTTCATTTTTCGACAAAAATATGACTTAAGTTTATTGATGGATCGGAAATTTCAGTGTATAACAATGCGATGAAACAACCAACACGGGTAATAGTCGGTCTATTAACATTGTTCTGCACCACAACGGCTTTTTCCACTGAAATCAAAATGGAAGTAGCTGAGGAACTTGAAGAGGTACTGCCTTTTACTGCGGTCGACAGCAGCGGCCGGGCGGTGACCGACCTAAAGAAGCCGGAAATTGTTTTTTTGGTTGACGGGATCAATTTCAGAGGATTTTCATTAATTTCTCCAGGAGACACTTTATTCAGCGGCAAACCGCTGGCCTACCCCGAGTTGGTCAAATCTCCGCCGAACGCATATTATGAAATTCTCTTTCCATATATCTGGGATGCCAAGCAGGCGATCCGCATTCAACTGGGAACGATTCGACGCGGGGTTCATTTGGCCACTCCCAAAAGCATCCAGAAACGACAATCATATCGTCGCATCGAGGATGTAAAAGCTGAAATTTTAGCCTTGGAATTGATCAAGGAAAACAGTTGGTTGAACATGAACTTGATCTCGCTGAATCTGTTTCCCGTCGAAATGAAAACCGGCGGCGGCAAGAAAGAATCCCATGAATCTTACAGTATTCGCCTGCCCGCCGAATACCTGAAGAATCGGATCGATTTATTTAAGATCACCTTCCAGTCTGAAAAAACGGATATTATGATTGAGCAGCAATGGATCACGCCCGCCGCCGCAGTGCTGCAAATAGACAAGGGGAACGAGACCTACCTGCTGCTGGCCAATCGGCAGAGAATGGCGGCGCTGGCGCTGAAAAATATTCCGGCATCTGGCTCCCAACAAGCAGAAACCCGGGTCAAATTATCGCCTGAAGAAAAATTGAAAACCGTGGCAGCCATCCGTGAACGCCAAAAAACATTGACCGCTTTGCTATCTGAAGTCAAGATGATTCCCATCCAAATTATGCCGACTCCGCTTAAGGAAAACGCAAGCGCCGGAGAGCGCAACAGTCAAGAGAATGCCGCCACCATCGCCCCCGATTCCCAAATCGTCAAGGATACTGGGCGCTCCGGCCCCTTCCCATCCCTACAGCTCCCAGACAGCAAGACATTCATTTTGAGCAAACTGGAATCATATCGCTCCGAACAGAGCCAGACCGCCAAAATTCATTATTGCGATACGGCTCTAAAATATTTAAAGCAGAACCAGGTCACAAAAGCCCTGCCATGGCTTGCCAAATCGCTTGATTTAATCCCGAAAAAAAACGATTTTGCTACCGCTTTGCTGAAGAAACTGAAAAGCCTCGACCGCTTCCAAAAGGAAATCCTGTCTAAATCGGCTTCCATGTCAGCATTGGACCTGCAGAAAAAGTTTAATTACATCCAATCCCAGTTCGACCGCGGACTTGAAAATGCCAAAATGAAGGATTTTTTTAATGACTTTCAAGAGATCCTTGATGAAAACCAGGCGAGGTTTGATTTTGTACACGAAACCCTGGCCAAATTGCCGGAGTATCTGGAAATAACGGATTTGAAATCTTCGACACGGAATGAAACGCTGGGCATGCTTTCCCCCGACCCCAAGGTTCCTGAACTTTACAAGCAAATTGAGAATCTGCTGCATTTGTCTAGTGAACTCGCCAATAAAACTTTTATCCAGGCCTCATGGACATCAAGGCTGATGAACAATCTTAAACTGATACTTGGACACTATGTGTTGCAAGCCGATGCCAATGAACAATGTGTGCAATCGTTTCCGGAAACCATGGCCGAAGCGGCGATCGGATTTGTCATGGCCAACAATCGCGCCTTTTCCAAGCCATTCAAGCGATCCTTTTATGAAAAAAAAATGCGAAGCCTGGGAATCGCCGATGAATGGCTGAAAGACCCATCGTTTTTTAACGTGGTCATCCAGGCCCGAGCCATTGAAAAGAATTCCAAAGGCTTTTGGGAAGCCGCTTTTGCCGACGACTTAAGCATGATCTATATTCCGAGCGGATCCTTCACCATGGGCGTACCCTGGGAAGCAGGAGGAGCAGAGGACGAATCGCCCCCACACGAGGTGGAGCTTGACTCCTATTGGATCGCCAAAAATGAAATCACTTTTCTTCAATATGACCGGTTTTGCGAGGATACGGACCGAAGCCTGCCGTCCGATTACGACAAAGGACGGAAAAAGCGCCCGGTCATCGACATCAGCTACCAGAACGCCATGGACTATTGCCAATGGCTTACCTCGAGAACCGGAGTGCTTTTCAGGCTGCCTACCGAGGCGGAATGGGAAAAGGTAGCCCGGGGAAGCGATAAGCGCATATATCCCTGGGGAAACTCCGACCCGAACGGCAGCCTCAGCAATTTCGCCGATGTGAATTTTTTGAAATATTTCCAGCAAACCAACCCGCCGGCGAATGAAACCGAAAGGCAGCAGATGCTCAAGTGGATCGCTGAAACAACAGATGATGGCCAGATATTCACCGCCCCGGTGGGGTCCTACCCCCATGGGGCTTCGCCTTTTGGCGCGATGGATATGGCCGGCAATGTATGGGAATGGGTGGCGGACTGGTACGACGGCAATTACTACCAGATATCACCGCGGCGAAATCCGCCGGGAAGTTCCAGCGGTATCTACCGCGTGGTGCGGGGTGGAGGCTGGGACGGCAACCCCTGGATGTTGCGCAGCACCAGCCGCAGCGGCGCCCCCCCCACCCCCAACAAAGGCAGCGAATCCATAGGCTTTCGTACAGCGGCTTCGCCTTTTGAAGCGGCCCAACCTGCCGGGAACGCAAACCCCGACGAGTTGAAATAAACAATTCAAATTTACTGTCTGTCCTAGCTGGAAGAAAAGTTTTTTCTTTAAAAGTCAGGTAGTGAAGAAAAGCGGGGAACTGCCGTTCCCCGCCTGCAACTATTTGAACAGCTGCATCAGAAGCAGCAGCAGTAAAAAGTAAAAAATCAATTTTTTCATTTTCATCGCTCCTCAAAGCTTCCAACTATATAGACGTTTGAAATCGAAATAGGTTGCCTTGAAAAGCGATTTTTTAAATAAAAAATCAGTGTTAGTGGTAGTGTTGGTGTTAGGGATAAAAACTTTGGAGCAACCTTTGGTTTCAGTTCAATTTCTTAAGGGCGACCCGTCCGCCGGCGTTTCGCTTGGCGAATCGCCCCTACCCTAGTCAAACGTTACGCGGTACGCGTCACGAAGATCGTCTATTCTTCAACCTCGAACGTCGAACGATGAAAAGAGTTTGATGAATCAAACCCCTACCTGGCCGGGCCGATAATTTTTGAAATCAAATCGATGTCATCCGGGTCGGCGGCGGCGAAGCAGACGCGTTCGATTCCCGCCGGGATCAGATCGTAATAGGTTTTCAATTCTTCAAGCGGGATCAATTCGCTGGTCTGCCAGTCGCGCACCTGCAGCTTGACGACCAGTTTGCTGCCCCAGAACTTCAGGGCTGCCTCCAACATGAGGCGGAAATAGATGCGGTTGTCCCCTTCCCCCAGTTTCATTTCCGCTTTCATCTGGCGGTGATAAGCCATCAGGTAATAAAGATCGACCCCGGCCGTGTTCAGCGCCTGCGCATCGAAAGCGTACCAGGAGCGGGCTCGCTCCGGGGTCAAAGGCGTTTCGTAATGGACATTCAGGCCGATCTGCATGGCAGGATTCGCCTGGCGGCAAGCAGTCACGAGCTTTGAGAGCGTTTCTGCCACCCGCCCGACCTTCAGATCCACCCAAACCCGGTTGTGGGGTGACCCCTCAGTCAGCATGCGCTTCGGGTCGGCCGCCAGGCCGCTGGCGCGGGTAAAACTGGCCTTGCCCCAGTTGGAAAATCCCTCGTTGCGCAGCAAGGTCAGGTCGTCCTGGACCAGGATGCCTTGGACCGGCTGGTGGGCCAGCTGGGCGAATAGCTTGACGATCAGATCTTGTGCCTGGGGATTGAAAAGGTCGAGCTTGGGAATCAGCCGCGGCTTCCTCTCAGACCACACCGTATCCAGGAGACCGGCATTTTCCAGCCAGGCGAACTTGCGCGTTCCCATCCAAGCCCAGAGCGGGACCGGACCGGAAGCGAACTCCCTGGTCCATTGTTGCAGGGCCGGCCGCACCACGGGGAAAAAGCCGCTGTCGAAATAGAGGCCGCCCCTCTTTTCGTCGTCACTGAATACGCGCAGTATTGCTTTGGACAGTTCGGCGCGCTGCAGTTGCGCCGGGGCGGGTACGCGCATGTAATCGTTGCGCCGCAGTTGGATCTCGTGCTGGCGCCCGGCAGCCGGGCCCGCGGCCGGAACCATCAACAGAGAGAGAAAAAGGACAGAACTAATGAGCCAGGTTCCAGGCATCGGAGGAATATTTTTCCCTGAGCTCCGCCACGCGGGCCAGGTCCTCGGGGCTGAATGCGATCTGGACCAAATCAGCCCCGACGAAATCCCGGAAACCACGAACCAACACGTCTTTCAATTCATCAGGACCGCATGGGGAAATATCCCCCCAGGTGGTCATGCTCTTTTGCAGCATCTCGGCGGCAAAATTTGCCCCTCCGGCATACAAGTCATAGTCCATGGCCAGGGGGATGGAGCCGTGCTGCAGCAGCGCCTCTTTATCGCGTTTTTGGGCCGAACCAACGAGCTTTTTCCCCTGGACCTCGATCTCGTGGGGAGTGGGAAAGGAAAAGCAGGGATTGTGACTGTGTGAAAGTTCGACGGCACTGCCCTTGGAGAGGGTGGCGTCCACTCCCAGAGAACGGATCGCTTGTACCAACACACGTGAGATCAGCATATAGGACTGGTGCAGGTCGTGCTCCTTGAAAAACAGGTCCTCGGATGAAGCCACAGCATAAGTGATCTCAACATTGTGGAGAACGGCTTTGCCGCCGGTCAGGCGCCTGACAAATTCACAGCCATTGCGGCGGATGAATTCGAGATCCAGGGCACGCTCGACTTTTTGAGAGACACCAATTGAAAAGGTCGGTTTTTCCCAGGCGTAAAGCCGCAAAAAACCACATTTTTTTTCATGGCAGAGGTGGAACAGGGTTTCATCTCGGGCCATGTTTTCGGCCGCCGGGAGCGGCTCGGGCTCAAGCAGCAGGAACCAGGCCGGCATTATTTGCGCGGCGGTTTATGGAGATTGGCGTTTTCGTTGCCTGCATGCTGCTCTTGGGAGTCCACCTGCTTATCGTCATGGGCACTGCTCTTGACGTCGCGCTGGTGCATCTCGATGTTGCCTTCGAAAAAGCCGGTGTCGGCGATCACCACCCGCGGCGACTGGATGTTGCCGTGCAGAATGCCGGCGGGAACGATCTCCACTCTCTGGCTACCCTTGACATTGCCGGTCACCTTGCCCTTGATAACCACTTCCCTGGCTTCGATATCGGCCTCCACGACTCCTTCACGGCCGATGACCAGCCGGCTTTTGACCGAGATATTGCCCTGGATCCTGCCTTCGATGAGAATCTCGTCATCGGAAAAGATTTCGCCTTTGATCAACAGGGTTTTGCCGACAACAGAAGATTGGCTGCCGGCTGTTGCAGCCGGAAGCGGATTCACCTCTAGCGAGGGTTTTTTCTGGTTAAATACTGCCATGGGTTCTCCTTGGGATCAGTCCCTAAATTTTAAAAAGCGGGCAACGGGATTTGAACCCGCAACACCAAGCTTGGGAAGCTTGTACTCTACCATTGAGCTATGCCCGCCTGCAAATTATGCTTTCGCAGCTTTTTTATCTTTCTTCTTCTTTTCCTTGGGAGCAAACTGGAAATCGACGAACTCGATAATCGCGGTTTCGGCACCGTCGCCCTTGCGGAAGTCACCGCGGATGATGCGCGTATAACCGCCCTGACGGTCCATAAAACGCGGGGCCACTTCATCGAACAGCTTTTGCACCGTCTGGCGTTTAAAAAAGTAGGCCAAGGCCCGGCGCTTATCGGCAAGCGTGCCTGCCTTGCCCAGGCCGATCATCTTTTCCACGATGGGCTGGACCGCCTTGGCTTTGGTCAGAGTAGTGGTCACACGGTTCTTTTCGACCACACTGGCGGTCAGATTGCGGAGCAGGGCGCGGCGGTGGGCCGGGCTGCGCCGCAGCTTGTATCCGTCTTTGGCATGTCTCATGGTACTATTCCTCCATAACCTCGATGTTGTTTTCTTTTTTCAGGTATCTTTCCCTGTATTCCAAGCGCAGCGATTCGGGAAGCCTCTGGCCCAGTCCCAGATCGTATTCGATCAGCTTGCTGATGATCTCCTCCAGGGATTTCTTACCGAAATTCTTGGAGTTGAGCAGCTCGTGTTCGCTTTTTTCCACAAGCTCAAAAATATAATCCACGCCCAGGCGTTTCAGACATTTCAAAGCGCGTACTGAAAGCCCCATGGATTCCACGGTTTTTTCCAGGTATTCGGTCTTGTTTTCGATGTTGACCCCGGAATCGGGTTCGCTCCCGGCCTTGAGCTTGTCCTTGTCCTGATAATCGATAAAAACCACAAGGTGGTCGCGCAGGATTTTTCCGGCCCGGGCCAGAGTGTCCTTGGGGGAAACGCTGCCGTTGGTCCAGATCTCAATGACCAGCTTTTCATAATCCGTGGTCTTGCCCACGCGCGAGGGCGTGATGGTGTAATTGACCTTCTCCACCGGGTTGAAATTTGCGTCAACCGGGATGTAATCCACGCTCAGGGTCTCATCGAAATTCTGATCGGAGAGCTTGAAACCAATACCGCGCTTGACGATCATTTCGGCCTGGAACTTGGCACCCTCTTCCATATAGGCCAGGTGGATGTTTTTATCAAGGATCTCCACGGCGTTATCGGTGATGATATCTCCGGATAGGATCTCCCCGGGGCCGGTCTTGTTAATGCGTATTACCTGGGTTTCATCCCCGTTCAACTTGAGAGGAACGGTCTTCATATTCAAAATGATGTTCAAAACATCTTCATAAATTCCCGGGATGATGGAAAATTCATGCAGAACCCCATCGATGCGGATGGCGGTGATGGCCGCGCCCTCGATCAAGGAGAGCAGCACCCGGCGCAGGCCGATGCCGATGGTCATGCCGTACCCCCGTTCGAACGGTTCGGCCGTGAAACGGCCGTAATTCGGGGTCAACTCCTCGATATCCAACTTCCGGGGTCGCTGGTATTTAAAATTCATAATTCCCTCCTTATTTCGAATACAACTCAACGATGAGGCGTTCTTCGATCTCTTTCAGGGAAATGTCATCGCGGTTTGGTAGGGCGTTGATCTTGCCGGTAAAATTGGCGCTGTCCAGGATCACCCAGCCCGGCACTTCAACCAGTCCCTTCACATCTTCCAGCATGGCCTTCACGTTTTCGGCAGCACGCTTCTTTTCACGGAATGAAATCTCATCGTTCAAAGCGACGCTATAGGAAGGAATGCTGACCTTTTTACCGTTCACAGCAAAAAAACCGTGGCGGATCATTTGCCGGGCATGGTTGCGCGAATAGGCGAAGTTCAGCCGGTAGACCACATTGTCCAGGCGCAGTTCAAGGGTTTTCAGCAGGCTCTCGCCCGTGATGCCTTTTTTCTGCGCAGAAGCGGCAAAAACATTACGGAACTGCTTCTCGCCGACCCCGTAAAATCTTTTCACCTTCTGCTTCTCACGCAATTGATTTTTATAATGGGACTTGCGAAAATTAACCCGCGACCCTTTCATGCCGGGAGGATAATTCTTTTTTTCCAGCGCGCATTTATCACTCAGGCAACGCTTGCCTTTCAAAAACAGTTTTTTGCCTTCGGTTCGGCACAAACGACATAAAGATCCTGTATATTTTCCCACTTTTTCTCCTCCTTAGACGCGTCTCTTTTTCGGCGGCCGGCAACCATTATGGGGGATCGGAGTGACGTCTTTAATGGACCGAACCTGCAACGGCGTGCCGCCGATGGAACGGATGGCGCTTTCGCGTCCGGCACCCGGCCCCTTGACCCGGACGTCCAAGGTGCGCACACCGATATTTTCGGCATCCTTGAGCGCCTTTTCGGCGGCCAGTTGGGCCGCGAAAGGGGTGGATTTCCTTGAGCCCTTGAAACCGACCATGCCACCCGAAGCCCAGGTCAATACCTTGCCCTCGGTATCGGTAATGGTGACGATGGTATTGTTGAAAGTCGAATGGATGTACATAATCCCGTGCGAAATGACTTTCCTGTCTTTTTTTTTGGTCTTGCTGCTGCTTTTTCTTTGAGCCATCGGCTTCCTCCCTTATTTCTTCTTCTTGATCATCGAGCCACGCGGACCTTTGCGCGTCCTGGCGTTGGTTTTGGTCCTCTGGCCCCTGACCGGCAGGCCCTTCTTGTGCCTGCGCCCGCGGTAGCAGTTAATGTCCATCAGACGCTTGATATCGGTGTGGATCTTCTTCTTCAGATCACCTTCGACCATCTCATCCGTTTCAATATGCTTGCGGATCCGACTCAGCTCTTCAGCGGTCAGATCCTTGATTTTCTTGTTTAAATCGACTTTGACGCCATCCAGGATCGCCTTGGATTTTTGACGGCCGATGCCATAGATATAAGTCAAGCCGACTTCCACTCGTTTGTGATTGGGGATTTCAATTCCAGCGATTCTAGCCACTTTGCCTCCTTATCCTTGCCTTTGCTTGTGCTTGGGATCTTTGCAGATCACCCGCACCACGCCTTTGCGCTTGATAACCTTGCATTTATTGCAAATTTTCTTGACAGATGCTCTTACTTTCATCTATGCCTCCTATTTAAATCTATAGATTATTCTGCCCCTGGTGATATCATAGGGCGATATTTCCAGGAGTATCTTGTCTCCGGGCAGAATGCGGATGTTATTCTTGCGCATCTTGCCCGATGGGTGGGCGGTAATGCGGTGGTGGGATGTGTCCAATTCCACTAGGAACATGGCGTTGGGCAGCGATTCCAGAATAACGCCCTTGACCTCGATGACATCTTTTTCTTTATTGGCCATCAACACCTCGTTAGAATTTCGGCGCCGTTGTCGGTCAGGGCTACCGTATGCTCGTAATGGGCGGAAAGGCTGCCGTCGCAGGTGACCACCGTCCAGTCATCATCCAGGGTACGAACTTCATATGAGCCGGCATTGATCATGGGTTCGATGGCCAGGGTCATGCGGCTTTTCAGCTTGGCACCGCTCCGGCCGTCGTAATAATTCAGGATCTGAGGATCCTCGTGCAGGCTACGGCCGATGCCGTGGCCCGACAGATCGCGCACCACTTCAAATCCCCGGGCACGCACGCAGCCATCGATGGCCTTGGCGATGTCACCCAGGTGATTTCCGGAACGGGCCTGTTCGATACCCAACTGCAGGGCATTCTGGCAGGTATCCAGCAGGTCGCGCGCTTTTGAGGAAATGCTGCCCACGGGGTAGGTATAGGCACCGTCTCCATAATAGCCCTCATAGATGACGCCGACGTCGACGCCGATGATATCCCCATCGCGCAGGAAACGCTGCGCCGAAGGGATGCCGTGCACCACTTCCTGGTTAATCGAAGTGCACAGGGTGGCCGGGAAAGCGTTGGCGCCGTTCCTGCCCCCGTAGCCCTTGAAACCGGGCTTGCCCTTGAGGCCGAGAATGCGCTGTTCCGCCCATTGGTCGAGTTCCAGGGTGGTGACGCCGGGCTTGATCCTGTCCCCCAACTCATCCAGGACCAGGGCCACGATGCGATTGGCTTCGCGCATCAGGGTGAGTTCCCGGTCCGTTTTCAACATGATCATGCGATCAACCCCTTGATCTTTTCATAGACCGGAGCGGCGGCGCCGCCGCCATCGATGCGCACGAGAACGTTCTTGCGCCCATAATAGTCGATCACCGGCATGGTGCGTTCGGCATAAACGCGGAAGCGCTGGCGAACCGCTTCCTCGTTGTCGTCGGAGCGTCTGGCGACGGGGCCGCGGCAGAGGTCGCAGAAGCCATTGTTTTTCGGCGGCTTGCTGATCAGATTGTAAATGGCGCCGCATGAGCTGCAGGTCAATCGCGAAAGCAAGCGCTCGACCGCTTCGGCTTCCGTAACTTCGATAAAAATGGCTTTTTCGCTATCACTGGCGATTTTCGAAAGGGCTTCGGCCTGGGCCAGGGTGCGCGGATAGCCGTCCATAACGTAGCCGCCTTCCAGGTCACCGCTTCCAAGGCGCAGGCGCACCAGTTCGATCACCAGTTCGTCCGGGACCAGTCCACCGGAATCCATGAAGCTTTTTGCCAGGCGGCCGTCGGCGCTATCCTGCTGGATGGCGCTACGCAGGATGTCGCCGGTTGAAATTTTGGCGTAGTTGAAATCACGCTGGATGAGATCACCCATGGTTCCCTTGCCAGAGCCGGGCGCGCCGAAGAGGATCAAACGCTTCATCCGCGCCGTCCCTTTATTCGACCCTTGCGCGAAAAAGAATCATAATTGCGCATGGTCAGCTGCGCTTCGATCTGCTGCACGGTATCCATGGCCACGCCGACCACGATCAGGATCGAAGTACCTCCAAAATAAAATTTCACATTGAAACCCTCGTAGAACCAGCGCGGCAGATTGGCTTCCAGGAAATCGCCGACAAAAGGCAGGGCCCCGACCTTGAAGCCGGTCATTAAAAATTCCGGCAGTAGCGCCACCAGGGCCAGGTAAATGGCACCGATGAAGGTCAGCTTGGAAAGCACGTTGTCGATGTAGTCAGCGGTGTTCTTGCCGGCACGGATGCCCGGGATGAAGCCGCCGTACTTCTGCAGGTTGTTGGAAACGTCCTGGGGGTTAAAAATGATGGAAATATAGAAATAGGTGAAAAATATGATTGAGGTGATGTAGAGCAGGTTGTACAAAGGCATGCCCCAGGTCAGCTGCGTCGTAATTTTTTGGGCGATGGGGTGTTTGATGAACTGCAGGATGGTAGCCGGGAAGGTAATGACCGAGGAAGCGAAAATAATGGGGATGACGCCGCCGGTGTTGACCTTCAAAGGCAGGAAGGTGCTTTGGCCGCCCATCATCTTGCGGCCCTGAATGCGCTTGGCATAGGTGATGGGAATGCGGCGCTGGCCCATTTCCACGTAACAGATGAAGGCGATGACCGCCACTACCATGGTCAGGATGAAGATCAGCTTCAGGGGGCTCATATCGCCCGTTTGCAGTCCTTCGAAGGTGCTGGCTACGCCCGGTACCAGACCGACGACGATACCGGCGAAGATGATCAGCGAAATGCCGTTGCCGATTCCCCTTTCCGATATCTGCTCGCCCAGCCACATGATGAACATGGTGCCGGTGGTCAGGGTCAGTATGGTCAGCAGGCGGAAGCCCCAGCCCGGGTTGAGTACGACCGGGAGGCCATTGGGGTTCATCCTCTCCAGGCCGATGGCGATGCCGCCGCCCTGGATCAGGCAGATCAGGACAGTGCCGTAGCGGGTGTACTGGGTGATCTTCTTCTTGCCCAATTCGCCTTCCTTGGCGATGCGGTCCAGGTAAGGCCAGACCACCTGCAATAACTGCAGGATGATGGAGGCGCTGATGTAGGGCATGACACCCAGTGCAAAAATGGTCATCCTGGAAATGTTCTTTCCGGAGAACATGTCCATGAACCCGAAGAAAGTGCCTTTCAGCGCGTCAAAAAATTGTTTCAGCGCTTCCGAATTCAGGCCGGGGGTCACGATCTGCGAGCCCATACGGTAAACGGCCAGCAGCAGCAAGGTGAAGATCACCCTTCTGCGCAATTCGGGAATGACGAAAATATTTCTGATGAATCTGATCAATTTTCTTCTCCTTGGGCGACAATGGCCTGGCCGCCGGCCTTTTTGATCTTGGCTAACGCAGCCTGGGAAAATTGATGGGCGTGGATCTTCATTTTGCGGGAAAGTTTGCCATCGGCCAGCACCTTAATGCCAGCGCCGCGCTTGCGGGCCAGGTTCTTGTCGAAGTAATCTTGGATCTTGATCTCAGTCAGGCCGAGTTTGTCAAGATCTCCCAGGTTGACGATATTGAACTGCTTCTTGAAGATGTTGGTGAAGCCGCGCTTGGGCAGGCGGCGTATCAGGGGCATCTGTCCGCCTTCAAAACCGCGACTGTGCGCATAGCCGGAGCGCGCCTTTTGGCCGTTGCTGCCGCGGCCGGCATTGACGCCGTTTCCGGAGCCGGGGCCGCGCCCTACTCTTTTGCGGTTCCTGACTGCGCCCTTGGCTGGTTTCAAATTACTTAGACTGATCATTGGCGACCTCCTCGACCTGGAGCATGAATTCGATTTTCCTGATCATGCCGAGAATTTCCGGTCTCTTTTCGCGGATCACTTCCGAATTGATCTTGCGCAGCCCCAGTCCCTTGACCGTGGCCTGCTGCCGGTCGGAACGGCCGATGAGGCTTTTGACCAGCTTTATCTTGATCTTGGGATACTCGACCTTCTTTTTTACTGCCATGATTCCTCCTTGGTCTTGCCTCTCTTGCTGGCAAACGATTCGGGACTCAGCAGCTTCTGCAAACCGTTCATGGTGGCCCGGGCCACGGTGATCGAGTTCTTGCTGTGCAGGATCTTGGTCAGGATGTTTTTCACCCCGGCCAGTTCCATGATCACCCGCACCGACCCCCCGGCGATGACGCCGGTACCCAGAGAAGCGGGGCGCATGACCACCCTGGAACCCCCATAGACGCCGACCTTGAAATAAGGGATGGTCTCGTTGACGATCGGCACCTTGACCAGGTTCTTCTTGGCGTCGGCCACGGCCTTCTTTATTGCCAGGGGCACTTCACGAGCCTTGCCTTTGCCCAGGCCCACCTGACCGTTCTTGTCGCCGACAACCACGGCGGCGGAAAACCTGAGGTTTTTGCCGCCCTTGACGACCTTGGTGACCCGGCGGATGGAGATCACTTCTTCCTGAAACAGTTCATTGCTATCCATGTAATGCTGCACGTTGCCTCTCCTTAAAAACGGATTCCCTTTTCCCGGGCGGCGTCGGTGAAAATCTTGACGCGGCCGGCAAAAGCGTAAACATTGCGGTCAAATACGACCGTCTCGATCTTTTTCTCTTTTAACCTTTCGGCGATGGTTTCGCCCAACAGCTTGGCCGCGTCCTTGTTCTTGGCGCTCTTCAGCTTGGCTTGCAGGTCCTTCTCCAGCGTGGAAGCCGTGAGCAGCACTTGGTGGCTGGCGTCATCGATCACCTGGGTGTACAGGTACTTGTTGCTTTTGACCATGATCATCCGCGGCCTTTCCGGGGTACCGCGCAGCGTCGCTTTCAACGCCCGGCGTACCCTTTGCCGCTTGATCTTTTTAATGATGTATTTGGCTGTAATCATTTTATACTCCCGCCACCTTTCTGACTTTCTGCCGCAGGACCTGGCCCTGCAGGCGGATACCCTTCAATTTATACGGTTCAACCGGCCTGATGGCCTGGATGTCGGCACAGGTTTGTCCCAGCAGCTGCTTATCATGGGAAAACAGGGTGAAGTTGCCCGGGTTTTCCTGGGTGGCTGAAACCCCGTCCGGGAGCGTGAAATCAACCGGATGGGAATAGCCGACCTGCAGGTTGATCACATTGCCCTTAACCGTGGAGCGCCAGCCCTTGCCAACGATCTCGATCTTGCGGGAATATCCCGTGCTCACGCCGACCACGGCGTTGCGCACAAGACTCCAGACCAATCCCTGCAGCGGTTTGCAGCTGTCATCACGGCGATTGACATGGATGTCGCTGCCTTCGACTTTCACTTCGATGCCGTCGGGGATGGTCACGGCCAGTTCGCCTTTGGGTCCCTTGACCTTGACCAGCGTCCCTACCACGGTAACGGCCACACCGGCTCCACACACAACGGGTTTTGATGCTAAACGCGACATGCTTCCTCCTACCAGACGTACAGAAGAACTTCGCCGCCAATGTTGCGCTTTTTGCACTCTTTGCCGGTGACGATCCCTTGCGAAGTAGAAATGACTGCCACGCCCAAGCCGTCAAGCACCTTGGGGATGCTGTCCGCTTCGGTGTAGACACGGCGTCCGGGCTTGGATATTCTCTTCAGTCCTTCGATGACATTCTGCTTCTTGCTACTGTATTTCAATTCTACGAAAAGCTGGGCGGGCATTTGGGTCTTTTCAACCCGGAAATTGGATATATATCCTTCTTCCTTTAAAATTTTGGCAATGTCCAGCTTGATGGTTGACAGGGGAATCGCCACATCCTTTTTTTCAGCCATGATGGCGTTCCTCACTCTGGTCAACATATCGGCGATTGGGTCTGTATGCGCCATTTTATCTCCTTACCAGGATGCCTTGGTCACACCCGGGATTTCACCTCTCAACGACAATTCGCGAAAACACAGACGGCACAGTTCGAATTTGCGGTAGACCGCGCGCGGGCGGCCGCAAAGCCGGCAGCGTGTCCGGTAGCGGATTTTATACTTTTTCTTTTTTAACTCTTTGACTTCGGATGATAGTTTTGCCACCTTTTCCTCCTTTTATCTGAAAGGCACGCCGAGCTGGGTAAGCAGGGCCATGCTGTCCTGATTGGTCTTGGCTGAAGTGACGAAGGTGATGGACATGCCCTTGGGCTTATCCACCTTGCTATAATTGATCTCAGGGAACACCAGTTGGTCCTTCATGGCGATGGTGTAGTTGCCCTTGCCGTCGAAGGACTTTTTGGACATGCCGCGGAAATCCTTCATGCGCGGGATGACGATGGAGACAAAGCGGTCCATGAAATCGTACATCCGTTCCCCGCGTAGGGTGACCGTGGCCGCTACCGGCTGGCCGGCGCGCAGACGGAACGAGGCGATCGATTTCTTGGCCCGGCGCATCGAGGGCTTCTGGCCGCTGATGGTGGCCAGTTCCTCCATGACCTTGTCCAGGACCTTGATGTTCTGGGTGGCTTCGCCCACACCCGAGTTGATCACGATCTTTTCCAGTTTCGGGACCATCATCACGTTGGGGAAGTTCAGCTCCTTCATCAGGGCCGCGCTGATTTCCTTATTGTATCTTTCATGCAGTCGGTTCATGTTTCGCTCCTAATCAAGCACGATGCCGCATTTCTTGCAGACTCGCTGTTTGCCGGTGTCACTGACCTTGTAGCCGATGCGTACGCCCTGCTCGCACTCCTTGCAGTAGTACATTACTTTTTCGATGGGGATGGCCCCTTCCCTCTCCACGATGCCGCCCTTGATGTTCTTCTGGGGATTGGGCCGGACATATTCCTTGACGATATGGATCTTCTCGACCACCACCCGGTTTTTATCCGAGACGATGTGCAGGATCTTTCCGGTCTTCTTTTTGTCCTGGCGGCGGCCGCTCTTGACGATCACCAGATCGTTTTTCTTCAACTTGAATTTCTGCATTTAAATCACCTCAGGTGCTAAGGAAACGATCTTCATGAATTTCTTTTCCCGCAGTTCCCTGGCCACCGGCCCGAACACGCGGGTTCCCACCGGCTCGTTGGCCTTGTCGATGATCACGGCGGCATTGTCGGAAAAACGGATGTAGGATCCGTCCTTACGGCGGCTTTCCTTGCGAGTGCGAACGATGACCGCCCGAATCACGTCGCCCTTCTTGATCTTGGCATTGGGTTCGGCCAGCTTGACCGTGCCGACGAACACGTCGCCGATCTTGGCGATCTTGCCCACATCGCCGCCCAGGGCCCGGATGAACATCACTTCCTTGGCCCCGGAGTTATCGGCGACCTTCAGCCTGGTTTGCATTTGTATCATTTGGGCACCTCGACTTTCTGGGTCATCGGCTTCACATTGATAACCAGCCAGCGCTTTCTCTTGCTGATGGGGCGGACCGGTTTAATGGTCACAATGTCACCCGGCTTGCACTTTTTCTCTTCATCGTGGGCCAGAAAAACTGTTTTTTTCTTGATGATCTTCCGGTATTCCTGATGCTGGACGACCCTCTCCACGCTTACCGAGACGGTTTTGTCGGCCTTGGCCTTCACCACCACGCCTTGCAGCGTGCGTTCCACTTTAGCTTTTTTTTGCGTTTTTTCCATTTTGCGACCTCATTTCCGTCAGTATCGTCATTAACTTGGCAATGTCTCTTTTGGTTTGTCTGATCTTATAGGGACTTTCCGCTTGTCCAAGCGTCTTCTGAAATTTCTGTTTGAAAAGCTTGTCCTTCAATTCCGCGAGTTTGCTGTCGATCTCATTGACCGCCATGGTCCTGATGTCTTTGGTCTTCATAGCCCCGCTCCTATCTGCGCTCTCGAGATGAACCTGGTTTTGATGGGCAGCTTTCTCTGCGCGAGCTTCATGGCTTCACGGGCCAGGGGTTCGCTGACTCCTTCCAGTTCGTACAGGACGCGGCCTCTCTTGATGACATCGACCCAGAATTCGGGATCACCTTTGCCCTTGCCCATGCGGACTTCGACCGGTTTCTTGGTTACCGGCTTGAAGGGGAACACCCGCACCCACAATTTGCCGGCTCTCTTGATGAAGCGGTTGATGGCAACGCGGCCGGCTTCGATCTGCCGGGCCGTGATCCAGTCATTTTCCAACGACTGCAGCCCGAAATCGCCGAATTCCAGTGTATTTCCCTTGGTGGCAATGCCCCGGCGTTTGCCCCGGAAAACTTTCCGATGCTTGACTTTCGCTGGCATTAACATGGCTCATTCTCCTTTTTCTTCGATTTCAATTTCCTGCTTACGGTATCGTTCCTTTTCCTTGTCGCCGATATAGACCCAGACCTTGATGCCGATCTGGCCGTAGTCGGTGAAGGCCTCGGTAAATCCGTAATCGATGTCGGCCCGCAACGTCTGCAGGGGCAGCTTGCCGACAAGGTACCATTCGGCGCGGGCGATCTCGGCTCCGCCCAAGCGGCCTGAGAGCCGGATCTTGACCCCGGTAGCCCCGGCACGCAGGGTGGAATCGACCACCTTGCGCATGGCGCGGCGGTAGGAAATGCGGCGTTGGATCTGGAAGGCCACGCCTTCGGCGATCAGCTGTGCGACCAGTTCCGGGTTGCGGATCTCAATGACGTCGACCAGGATCTTGTCCAGGGTCTTCTTGGTGATGCCGGAGATGAATCTCTTCAGCTCCTGGACACCGGAACCGCCTTTGCCGATCAGGATGCCCGGCCGGGCGGTGTTGATCTGCACCCGGATGGTGTCGGCGATCCTCTTGACTTCGATCGAGGCGATGCCGGCATGCTTGTATTTGCTCTTGACCATCTTGCGGATCTGGATATCGATGTGGAACTGATCAATGTAATGCTGGCCCTTGCCGTACCACAGAGAAAGCCAGCTCTTGTTGAATCCCAAACGAAAGCCGAACGGATGTGTTTTCTGTCCCATTATTTCCCCTTCCTTTCACCTAAATACAAACTGATGTGCGCATAGTGCTTCAAGATCTTCATGGCCCTGCCCCGCGGCGCAGGCCGGAAGCGCTTCAAGTAAGGCGCTTGTCCGACATGGGTCTTGGCGATGTAAAGATTGTCGACGTCGATGTTGGGAAACTTGACCTGGGCGTTGGCGATGGCCGAACGCAGGATATCCATTACGATGCCGGCCGCTTTCTTGCGCCGGGAAAATTTCAGGATGGTCAAGGCTTCGCCCGCGTCCTTGCCCTTGATCAGGTTGACGATCAATTGGCTTTTCTGGGTGGATATTTTCAAATATTTTCCTTTGGCTACAGCAATTTCACTCATGAGAGACCTCCTACACCTTAGCCTTGCTGTCTTTGGACGTGTGTCCGCGATAGGTCCGGGTTTCGGCGAATTCGCCCAGTTTCAGGCCCACCATGTTCTCGGTGATGTAAACGGGAATGAACTTTCTGCCGTTGTGGACCGCCATGGTCATGCCCACCATCTCCGGGATCACGGTTGAACGCCGGTACCAGGTCTTGATAACCTCTTTGCGACCGGAATTTTTGGTTTCCACTACCTTCCTCAGCAATTTTTCGTCAATATAAACACCTTTTTTTACGGATCGGCTCATTGATTTACTTTCTCCTTTTGACAATGAATTTCGTGGTGCGCTTGTTGCGGCGGGTCTTGTAGCCTTTGGTCGGCTTGCCCCAGGGGGTCACCGGATGCCGGCCGCCCTTGGTCTTGCCCTCTCCACCGCCCATGGGGTGGTCGATCGGGTTCATGACTGTGCCGCGCACGTGCGGGCGCCAGCCCAGCCAGCGGTTGCGTCCCGCTTTGCCGATCTTGATGTTGCCCCGTTCGACATTGCCCAGTTGGCCGATGGTCGCCCGGCAATTGATATGGACCTTGCGCAATTCCCCCGACGGCAGTTTCAACAGCGAGTATTCGCTTTCCTTGGCCATCAGAGTGGCGTAGGCGCCGGCGGTGCGGGCGAGCTGGCCGCCACGGCCCATGCTCATTTCCACGTTGTGGATATTGGTACCCACGGGAATGTTCTTGATCAGCAGGGCATTGCCGGAAAGAATTTCAGTTTCACCGTTGGTCGACAGCACAGGGTCGCCCACCTTGACGCCAAGGGGAGCCAAGATATAGCGCCGTTCCCCGTCCATATACTTGACCAGGGCGATGCGCGGCGTGCGGTTGGGGTCATATTCAATGGTCTCGATGACGCCGGGAATTTCCAGCTTGTCGCGGCGAAAATCGATGATGCGGTATTTGCGCTTGTGACCGCCGCCATGGTGGCGGACGGCGATGCGCCCCATATTATTTCGTCCGCCGCTCTTGTGCAGGGAGACCAGCAGTTTGCGGTAGGGTTTGTCGGTGGTCAGCTCCTCAAAAGTATATCCGGCCCGGCCACGCAAACCCGCCGTGACTGGATTGAATGTTTTGATGCCCATTAGATCACCTCGATGTATTCGATCATCTTGACATCGGGACTCAGCTTGACGTAGGCTTTTTTCCAGTCAGCCCGGCGTCCGACATAGCGCCCGTGCCGTTTTTCCTTGCCCTGAAAGTTGAGAATGCGCACCCACTCCACTTTGGTTTTGAAAAGCTCTTCCACGGCTTTTTTGACCATGATCTTATTGGCGTCGCGATGGACCTTGAAGCAAAGCAGCCGCTGCTTGTCCTTCAGGGCTGTAGACTTTTCGGTTACCAGCGGCGCCAGGATCATTTCCGCATATTCCAGCTTCATTTGAGCACCTCCATCAGCTTCTTCACCACGTCGACCGAAAGCATGATGTAATTGTATTTGAGCGAATCATAAATGTTCATTTCACCCACGTCGATGGCCTTGATGTGGGGGATGTTGCGCGTGGACAGCATCAGGTCGTTGTTGTCGCGCTTGTCGATGATCAGCAGCTTGTCGAAACTGAAGCGGCTCAGTACCTTGATCGTGTCCTTGGTTTTGCCTGAATCCAGCTTCAATTCGTCGAGGATAAAAAGACGGTCATTGCGGATCTTGTCGGAGAGGACCGATTTGATGGCGTTACGCCGGGCTTTTTTGGGCATGGCATAAGAGTAGTCGCGGGGCTTGGGCCCGAAGCTGATGCCGCCTTTCCGCCACAGCGGGCTGCGCACGCCGCCCGTGCGGGCGCGGCCGGTGCCTTTCTGCTTCCACATCTTCTTGCCGCTGCCTGCAACCTCGGACCTTGTCTTGGTGCAAGCCGTGCCCTGGCGCTGGTTGGCGTTGAAATTCTTGACCGCTTCGTAGATAAGATGCTCTTTCAGAGGATAATCGAAGATGGCTTCGGGAAGTTCCAGCTCGCTGACCTCTTTATTCTTAATGTTTCTTACTTTCACCTTAACCATGCCTTATCTCCTTTTGAAGGAATTTTTCAGAACATAGATATAGTTCCCGTTGAAGCCGGGAACGGCACCCCGGACCAGGAGCAAATTCCTTTCCTTGTCGATCTTGACCACCTGCAGGCCCATGACGGTTTTTTGTTTGCCGCCCATGCGCCCGGGCATGCCCTTGCCCTTGATGACTTCGCCGGGATAGGTAGTGCTGCCGGAAGAGCCCATCTGCCGGTGGAACATGGAGCCGTGGGTAGCGCGGCCACCGGCATAGCCATAGCGGCGGACGACGCCCTGAAACCCCTTGCCCTTGGTCGTTCCGCGCACATTTACGATCTCGTTTTCGCTGAAAATGTCCACACCGATGGTGTCGCCGACGCCGGGTTCGTCCTCGGCCATTAAAAATTCATGCAGCCGACGCGTGGGCGGCACCTTGGCTTTTTCAAAATGTCCCTTCTGCGGCTTGGTCACATGCTTGACCGGTTTGGGCTCAACGAACCCCAATTGGGCTTTCGCTCTCTGCTTGGCGATGTTTTTTTTCTGCACGACCAGGCAGGGGCCGGCCTGGATCATGGTTACCGGGATCACCCGGCCGTCGTCAGTAAATATCTGCGTCATGCCGATTTTTTTGCCAATTATTCCCTGTATCATCTTTTCACCTTCTTATTTAGTTGGATTTCACCTCAACCTCAACTCCGGCAGGCAAATCCATTTTTTTCAGTTCGGAAATCGTATCGTCATTGTGCTCGCGGATCTCGATCAGGCGGGTGTGCGAACGGCGTTCGAAATGTTCGCGCGACTTTTTGTCGGCATGCGGCGAGCGCAGGACGCAGAAACGCTCGATCTTGGTCGGCAGGGGGATGGGGCCCGTGACCACGGCGCCGGTGCGCTTGGCCTTGGCCACGATCTCCGCGGACGATTTGTCCAGCACCCGGTTGTCGAACGATTTCAACTTGATTCTTATTTTTGTTAACATGGGGCTCCTTTTACTCGATGACGTCGGTGACGCTGCCGGCGCCGATGGTGCGTCCGCCCTCGCGGATGGCGAACTTCAAACCTTTCTCCATGGCGATGGGCATGATCAGCTCGATCTCCAGGTTGGCGTTGTCACCCGGCATGACCATCTC
>DATKZA010000048.1:0-42549 GCA_035528155.1 Patescibacteria group bacterium | reverse complement strand
GAGATCATAACGTCCCGTGGCTATTCAGCGGACCAGAAACATCCGCTGGTCCTGGTGCTGCATAGCGGCACCGGCAGTATTCTGCACGACAAGACGTTCTGGAAGGCCGATCAGTTGAAGGAATTGCCGGAAGGGTTCATTTTTGCTTTTCTCCAATCATCCCAGGTATTTGAAACGAACTGCTACAGTTGGGATGATCCCGAAAAAGCCGGGAAGGACATCCGGCAGCTTTACGATCAGATCATCCAAAAATATCCTGTTGCCGCCAATCAGGTCATCCTGATGGGCATATATCAGGGCGGACAGCTGGCGATCGATGCCGTCATTCGCAATACCGTGCCGGCCAGGGGCTTTTTTGTCTGCCGCCCGTCGAAGCCGGAAAATCTGGACAAGGAAGCAGTGAAGCAGGCGGCGGCGCGGGGAGTTCGCGGCACGATCCTGACCGGGGAGGGGGACAAGACCCTCCTGACAGTGTCCGAAGAAATGAGCGCACTGTTCAAGGAGATGGGCCTTGAGCATCGCTACCTTATCATTCCCGAAATGGGACTTCCCACTCCCCTCGATTCCACAGAACAATTTAAAACTGCCGCCGCCCATATATTCGGCCAATAAATCCAAGGACCGCCACGTAAGAATGAGCCTTTGAATGCCAATGCGGTGGACTTGCTAAAAAGGATTGAAAGCTTCGAGAAATAAAGAGTTCCAGTATAAGCTGAGATTGGCGGACGGTAAGAAAAGCAAATTCCAAGTAAAGGCATGGAAGGTCCCTCTTCCATTGAGCTCGAATTCGATCATGAATCATCTTAGCAAATCGGCAACGGCGATTCAATGTCCGGAACAGGATGGAGATCGGGAAATGGGAATCTATAAAAATAAATTTTCAAAGGCCTTTATGTTTCATCTTTTCGTTTTTTTCGGGCGGATAGGGAATACAGTTTTTTCATGCACTCAGGACAGATACCATGGCTGAATTCGGCATCCGTGTGATCACTGATATAACTCTCCACCTGGCTCCAGTACCCTTTGTCGTCGCGGATCTGCTTGCAATTGGCACAGATGGGGATAATGCCGCGCAAGGTTTTGACCTCATCCAGAGCCTTCTGCAGTTGTTGGCGTTCTTTCTCCAGCGTCTCTTCCACCTGCTTGCGCTTGGTGATTTCCCATGCCACATCGGCAAAATAGGCCACAAATTCAATATCCTTCTCAGTATAGTCCTGCTCTTTATTCCCGATGCCCAGGACGGCAACGATCTTCTGTTCGCGCAGGATGGGCACCACCAGTTCGCGCTTGACCTGCGCATGGCCTTCCGGCAGCCCTTTGCGATGAGGGAGCGCGGCATAGTCGTTGTGAATGACCGGCCGTCTTTGCCGGATGCAGTCCACCCAAACACCCGCTTCTTCGATGTTGTAATGAGCTCCCTTGGGGGTCGCCGTGCAGAACTCCTGCAGCGTTCGGGTGGACCAGCCCTGCAGGGTAAGCGTAACCTGGTCCGGGTCGACAAAATGGTAAAATCCGATCGGGCTGTCGGTCAGGGCGCAGACTTCATCAAGGGTCTTTTGCAGCAGTTCAGCTAGGGAATGGCCGACGGCGAATTCGACCAGCTGCAGGCGAGTGCGAATGATGTTTTCTGCCCGCTTGCGTTCGGTGATATCGAGAATAATGCCGAAATACTCATCGCCGCGCGGCGTATGTTTTTTGATGGCTCGATCATAAAACCATTTATAATATCCATCTTTGCACAGCCACCGATACTCAAGAACAATTTCGCTGCCGGCTGCCGGATCTTTATATAAATTCAAAACTCTTTCGCGATCGTCCGCATGCAGACGATTTCTCCAGAAATCTTTCTCCGCCAGGTATTGGTCGGCGGTGAAGCCGGTCACTTTTTTAATATCACCGCTCACCCAGGAAGTGTCAATTTCAGGATCAAGCGGAGAGGCATAGATCGCGATCGGAACCGTTGCCAGGATCATTTGTTGCAATTCTTCGCTCTTCTGCGCTTCTTCATGCGAGGCAAACAGCTCGAACGCCGTCTTGATTGACGTCTGCAGTTCCACATCACCAGAGTTTTTCAGCACGTACCTGAAGATGGGGAGGTCGGGAGTACTTATCGGCATCCTGCGTTCCGGATGCGAGGCCAGGAATACAATGGGCAGATTCCGCGCGGCTAGAATCCGCCGCGCCGCCTCCCGTCCGTCGATCCCCTGGCCGAGATCGGTGTCCATGAGAATAAGGGCGATTTCCGGATTGCTCGCGGCCAGCTGGACCGCCGCTTCGCCGGAATGGGCGACAACACATTCATAGCCGAGCCGCATGAGGGCCTGCTCCTGGGCCATGGCGACGGGTTCTTCATCATCGACCAGGAGGATGATTCTCTTTTCCTGCTTGCTCAAGGTTCACCTCTCAAACAGAAACCTTGCCTTGGCCGCGTAGACAATGGCTCCAAGATTTTTTTAACAAATTCAAAATCGAATGTCAAGATGAATTGATTCCGAGACCTGAAAACGGGAAAGAGAGCCGTATCTGATCAGTATTTATTCTTATCTGTTTTTTGGCAATGCAAACAATGATGCGCTTTATGATCATTCTCAGCGCGACAGTCCTGGCACATGTTTTTATCCCTGAGAAAGGCCAAACAGATCCCGCAATTCATGCCGCAGGGAGCGATCGGGGCAATGTCCATATTAATGAATCATTTTGGATTTGAGGTGAACTGCGGCAACCATTACTTGATCCATCCCAAGGCGACCGCGACGAACATGGGGCCGTTAAACATGCCATGAATAAACATGCCGACCTGCGTATTTTTGGTTTTATGAAACGCATAGGGGATAATAATAATGACCGGGACCAGCATGATCATCAGGTCCGCTCCGAAAGGCAGGTGGAAGAGCATCCACAACAGCGAGCACAACAGCCATAAATATCGGCCTTGCATTCTGGCTTGGATGTAGCCACGCCACAATATTTCCTCGCCCGTAATATTGAAAAAGAACATCGGCAGCCAACCCAGCAGCAGTAGTTTTTCAGCGCCCTGAAACGGGCGCATCTCCATGAACCATGGTGTGGTCGACAACATCCTGATGGCAAAATATTTATTCAATAAAAGCGAAACGCCGAAGACCGCCCCGCTTAAAACAAAACCCAGCAGCAGGCCGCCGAGTGAATATTTCCACTCTTTTTTTGTAAAGGGTCTGATGTGTAAGGCCGACAGGATTTGCTTGGTCCCCTGGTTGCCTTCAGCTTTGGCCATCATCAACGCGGAAACAAAAATAGGCACAAAGAGAAAATAGCCGGTGCCGAACCAGTATAAAGCCGGATTCACGGAAAAATTCGACTTTAAAAACGGCAGCAAAGTAAACAAAAGCAGGAAAAAATATAGAGCGCCTGCCAAAAAAATCAGAGCCGCTTTCAAAAGCGTGACTTTTTTTTGGATCATCTTTATCCTCCGCTTCAATTTCCCAAATGATTCTTCAGCCGCTGTTTGTAAAACCAAAAGGAGTACAGGATGCCCAGCAGCGCAAAATTCGGGATCAGGATCAATGGACTGTTCCAATGGAAGCCGTTTATTTTAAAATTCGCGAGCGGCCAAAGAAAGGGGGTGGGAAAAAGCGCAAGGGAGTGGGTCGGGATATCGATCAAAATATGGATCCCCCAGGCAGCCAAGGGCAGAAATACTTTTTTTCTTAGCAGCCAGACAAGGGTGAAAATGAATAAAAAGATGACCAAGCTATGAGAGGCATTGTAAAAATTCTGGGCATACATGGGAAATTCGCTGATATCGGGATGCCCGTGTTTCAAGCTGGGCATATTGTCCAATCCGAGAATGACCAACAGGAACATGACGCCTTCACCGAAAAAATCCGGCAGGAGCGAGAAGGCAGCGGCGAAAAAGAAATTGCTGCGCTTTTTTCTTCCAAGGCTGACGCCTCCCCAAAGAGCGTGAGAAAATATGTCCATATTCTTTATTTCACCTTATTTGCGGTCAGGCAACCAGCTGGCTGCTGATCAACCACTTATTTCTTCAACCTCGAACGTCGAACCACGAACTTTTTTACTTCGCTTCGTCGACCATCATGATGGTCTTTTCTTCGACCTCTTTGGCCACCGGCGCCAGCCCTGCGTCATTGGACAGCGCCGCCAGCATCTGCCCGGGCCTGATCAGGCCGATCCTGGTTTTGCCTTTTTCGGTGAACACCGAGATGCGGCAGGGCAGCGCCATGTTCAGGCGCATGTCCGCGGCCATCACTTTCGCGGCCTGCAGCGGGTTGCACACTTCAAAGATCCGGCACTGCTCGTCGAAGGCGACGCCTTTGCCGCGCAGCGTTTCCCCCACGTCGTGGACGTGCAGGACCCCGAAACCGTGGCGTTTGACCGCCGCATCCAGGTCGGCCGCGGCCTGCTCGAAATTTTTTTTACTTTCAACAATGTAATACATTTTCGTTCACCTCGAACTTTTGAAAAATCCGGTCTCAGGCCCTGTGGTCAAAGGCCCGGCCTAATGCTGATTTTAGCAAATTATGGGCGGCGATGAAAGACCCGGGGCCGCCGGCCGCGGTTGTTTTCGGATTCGACAAAATTTACTATTGTAATTTTATTCGCCATCCTTTACAATTATAATCAGGTAAAAAAATCTCCCGGTCAAGCAGCCGGAAGATTGAAAAAACAAAATGATCGAACTGAAGAAAAATATTCTGAATACTATCAAGTATTGTCTTTTACGGATTTTTGGGAAAGATCACGACCATATCATGCACAAAAGCAAAAAGATAATAAATGAAATATTCTTCGAACCGCGAAAGTTCAACACGATCGAATTGTGGAAAGATGTAACCGAGGAACAATGGCAGGACGCGCATTGGCAATTGAAAAATTCAATTCGCACCGTCGCCCAGCTCAAAAAGGTCATCAAGCTGAACCCATTCCAGGAAAGTGAGATAGAAAGAACTGTCAGCACCTTGAAGAGCCAGGGTAAAGAACCGATGCGCATCACTCCTTATTATGCCACCCTGATGCAGGCCGACCCTTTTCACCCGGTCATGCTGCCATACGAAAAATCCAAAAAACGGCTTGATCCAATTTTTTGGCAAAGCGTGCCCACACCGGCGAATCTGTTGTTTCCGGATACGGGCGCCGAAGGCGCGATGAGCGAAGATTCC
Source organism: Patescibacteria group bacterium (assembly GCA_035528155.1). Classification (GTDB taxonomy): domain Bacteria; phylum Acidobacteriota; class Aminicenantia; order UBA2199; family UBA2199; genus UBA2199. The sequence goes on along the minus strand of DATKZA010000048.1, from coordinate 37,390 downwards.
CGGAGTTATGGCGCGGCCTACCAGCGTTATCCGAACCGCGTCGCCCTTTTTGTGGCCGAAAACACAAGTTGCGCATCTTATTGCGTACACTGCCAAAGGGCAAAATCATTGGACGGCACCATCGATGTCAATCTCAATGAAATCAACAAGGGATTGTTTTACATCGGCTACAACAAAAACATCAATGAAGTCCTGGTTACCGGCGGCGACGCGCTCAGGATAAGCAGAAACCGCCTGCGCTATGTATTGGAGGAACTGAGCCGCATACCCCATCTGCGCGCCATACGCATCGCCACCAGGGTGCCCGTGGTCCTGCCCATGGCCATCACCGATGAATTGCTGGACCTGATCAGGATTTCCGCAAACAAGCATACCTGGGGCACGGAGAAGCATGTCTATTTCATGACCCATATCAACCATTACCATGAAATCACTGAAGACCTGGCCAGGGCCGTGAAAAAGATCGCTGCCAAAGGTTTTATGGTCAGGAACCAGACCGTATTGTTGAATCATGTCAACGATTATTACAAAACCCTGGCGGAAACCTTCAGAAGAATGTTTTGGATCGGCGTGCACCCCTATTACCTGCTGCAATGCCACAAGGAAAAAGGCATCGTCCATTTCATCACCCCGATCCAGATCGGGAAAATTTACATGAAACATCTGCAGGGCTGGCTGTCCGGAGTATCCATTCCCAAATATGCCGCCAATATTGAGGGTGGGGGCGGGAAAATATTGTTGATGCCCACCGGGCACGACACCCTGAATATTGAAAACAAAATAGATTCCAAAATTTCTGAAAGCTACGCCACGGTATCGACATGGGATGGCAAGGAATTATACAAATACGAAGCGCTGGGCCGGGCTTCACGGGAAGAATTTGAAAATGCAGTAAAAATAATGGATGACTTCATCGGCAGAAAAGGGGCATTCCTGCCCAAGGTCATTATCGTCGACGACGAAGGAACGCATATTGAAACAACCAACAGGACGAAATTGCCCAATATCGAGAAAATAAAAAAATCCGAGCGCCTGGAATACGAATTAATGGAAAATGACATGCCCCTGACCAACCCGGTGGACATATTTGCAGAATTGGAAAAGCAATTTAATAAATCAAAATATAGCGAATCATAAGGGGTTTTGATTCCAATTTAAAAAAATCCCCGGTCCGATCGCAAGGCAAAAAAACGGGGCGCGGTGGCAATTCGCTCACCTTGTCCGGCCTTTACAGGCACGCAGATTTATTTCCTGAACCAAAGCCGGGCTCGTTTCGTATAAGAAAATGTGTGGAAAGCGGAAATGGAAACGCTTTCCGGTCAAGGCATCGCCAAAGCGGCGGCCCGGCAGCACAAGAAAGGAGAACAGCCACATGGCCAACGGAAAAAAAGGTAAGTCACGCAAAAAAATCGTCTGGATCGCAATTGGAAGCATCCTTATATTGATCTTGCTCCGGGTAGCTTTCTGCGGCAAAAAGGTCCCCGGCATCACGGTGCAGACCGAGAAGGCCGCCCGCCGCGACATCACCCAGCTCGTGTCGGCCACCGGCATCATCAACCCCGTTTACATGGTGGCCATCACCCCGGAAGTGACCGGCGAAATCGTCGAACTACCGGTCAAGGAAGGCGACCGGGTGAAGAAAAATCAGCTTTTGATCCGCATCAAACCCGACTCCTATATCGCCCAGCGCGACCGGGCCAAGGCCAACCTGGAATCGGCCCAGGCCACCCTGGGAATGAGAAAAATCGAGAAGGACTACATAGAGAGCAACTACAAGCGGACCGAGCAGCTCTACCGCGAAGGCGTCTCCAATAAGCAGGAGCTGGATCGGGTGCAATCGGACCTGGCCTCCAGCATCGCCCAGTTGGAAGCCCAGAAGGCCTTCGTCCAGCAGGCCGAAGCCAGCCTGAAGGAAGCCAACGAAAGCCTGAACAAGACCGCCATGTACGCGCCGATGGACGGCACCGTCAGCAAACTCAATGTCGAACTGGGTGAACGCGTGCTGGGCAGCGGCTTCAGCCAGGGCACCAACCTGATGACCGTGGCCGACCTGGGCAAGATGGAAGCCATCGTCGACGTTGATGAAAACGACGTCGTGATGGTCGCGATCGGTGACACAGCCAAGATCGAGCTTGACGCCTTCAAGAACATCACCTACAACGGCGTGGTCACCCAGATCGCCAACTCCGCCGAGACGACCGGAGCGGGCACGCAGGCAGAAGTGGTTAATTTCGCCATCAAGATTGCCCTGAACGACTTCAATGCCCAGGTCCGGCCGGGCATGTCCTGCAACGCCGACATTGAAGTCGAGACCAAGAACAACGTGCTGGCCATCCCGATCCAGTGCGTGACCGCCCGCTCCGAGGAGGAAGCCAAAGCGATGGAGCCGCAGGCCTCCGGTGGTGGATTGGTCGTCGGCAAGATCAGCAAGAAAAAGCAATCCAGGCCCGAAGAAGTCGTCTTTGTGGTGGACAAGGATGCCGTGGCCATGAAAGGGGTGAAGATCGGCATCAGCGACAACGAATTCATCGAAGTCATCTCCGGTTTGAAGGAGGGCGATGAAGTGGTCAGCGGTCCCTACCGGGCCATTTCCAGCGAGCTGCAGGACAAGGCCAAGATCAGGCTCGAACCGAAAGCGAAAAACGAAAAGAAAAAGAACTGACAGCGCGGACAATAAAACCATGAACATTATCAATTTGGAGAACATTACCAAGATCTACCAGGTCGGCTCCGAAGAAGTCCATGCCCTGGACGGAGTTTCCTTGAAAATTGACCGCAACGAGTACGTGGCCATCATGGGACCATCGGGCTCCGGAAAATCGACGCTGATGAACATCCTGGGCTGCCTGGACACGCCGACCGAGGGAAAATACGACCTGAAGGGAACCGACGTCAGCGCTATGAGCGACAACGCGCTGGCTGAAATCCGCAACCGCGAGATCGGCTTTGTCTTCCAGACTTTCAACCTGCTCCCCCGCGCCACCTCCTTTCACAACGTCGAGCTGCCGCTTATCTATGCCGGCATCGGTTCCACCCGCCGCCGTGAAATGGCCGAGGTGGCTTTATCCAGCGTCGGCCTGAAAGATCGCATGCTGCACAAGCCCAATGAACTCTCAGGCGGCCAGCGCCAGCGCGTGGCCGTGGCCCGGGCGCTGGTGATCGGCCCCTCGATCATCCTGGCCGACGAACCGACCGGCAATCTCGATTCCAAGACCGGTGAGGACATCATGGCCCTTTTTCACGAGATCTACCAGCAGGGCAACACCATCATCCTGGTCACCCATGAAGAATATATCGCCAATCACGCCAAGCGCGTCATCCGCCTGCTCGACGGCAAGGTCGAGAGTGACACGCAGGTGGCGAACCATACAGTTCCCGGCCGGGAGAAATAGCCGTGCGCCATCACCTTTTTGAATGGAAGGAGGGCTTTCTTATCTCCTTGACAGCCATTCGCGCCAACAAGGCCCGATCACTGCTGACCATGCTGGGCATCGTTATCGGCATCTGTTCGGTGGCGTTGATGGCCACGGCCATCAACGGCATCGACAAGGCTTTCGTCGAAGGCATCAGTTCGCTCGGTGCCGACAACCTCCACATCGACAAGTACGCCTGGTTCAGCAATGAGGACTTCTTCCTGATGCGCAACCGCAAGAACGTGACCATGGACCAATTCGAGCGCTTCAAGAAACTGGCAAAACTGCCCCTGGCCGTGGCGCCTACCATCCTGACCGTGCACAAGGTACTCTTCGGGGACAACTACGTTGAAGGCACGCTGATGACCGGAACGACCGACGAGTATGTGCGCACCACCAACTTCAATTTCGGGCGCGGCCGCTTCTTTTCTCCGGTGGAGAGCAACGGCGCCCGCAACGTGGCCGTGCTGGGCAGCGAAGTCGCCGCCCATTTGTTCGAAAAGCAGGATCCCCTGGCCAAAACGGTCAAGATCGACGGCATTCGCTTCCGCGTCGTCGGCGTGCTGGAAAAGCAGGGCAGCACGCTGCTGGGCAACTTCAATCCCGACAACCAGGTCTACATCCCCATCGGCACGGTTTTCAAATACTTCCGGCGCAACCGGGATTCAGTGACCATCGTGGTGCGGGCGCGCAGCACGGAGATGATCAACGCGACCAAGGAAGAGGCGCTCGGGCTGATGCGCCGGGTGCGCGGGTTGATGTACGACGAGAAGGACGATTTCGCCATCAACCAGCAGGAAGGACTGACCCAAAACTACAACCAGGTCGTGGGCGTAATCAAGCTGGTCGGGCTGTTCATCACCGGGCTCTCCCTGCTGGTGGGCGCCATCGGCATCATGAACATCATGTTCGTTTCGGTAAAAGAGCGGACGCGCGAGATCGGCATCCGCAAGGCCATCGGCGCCAAGAAGCGGACAATCATGGGCCAGTTTCTCACCGAGGCCGCCCTGATCTGCTTGATCGGCGGGCTGGTCGGGCTGCTGCTGGCCATCGGCTTGAGCATGATCATCAACAAGTTCCTGCCCACCAGCGTGCAAATAAACACGGTAATTCTGGCTATCACCATCTCGCTGCTGACCGGCATTGTCTCCGGCCTGGCCCCGGCCTGGACAGCTGCAAAAATGAACCCGGTCGAAGCCCTGAGGTACGAATAATGAAATTCTGGGAAGTCCTGAAAGTCGCCTTTGCATCGCTGCGCGGCAACAAACTGCGTTCATCGCTGACGGTGCTGGGCATCGTCATCGGCATCTTTTCCATAATTTCCATCAGCACCGTGATTACCATGCTGCAAAATTCCATCAGCGAAGGATTGGCGCAGTTGGGCAAAAACACCTTTCAGATCCAGAAATTTCCGGCCATGCGGCAGGGCCGCCTGAGCGACAAGATCCGCAACCGCAAGAACATCACCGTTGAGGACTATTACCGGCTGAGAGAGATGCTGGATGAAGCGAAGCTGGTCGGGGGCGAACAGTGGCAGTTCGGCCGGCTCTTCAAATCGCAATGGGACGAGACCAACCCCAACATCCAGCTGGTTGGCGGCACTCCCGAGGCCATGGTGACCAATGACTGGGCCATCGACAGCGGCCGAGCCATCAACCAGAATGACATGGATCACAACAAGCGTGTCTGCGTCCTGGGCACCGAGGTGGCCAAAAAGCTCTTCAAGCACGTCGATCCGCTCGAGCAGGAGGTCAAGGTCGACGGCCTGCGCCTGACCGTCATCGGCGTTTTCGCCGAGCAAGGGCAGATGTTCGGACAATCGCGGGACAATTTCGTGGCCACGCCGCTCTCCACCTTTCAAAGCAAATACGGCAAAAACAGCCGCAGCCTCAACATCACCATCATGGCCTACAGTGTCGTCACCTACAACAGCACCATCGACGCCGCCATCGGCTACATGCGCACCATTCGCAAGGTGGCGCCCGGCGAGGAGAACGATTTCGACATCTTTTCCAACGAATCGCTGATCGCCCAGGTGGGCCAGATCACCCAATACGTGCGCCTGGGCGCCATCGTGATCGCTTTCATTGCCCTGCTGGCCGCCGGCGTCGGCATCATGAACATCATGCTGGTTTCAGTGACCGAGCGCACCCGCGAGATCGGCATCCGCAAGGCCATCGGGGCCAAGAAGCGCAACATCCTCTTCCAGTTCCTGATCGAAGCCATCACTCTCTGCCAATTCGGCGGCATCATCGGCATCGCCCTGGGCTTGGGCGCCGGCAACCTGGCCGGTAAATTCCTGAACGCCGCCCCGGCCCTGCCCCTCGACTGGGTGCTGACCGGGATCGTTCTCTGCGTGGTGGTCGGCGTCGGCTTCGGCACCTACCCGGCCTGGAAGGCCGCCAACCTCGACCCCATCGAAGCGCTCAGGTACGAGTAACAATCTGACCGAAGCGGTACTAGGCTCGGTATAAGGCAGACTGCGTAAGGCTGATGGTGCAGAAAAAGTTAAAAGCCCGAGCATCCATATCCCTCGAGTTCTGTCTTGGGTAGGGAAAACAGATCTGCGTTCCCTGCAAAAAAAATGAAGGATTTTTTCTTGCCGTAAACCGTCAACCATAAACCTTACGCCGAGCTCTATAACCTCTCCCGCTCAGTCTCTGCGGCCACGGACGCCAGCCGGGTCTCGTCAATGTCGATCTGCAGCCAGCGCTCCAGGGCCTGGATCACTTCCGCCTTGCGGTCAAGATCCTTGATCTGCACCCGGTGGTTGGCTCCCGGCTGCACCACCTGCAGGGCGTCGAGGCCCGGGTCGGGAACCAGGGCCGCCGCCGTCCAGGGATCGTCCTTGCCGTAGATATGAATGATGCGCTCGCCCTGCAGGCGCAGCCAGGGGACAACCTTCTGCATCGTTGGCGGACGGAAAATCATCTCCACCCCGCGCGGGGCGAAAGCGCGGTAGGAGGGAGAGGACACGGCATGGAGCAGTCCACTGAGATGCGCGAAGCGGAAGGGGCAATAACCGATCTCGGTATAGGCCTGGTAGAAGAGGGGGCGGTAATATTGATAATCGGCGTCGGCATAATAAGAGAGCGGCGAAACAGCGACCAGGTGGTCGAACAGTTCGCGGTCGGCGGCGTCGGGATCAGGGATGGCGTCGCAGCCGCCGCTGGTCCCGTACTGCCAAAAAGCGAAAGGATATTCGAGCACGGAATATTCCAGGGCCTGCGCCTCGCTGAAAACGCTGAAGGAATACTGCTTCAGAAGGGCGTGCTCGTGAACCAGGGAGAGCATTGCCGCCCTGCGACCCAGGACTTCCAGCTGAAAACGACGGAGCTTCTCCCGGCACTCGGCCGTTCCCACCTGATCGAAGAAGGGCGGGAAACGGGGATCCTCAGTTCGCTCCATGACCGGCGCCACGTAAGCCACGGTGGCGGCGACGTCAGCAGGATAGAAGTAGCGGTAATAGAGAGCGGTCATGCCCCCCTTGCTGGCGCCGCTGCTCACCCAGGGGCCGGGCAATATCCCCCGCAGCCGCTCACGGACCTTGTGCTGGTCGGCGGCGGCCTGCTCGATGGTCAGGAAGCTCCAGTCGTCGAGCGAGGGGACAGCATAGGGGAAATAGCGGTGGACCAGGAGGACCTGGTTGGCCTGCAGCAGGGCGGCCGGCTCGGATTCGCGGTTGCGGCCGATGCCATAACCGCTGGTGTAAAAAACAGTCGGCGCTTCCTCGCTGCGAAAGGAAAGGTAGAAGCGCTGCGAGAAGGTCCCCTTGCCCGGGTCGTTGTGGTCGATCTCCTGGGCGATGTCGACTTGGAAGGCCTGCGGGTAGCCGGCCAGGGGGGCGATCTCGACGACCTGCAGCCCGGGGATCTGCCGCAGCCGCTCCAGGAGCGGCAAGTCGTTGTCGCTTTCCTCCCGGTTGCAGGAAAAAAGGGGCAGCAGCAGCAAAAGAAGCAACAAGAAGCGGCGAACACGCATGGAGCACCTCATTCCTGCATTGTATAAACCTCTGCGCCCGCACAGTCAAGCCGTTTTTTTTTTTCAAATTCCAATAACCAAAACAATGTCATTGTAGATCATCTTTCGTAGGGGTTTGACTCATCAAACCCCACAAGACCGTTAATGGGTGATCTTCTTCATTTTGGTCATTGCTACTTGCTTGTGCTGGTGCTGTGGAACATAAAAAGGGCGGTTCCCCCTGGCGGGGACAAGCGCGAACCGCCCCTACAGATTCTTTGGCTTTGTCTTTTCCTCTTTACCTCTCTGCCTCTTTTTGCTATAACGGTTCCATGAAAAGCACTGTGAACAAGCCGCGCGTGGTCGTTCTCGGCGGCGGGGCCATCGGCTCGGTGCTGGCCGCCGCCCTGGCCGCCAAGGCGGAATGCGAGCCGCTCCTGGTAGGTCGCCGCGAACACGTGCGGGCTATCGCCGCGCGCGGGCTGCGGGTCAGCGGCCTGTTCGACAAACCGCTGTTCCTGGCGGCCAGAGAGCAGATCGATTTCCCCCTGGACGACACCCTGCTGGCGGTCACGGTCAAGGCCGTGGACCTGGAAAGCGCTCTCGGCAGCCTGGCGCCCTATTTGCGGTCTACGACGGTGGTGCTGCTCCTGCAGAACGGCTACGGCATCAAGAAACTCGCCTTAAAAGCCCTGCACGGCCTGAGCGTGCCGAGCAATCGAGTTTTTATCGGCATTGTGGCCATGGGCGCGACCTTGGTCGGCCCCGGCCAGGTCACTTGTTTCGGCGGCGGCATTCGCGTCGAACCGGCCTTCGCCGACTCGCCGTTCTTCGACCTATTGCAAGGCCTGCCGCTCAAGGTCGAGAAAAGCCGGGACATTCGCCGCGACCTTTGGACCAAGCTGCTGGTCAACGCCGTGATCAACCCGCTCTCGGTCCTGCTCCAGGCCCGCAACCGCATGGTGGCCGAGGAGCGCTTCGACGGATTGAAATCGGCCATCCTGGCAGAAGGCAACGCCGTGGCCGCTGCCGAAGGCGTCGAGGTCAAGGTGGATACCGCCTTCGTCAATCGCTTCATCCGTTCCGACAACGCCACATCCATGCTCCAGGACTTCCGGCGCGGCCGGGCAAGCGAGATCGATTTCATCAACGGCGCCCTCGTCGGACTGGGGAAAAAGCATGGCCTGCCGACCCCGGTCAACGCCTTCGTGGTGGCCCTGATCAAGGCCCTGGAGGCGCTGCGCCAGGAGAACCGGGCAGAAGAGCTCGGTTTACGGTGTACGGCATACGGTAAACGGTAAAAGGCAAAATTCCAAGCACCAATGACCAAATAACCAAAACTAGGAAAAAATTTGCAGTGCCTTTGTTTAGGACATTGGAATTTCGAACTTGGAACCTATTTGTAATTTGTGATTTGGAATTTTGATTTTTTCTAACCGTACACCGTCGGCCGTACGCCGTTTGCCAAGTTCTTGTCAATCACGAATCACTGATTTCACACGCCGCGGAATATGACTGCTTCGCGGTTGAACCAGCGCGTGCAGAAAATCAAACCCACTGCAGCCAGGGCAAAGAGAACCAGGAAGACCTCGGCCATGAGCAGGGGCGAGATCGTGCCGGCGATGATCTCCTTGGTGGCCAGCGAGATGTTGAGAATGGGGATCAGGGCCGTGGCCGCGTTCAATTTGATGCCCGGAAATATGCCGATCAGGACGGGGATGATGATGATCATATTAAGCGGAGCGATGATACTCGAAGCCTCCTTGTACGATTTGGCAAAAACCGAAACCGAGAGCAGGATGGCGGCGAAAAAAGCGCAGAGGGGGATGATCATCGAAAAAAACAGCAGCAATGACTTTAACTCGATCAGTTTGAGGACAACGCTCAAAATCTCCGGGGGAATCATCTTGCTCTGCCTGAATACCAGGTACAGCCAGAGTACCGAAGTCAGAGCCGTGAATATACCGGAAGCGGCGACTACCAAAAATTTACCCACAACGATCTGCAGGCGCGTGGCAGGCGAAACCAATAGTGTTTCCATGGTGCCCCGCTCCTTTTCGCCGGCCGCCAGGTCGATGGCCGGATACATGGCACCCAGAAAACAGAAGATGACCAACAAGTAGGGCAGCATGCCGCCGACGCGTTGGCCCATTTTTTCCCGGATCGAGGAAATATCCATCTCGACAATTTTTATTGGCTCCACAAAAGCAGCGGTCAGGTTTTTTTTCTCAAGGCGCAGGTTCAGAAGTTGTTTGCCGTATGCCTCCAGGACTTTTTGGATGCGACCCAGGGCCCGCTCGTTTTCCGAAGTAGAGGCCTTGTAATAAACCGGCACCTCGCTCGTTCTCTCATGGTCAATATTTTCAGAAAAATCATCCGGAAAGGAAATGGCAAAATCGAGCCGGCCGTCGTTCACTGCCTGGTTGATCTCCGTCCTTGGCACCCGGGTATCGATTTTAACCTTTTCCATGGTCTGCAGCAGATTGACAAATACCGGCAGCGGCACGGCGGAAAAAACGGCTACCTTCAATTCCTTTTCCTGGGCCCGCTTTTCCATGTCCATACCCAGGCGCATCGACAGGTTGACAATCAGGAAAATGATCAGAAAAGGCATGATGATCATGAAAAAAAGGGTACGGCGGTCGCGCAGCATATCCTTTAATTCTTTTCTGAATATAATGGTTAATAGTTTCATTTTACGCCTCCTCCACCCGGCGGATGAACTCATCCTCGAGCGATTTCGCCTGCATCGCCCCGATGAAGGCGTCATAGCCGCCGTTGTAGAGCAGGCGCCCGCGGTGGATGATGGCCAGGTCGTCGCTGAGCAGGCTCACTTCACCCATGATGTGAGTGGAAAAGATCACGGTCTTGCCGTCGCTGCGGCACCGGCGGATCAGTTCCATGATGCTCTTGGCGGTGATCACATCCAGGCCGACCGTGGGTTCATCGAACACCAGCACCTGCGGATCGTGGATCATGGTGCGGGCGATCGAAACCTTCTGCTTCATGCCGGATGACAGTTTGCCGATGCGCCGTCCGGAGAACGCTTCGATGCCCAGCAGGCGGAAGAGGTCCCCCTTGCGCCTGGCCAGCAGCGCCGCATCCATGCCGTGCAGGCGGCCGTAGTAGTCGATCATCTCATCCGCCGTCAACCGCTCGTAAAGCCCGGTGCTGCCGGTCAGGAAGCCGATGTGGCGGCGCACCTGCCCGGCTTGCTTCACCGTGTCGAAGCCGGCCACTTCGATGCGGCCCGAACTGGGGCGCAGCATGGTGGCGATCAGGCGCAGCGCCGTGGTCTTGCCGGCGCCGTTGGGGCCGAGCAGGGTAAAAATACGGCCGGGGCGGCAGACGAAGCTAATGCCGGCCACGGCGTCCACATGGCTGCCGCCGGGAGCAGCTTTTTCCTTTTTCTGTTCTTTGCTCAAGCGGAATGATTTGGTCAGGTTTTCCACGACGATCATGATCGGTTTCTCCTGTTGCGCATATTGGCAAGAGTGTAGCGCGATGCGGGCATGCAGTCAAGATTTTTTTGGCCTTATTGATTTTTCAGGGAGTCTGCGCCATAATTTTTGCAGTAGGTATGGAGGAAGCATGAGAATCTTTACCTTTTTGCTGCTTATCCTGATCATCGGCGCCACCGTCCTGTTCGCGCTGCAGAACCTGCAGACAATCACCGTAACGTTCCTGAGCTGGAGCGTGACCCTGCCGATCGCCGTGGTCGTCGCCGGGACTTATTTCCTGGGCATGGTCAGCGGCGGCGGCTTGCTGGCCTTCCTGCGCTGGACGCTGCAGCGGACAAAAAAAACCGGGTAAAGGTTAATTTTTCCATCGCTCATTGCCGCGAAGCGCAAAACCACGGCTTTGGAAAATCCCGGGCGCTGAGGCCCGGCCATGGTTTTATTTTATCCAACAAATTTAATAAGGAAAAACCTACCCCCCCTTGTCCAGTTGTCCGTTGTCTTTCGCCAGTCAGTTCAGACCCGGGCAAAATCGATGAAGCCTTTTTCCACGTCGGTGGCAAGCAGTCTGACGCGCAGGCGGTCACCGACTTTGACCCGCTGGCTGCCGCGCACCAGTTTGCCTTCCACCGGCGGATTCTTGATCCGCACCCATATCCCCTTGTCGGAACTTCCCGTGACCAGGGCGGAAAAAAGGCAGCCCTTTTTGTCTTCCAGCAACTCGGCGGCCGCGCATTTTTTTACCTGGCGTTCCACTTTGTTGGCCGCGTCTTCCTGCTGGGTGCAATGCCGGGCCAGGGACTGCAATTTTGGCAAAGAACAAACGCTTTTGGCCGATCCGGCCAGCGCGGCTTTCAGCAGGCGCTGGGTCAGCAGATCGGGATAGCGCCGGTTGGGGGCGGTGGCGTGGACATAATTTGCCAAGGCCAGGCCAAAATGGCCTTCGGGGATTTTTCCGGCCGGTAAAACATGGTATTCGCCGCGGCCGATCAATTTGATCACGGCCAGGGACAGATCGCCAAAAGCGTCCGGCTTGGCCTGGCGTGCTTTTCGTAAAAATCCCGCCAAAGCCCTGGCGTCAGGCTCCTCCGGCAAACGCGAATGATGCCTGGCAGCCAACTCAACGATGCTTGGCCAACGCTCGGGTTCACGGACAACCCGCGCGAAAACCGGCAAGCCCTTGGCGGCCAAAAAAACAGCCACGGACTGGTTGCAGGCCACCATCAATTCCTCAATAATTCTTTCGGCCCGGTTCTGCCGGCGGCTGACGATCCGTTTCACCCGGCCGTTGGCCGCCATTTCTACCCGGGTATCCAAAGTCGAAAACTCCAAAGCCCCGGCCGCCATGCGCACCCGGCGCAGGAGCCGGGCCAGGCGATCCTGCATTGCCAATTGCCGGCGCAACTCTTTTTCCAGGGCCAGCGCTGCGGGAGCCTTGGACTTTTCCTCCAACCAGTTGGCAACGGCGTCATAGCAAAGCTTGGCCTTGTTTTTGACCAAGGCCGGGAAAATCCGGCCGGCGGAAATCTGACCGCCCGGGGAAATGCGTACTTCCACCACCATGGCGCGGCGGCTTTTTCCCTCCAGCAGCGAAGTCAGATCAAAGGACAGCCGATCGGGAAGCATGGGGAAATTTTTCACGCCGGTATACACGGATGTGGTATTGACCCTGGCGGCCTGATCAATGGGCGAATGGTCGACGACGAAAATATCGACATCGGCCACGGCCACCAGCAGCCGGTATTCATTGTTCTCTAAAAATACGACTTCCAGCTGGTCCAGATCCAAGGAATCGTCATTGTCGATGGAAGTCCAGGGCAAATCGCGCAAATCGGCCAGGCGGCCGGAAGGTTGCGAATCCGCACCCAGGTCCGAGCAGCGCTCGGCCTGGCGCAGGGCCGGCGCCGGGAAATCAACGAGCAGGCCTTTCTCCTGCATTACGCGCCTGGCAATGGTTTCAAGATCATGGGACATATATGACTGGGAAGTTTTTTTTTCTTTTGCCATGTTCAGGTTCACCCTTGCCGGCGGCCGCCGCCGGGCCAGGGAGAAAGGCGGAACCAGCCGTTCAGCAGGGAAACAAGCCAGAAGAAAACCATGCCGCCGCCGGCCAGGGCCAGGGACCACCAGGGACCCAGCTCGATAATGATGAAAGGCGCAGTCGCCGTCAGCAGGCCGCCGCCCAGGAAGGGCTCGTAAACCATCTGCTTGAAGCCGAAGGCCTCGGCGGTGCCGGTATCGTACTGGGGATCGACCAGGCGCAGCAGCAGCAGCCCGATGGCGGTGACGCCACTCTGCATGCCGAATTCGGTGACGCCGCGCTCCAGCCAGAACTGCGGGAACATGCGCGGGGCCAGGACGATCAGGGTGAACATAAGCCAGGCGATTCCCGTGCACATCAGGATCAAAAACGGCCAGAGGTTGGCCACGAAGAGGTCGAGGCGGATGGTGGCGATGGCCGCGACCACGAGCAGGTCGAGGGAAAAGCCGAGAATCCTTTCGAACGTGTTGCGGTCGAAGTAGCGGTCCAGGCGCGTGGGCCTGGCCAGAGCCTGGATGAGCAGGCCGCCGATCATGGCCAGGGGAAAGAGCGGAAAGCCGCGCAGCAGCGGGTGCAGACCGCGGACCAGGCCCAGCATGGCCCAGCCCAGCAGTACGGCCAGGGCGACCAGGGCGAAGTGAAAGGCAAACGGTTCCAGGGATTCAGGGGCTACCGTGGCCCTGGCGATCGAAAACCCGTCGGCTTTTTCCAGCAGGCCCGATCCGGGTCGGGCGCGCTTGCCGTCGGCCTTGGCGGCCAAGGTCCGGTAGCCCTTGCGCACGGTGATGTTGATGACCACGATGCCGCCGATCACGGCGGTAAGGATTCCGAAGGTGGCTGACATCTGGGCCAGGGCCGAACCGGCCGGGTAGCCTATCTCCTGAAAGACTTCCATCATGCCCGCCGCCGTGCCGTGGCCGCCGGAAAAGCCGATTTCCAGGATACAGGCAAAGACGGCCGGAACATCAAAGAAGGGCGTCAGAAAAAGACCGGTGATCAGGAGCGCACAGGCATATTGGCCCAGGCCGGTAACCATGCCGAAACAGAGCTGCGCTCCGCCCTGGTTCCAGATGGCCCGGGCTCCAGGCAGGGCCACGCCGAGAAAAAGGCAAGCAAAAACGAGGTTGATCAGCAGCCCCGGTAATTGCGCCCAATTCTGCACCACCCAGGATGGCAGGAGATCGAGGAGGTAGGGGCCGCAGATAAGGGCAATGAAACCGCCAAGGATCGAAGCCGGCAGGAAGAGGACTTGGAAGAGGCGAACCGCTACCCGAAGTGCTTTCCCGAGCAGCAGGAAGACACCCAACAGGCAGAAACTGAAAAACAGGGCGCTTATGGGTTCCATGGTGGCAAAACTCCTGGCGGTCTTCAGGACTGACCCCGGTAAACCTATAGGATTGCAACAGGGAAGTCAAGCAGCGGCTAAGATTTCCAGAATCCCGCGAAGCGAATCCCCGTGTCCTCAAGCCCCTGGCGATTGTTGACATTGCCAATAATGATCCTTACAATGCCGGCATGGCGAAACCCGTAATTCTTTTTAATGGGTTGGTGAAAAGGAGGTTTAAAAAATGAAAAATTTATCCCTTGGCGCACTGTTTATTCTCATTTTGACCATAGCGCTGACAGCCGGTCCCGGAGACGTGATCAAACAAATGGCTTCTCCCTCATCCTGGACAACCGGAATGGCTTTTGACGGCAAGACCTTGTGGACAGTGGACCGCAATACCGACAAACTGTACCAGATCGATCCGGCCAGCGGCAAGGTATTGGCTTCGTTGGCCGCACCCGGATATTTCTGCACCGGTTTGGCCTGGGACGGCCGGCATCTCTGGGTCGCGGACATGGACTTTACCAACACAGCCACGGAATCCTACAGCGGAAAAATTTACCAACTGGATGTGCAAACCGGCCATACCCTGAAAGTCATCATGGCCCCGGCCTCTGATCCGCAAGGGCTGGCCTGGGACGGCACCTATTTGTGGGTTGCAGACAATGGGACCGACGAGCTGTACCAGATCAGCGCCGATGACGGAACCACCATCAACACATTCAAGGCGCCGGCGTCAGATCCCCGGGGGCTGACCTGGGATGGCAGTACCCTGTGGGCGTGCGACCGCTCCCGGGACGAAGTGTACCGCATCGATCCGCAAAGCGGCCGGGTCATCATGATCCTGCCGTCTCCCGGCCCCTATCCCTGGGGCCTGGCCTGGGCGGAAAACACATTGTGGGTCGCGGACTACCAGAAAGATGAAATCGCCCAAATCACCATCTTCGACGACTCGCCCTATACCCGCTCCAAAGAGCGGTTCGCCGATATCACCTTTACCCATGATGTCATCAATTTCGGTCCGGGTACCGTAACCGCTCTCAATGTCTACCTGGCCCTGCCCAAAGACCGCCCCACCCAGGAGATTCTCTCTATCGATTATCCGCAAGATCCTGACGGCAAGCACACGGACCAATGGGGGCAGGAGGCGGTCCGTTTCAGCAAAACCGGCATGAAACCGCAGGAGCGCTTCATCTCGCAAATGCATGTGCGGGCCAAAATTTTCGACGTGATGTACCACCTGTTTCCGGAAAAAACAGGATCCTTGAAAAAAATTCCCGGCGAAATTCGCAACCGCTTTCTGGCCGATGACGACAAATACCGGCTCAAGGATCCCGTCATTCAGCTGGCCGTGAAAGAAGCGGTCGGCGCCACGGACAATCCCTACTGGATCGCCCGGAATATCTACGATTATCTCAGGGAGAAGTTGTTCTATAAACGCATCGGCGGCTGGGACATCGCGCCCACGGTTCTCCAGCGCGGATCCGGATCCTGTTCCGAGTACGCATTCGTCTACATCGCCATGTGCCGTGCCGCCGGAGTGCCGGCCCGCTATGCCGGCTCGGTGGTGGTGCGCGGCGAGGATGCGAGTTTCGACTTCGTCTACCACCGCTGGGTGGAAGTCTATCTGCCCGGATACGGCTGGGTGCCGGTGGACCCCAGCGGCGGCGATCAGGACTCGCCCCGGGACCAAGCCCTTTTCTTCGGGCACCTGGAGAACCGTTTTCTCATCACCACGGACGGCGGCGGCGGATCGGAATACTTGAAGTGGGATTACAATTCCTCTGAAGACTGGCAGGCCGACGGTCCCGTGCAGCTGCGGCTGGAGATGATCGCGGATTGGGATCCGGCGAAGTAGCTCAGGGAAGCGGCAGCCTAAGGGTAGAGGTCAGGGTCATAGAATGGATTTGATTGTCGTGAAAGCCGCTCCGGCTGGAGCGTACATTGCATTCGCCATTGCGCTTTATATCTGGCACGTGGCCGCAGCGCTGCTCGGTGTATTCATCGCCGACTATTTTGCTGTCAGCGATTCCAGTCCCGAACTAAAAAAAGATTTAAAAAAAATGAGCGTATGCTCGCTGATCGCATTGTCCTCATTCCTTGCAATATTCTATTTTGCCCAAAAACCGATCGTATTTGTGATTTATATTTTGTTCCTCATTTTTTCCCTGAAAGTCGCCTACCTGGGTTCAAACCACGGTTTTTTGTTGATCATACTTGGGACCGCTATGGCGGCAATGATTGCTTTTGCCGTTTTGGTCAAATGGATGCGTTTGCCCGGCATATTTTTTCTATACCTGGTTTTTCTCATTGTTTTCTTGATCCGCCAGCAAATAAAAAAGAAGAAAGTGAAGGAAATTAAGGAAATCGAGAAGCGCAAGGAACACACTATCCGCAACCAGGTCAGGCGCAACCGGAATTTTACCACCTTCTGCTATCAATGCTTGTTCTACCGTCAGGCCAGCGGGCGCTGCCAGTTGAAAATCGACGGCGAAGACGTCCAGGAAATCGCAATTGCCCAAAGAACCTATTGCACTTCATTTCAACAAAATCCAGCGGGCCCTCTCCGCGCCGACGAGCACAATCCATCTTGACCGGCAATTTCAGAATCCCAGGGGATTGATTGCTGACGGACTCCATGCAATAATCTTCAGCAGGTGATCCATGACCAGGTCCAATCCATTGCCGCTGCCCTTCGCCGTGCTGTCCAGGTTCCAGGCCACAGGGCTGCTGCAGGCCAGAGAGAGCGGGCGGAAATCGGCGGAGACCTCCCTTGACCTCGGGCTCAGCCGCCAGGAAGTCTGGCTCGACCCGGTGGGCTTCGGCACGGGCAAGCAGCCGCTGCTCGATTGGCCGCAGCTGCAGGCCATCGCCGGGTCGGAAAACGGCTGTTTCCGCGTGCAAAACGGCGCCAGCGAAGAGATCCGCGGTTATTCCGAGTCCAGCCGCCGCACCTTTCGTCTTTTCCCGACCACGGAGGCTCCGGCGTTGCTGATCTCCGGTTTTACCATGCATCGTTTCAAGGATATTTCACCACAGCGGGCTTCTTGGGAGATGGTCAAAGCTGCCGCACCGGTCCGCGGCCGGGTGCTCGATACCGCTACCGGGCTTGGCTATACTGCCATTGCCGCGGCAAAAAGCGCAGCGGCGGTGGTTACCATCGAGTTCGATCCGGGCTCTCTGGAAATGGCCCGGGCCAACCCCTGGTCGCAGGAGTTGTTCAATCATCCCGCCATCCGTTGCATCGAGGGCGACAGCAGCGAAGAGATCGCCAAATTCCCGGATGGACATTTCAGCATCATCATCCACGACCCGCCCAGCATGAGCCTGGCGGGCGATCTCTATGGCGAAGCATTTTACAAGCAGGCCTGGCGGGTATTGGCCGGCAACGGCCGCATGTTTCATTACCTCGGCGACCCCAAGAGTGCTTCAGGGGGTCGCATGACCAAGGGGGCTGTCAATCGCTTGCGCTCAGCCGGTTTTCGCCGTATTATCCCGAAGCCCTTCGCCCATGGTGTTTTGGCTTGCAAATAAACGAGTGAGGAATTGATTTATGGAATGCAAAAAAGATCACAACCTTGAAAACTGCACCTGCTCTTATGATCCGTGTTCACGCAAGGGAAATTGCTGCGATTGCCTGGCCTACCATCTCAAGAGCCGCGAACTGCCGGGCTGCTGCTTCAGCCGTGAAGCGGAACGTACTTATGACCGGTCATTCGAACATTTCGCCCGGCTTGTCTCGCAACATAAAATATAGAACAAAAACTCTCCGCGAACCACCGCTTTCTTTCCGAAACCGGAAGATTCGACCCGGAGACCCCAAATGTAATTAGGGTTTTTCCCGGGATTTCTCCGGCGTCGGGGCCTGGCGCACGGCCTTTTCCAAGCCCGCGTTTATTTTGACCATCTGCTGGCCGGCCTTTTCCAGCCAGCTGCGGGCTAACTCGATCCGGCCGGATATGAAATAGATATTGATCAGGTTGTTGAGGCAGCGCTCGTGGCCGGGGACGATGGCCAGCGCCTCCAGGTACTTGGCCTCGGCCTCCGGGAACCGCTTCAGCTTGAAGAGCAGGTTGCCGTGCAGGGACAGGAACTCGGCCGGGACAACGAAGGGGGAGTTGTCGGTGTTTCCCTTGAGGGGCACGGTGTTGGTGTTCACCCCGGTTCTTTTCATGTCATAAGACGTATTGTTGAGCCAGCAGCTCATGAGGTCGACGCTGCCGCTGATCGTCTGGGCGGCGATCTCGCGCAGGCGCCCCTCATCCTCCTTCGACAGCTTGAAAGGATTGGTTTTTTGTTTCTCCCAGGCCTGCTGGAGCAGGAGGCACCCCTTTTCCGCCTGCTCGATCCAGGTCAATGCCTGGGCGATCTCCCGCTTGTGGTTGCCGATGTAGGCCAGGCCGTAGCAGGCGTTGGGATTTTCGGGCAGGGTTTCCAGGGCGCGGTTGAACTCGCGGGCGGCGCCTTCCCAGTCCTTGACCGTCAGAAGGTCAAGCCCCTTGTTGACGATCGCCTGGGTCGAGTGGAGCTTGCGCAGTATTTCCAGGTCATTGCCGACGCCGACGTCTTTCTGCCCTGTCAGCATGACAGGAATCAACAGGAATCCCAGACAAAAAATGTGGCTTGCCACGTTTTTTTTCATGGTCATCTCACTTGCGACAATTATAGCATATGAATGCCGGCAGCAAAAATCCGCCGGCGCTTTGACAAATAAAGGCCGCCGTGCTACAACGCACCCATGCGGCGCATCCTCGGACTGGGAGTTCTGTTGGGGCTGGGCTTGGACTTATTCTGCCAGGCCGTGCCCGAGATGGGATTTTTCGAGGAAGATGGCGCCGGCCTGGAAATGAAGTCCTTGCCCCTGCCCCTTGACGACCGCGGCTGGACGGTCAACTGCTACGTGGCCTGGCATCCCGACTCAAGGCAGGCGGTGGTAATCGATCCCGGCGCGCCGGCGCCCGCGGTCCTGGAGTTCATCAGGGAACAGCGCCTGGAGGTGCTGGCCGTGCTCAACACCCACGGCCACCACGATCACGTCGGCGGCAACGCCTTCCTAGCTGAAAAGCTCACGGTGCCGTTCTACCTGCACCGCGCCGACCGCTCCCTGGCCGTGCAAACCACCGGCTCGGCAATCCCCTACCGCTTCTACCCCGAGAAGGGCAAGCTGGTCCTGGGCGAGTTGGAGATCGAGGTGATCCACACTCCCGGCCATTCGCCGGGGAGCGTCTGCCTCAAGATCGGCGACGCCCTCTTCTCCGGCGACACCCTTTTCGCCGGCGCCGTCGGCAAGCCCCATGGCAGCAACCGCGCCGAGCAGCAGGCCAACCTGCGCCTCGAGGTGGAGAACATCCGCCGGCTGCTGCTGCCGCGGTCGCCTATCACACGGGTATTCCCCGGCCACGGCCCGGCCACGACCATCGGCGCCGAGAAGGCCTTCAATACCTTCCTTCAATAGAGGGCTGTTTTGAGTGACAATGGGGCGCGGCGTAAGCGACGCTTTTCCTTATTGGCTTTTGGCAAGCCGCTGCTGCGCGCCGCCGGCCATGATGCCCAGCAGGGCGGTCACGACGCCGCTGTCGTCCTTCTCGAATTGGCCGCGGATGTTGCTGTTGCCGTCGATGACGAACAGACTGTCGGAAAGCGGACACAGCATTTTCGGCTGGCTCTGCCCCGGTTCGAAAAGCAAAAGCCTGCCGTCCTCAAAAGCGACTCGCAGCGGCCCGTACTGGCCGGCATAACGCTTCAGGATCTCGGCGTCGACGGCGAGCGGATTGATACGGGCTTCCTGGTACTGCCAGTCCCACTGGCGTTTTTCTTTCCGCTGCGCCGGCGCTTTCAGGTAAAGGTTTTTCAGGGCCAGGGTGTGGGCGACGTCCAAAGCCTTCTCCCTTGATACTTTTACGTCGGGCTCGATCCCCGTGCCTTCCCAATCGAGGCTGGTTTTTGGATTGAACGAGCGCCCGTGCGGGATCTTCAGTTCGACATGCCATTCCCGTTGGTAGAGAAACTCCACCGGGTGGGCGCCGCCGCCGGTGCTGGCGCCGACGATCGTGGCCCGGTTCAGGTTCTTCAGGTCGTAGGTGAATTCCTCAGCGGCCGAAAACGTATAACCGCTGGTCAGGACATAAAGGTCCAGCCCGGTCATTTTGGGACCCTGGACGTGGGCCGAGGTCCAGTTTTGTTCAGTGACGTTGCGGTTGCGGATATACATGCTGTTGTAGTGAACAGGCTCATCGAAAAAGTAACTCAACAGCAGCTGGATCAGGGTGCCGCTGCCGCCGCCGTTGAAGCGCAGGTCGAAGATCAGGGCGTCGCAATTGGCCAGAAAATTCATGGCCGCCACCGCGGTCGGGCCACCATAGCGGGCATCGGCGAATTTGTCGAAACGGATATAGCCGACGTTGCCCGCCAGCCGCTCGCATTGCCGGAAATAGAAGTTTTCGCTGCGGTCTTTCTCCAGCTGTTCCAGCCGGGCCTTTTCCTTTTCCTGGGCGGAGGCGGAGTCGGGCGGCGGCGGGTTGGGATTGAAACTGACACGGAGATGCGCGTCCTTGCAGACGGAAAGCAGGTCCCGGGTCAGGGCGCGCAGGAAATCCGGGGTGGCTTTATTTTGCTTATAGGCACCGGCTTTCAATTGTTTGCGGACCTGCTTCTCCATTTTTGCCGCCAGGTCCGGAAAAACATAGTTGGCATTCAATTTTTCGCACACCCAGTCGATGATTTTTCCCTGGACGGTTGGATCGAGAGCGGCCTGACCGGCAGCCGCCGCGGGCGGCGCCTGGACCGGCGGCGCTGCGGAGCCGGCCGGCAGCAAAACATACATTACAAAAATCAAGACAGCGATGCATTTCACATTCATTTCATTCCTCCAGGAAACATAAACGCAGAAAAACCCTTGAAAGTTCACAACCCGGCCGACGGCGCATATATCCTTAACAGACATAATATGCCTTGTAACCGCCTATAATATTTTCCCATTATTCCTTTCATGCATTTTTCCGATCCGCCTGCCGATGGCGAAAATTCTTTCGTTGCTTATTTCAAAATCGTAGGGATTCCGTTTCTCGAGAAATTCCAGGGCAAACCCGGCGTGTTCGAAATAGCCGCTGATCTCGGCGATGCTGAAAAGCGAAAGGTATATCACGGTCTCGATCCCCAGAAGTTCGCTGAGATAGCCGTCGCCGTTTCCGGCCTTGACCGCGACCAGCAGCGATCCGCCCGGCTTCAGCACCCGCCCGAATTCGCCGAAGACACGGCCGAGGTGGCGCTTGGGCGTATGGATGATCGAATAATAAGCGATGACCCCGTCAAAGGTCTCGTCGGGAAATTCCAGGCGGGCGATGTCTCCGCGCTCGAACCTCAAGCCGGGATTGACGCGTCGGGCCAGTTCGATGCAGTCGTCGGATATATCGACACCGACCACCGGGATGCCCTTGTCGGCTACGTAGCGGCCGATATGCGCCGAAGGCCCGCAGCCCGCATCGAGAACCAGCGAATCCGCTGCGAAGCCACTGGCAAAAAGGTCCAGCAGCCGGCGGTCATACTCCTTCTCGTTCATTTCGTTGTGAAAAAGGTCATGGTATTTTTGCGCCGCCAGATTGTACGCCTGGCGCGTTTTTTCATGAATGCCTTGCAGTTCGTCGGTGCCGCTCATTGGAAATCCATCACGTTCATTCCGGATCAGTTCTGGCGGCCTTCGATCGCCCCCAACAGAATCGCTCCGGCAATGCCGAGGCGGCGGTCGAAGAGCGAGCGCGTGTCGATGGAAAAATCCACGTTGAGTTTGAGCACAAATGGATTGAAATTCTGCTTGTATATGCAGACCGTTGTCCCCTGAATCTCGGCATGATAGGTTTGCGGGATCAGGTTGGTGAGGAAACGGCGCAGCAGGGATTTGAACAGTGAATCCTCACGGATGACGCCGATCTCGCGATCGCCGGCATCCATGATGAACCATTCGTCGCGCAGGATCGACTTCAGCCCTTTGCGTTTGAACACACCGACTTTTTCCCGGGTTGTGGCATCGAACACATCGTAGGCCGCTGAAAAATCGATGATCTGCCGGGCTTTGATCAAAAGCAACTCTTGGCTCATGCTTTCGTCGCGATAGAGGCGGATGTCCTCGCGCAGCTTGAACGCTTTCATTTTGGAGAAAAAAACCAGGTTGCCGGCGGGATCGAAAACATGGAACTTGGCTCCGGCAATTGTGAATACCTTGCGACGCACCAGGTACTGGTTGTGCTGAAAAATGGACTCTTGCATCTTGACCCTCCTGGCGGCAATTATAGCATTTTTTGCTTGCTTCATTGGAATTTGGAACTTGGAATTTGCTGCTTGAGATTTTGAATTTTATCCGGGCGGGTCCTGTTCGCCCAGACGGTAGGCTTTGCTGCGTCGCCGGTAAGTATGAGGGCTTTCAGATCAATTACGCCAAGCCGAATTGTCCGACTCCGGTAAAGGAGGCGTTCACGATGGTCATCAAGCAGGTGGCCCCGTGCACGGCGGCTGTGGGGGGAACGATCACCGACTCTTCCGGATTGGTGAACAACTGGACCGGGACTCTCAGCCGGGGGCTGCTGCGTGCTGGAAGGGAGCTTTATCACGCCCAGCGGCAATACGGTCAAATTCAGAGGCAATATATGCCTGAAACTCGGCAAATGGCAGGCCAAGGGGACCTGGGTTGAGATCAAATCCCCAGACCCCTGCCGGGGCAGCGGCACCTGGCAGATGTCCCAGATCTGACTCCCTTTCCAGAATCCGCTCCACCAGGACAATGGACATTGAGGGGCGGCACTTGCATTTTTGCCTAACTCATTTGCAACCCGAAACAGCGGCCAGGAAACCTGCCGAAGCCACTCAGACGGGCACCGCTTCCAGTTCCACAAACCAATTCACTTTTTTTTGGTCCGTCCCTTGGGTCTGCTTCTTGCTTCGATGCCCCGGATCAGGTCGCGGAAAATAAAAACATGAAAAGGGAGAAAAAAGTACCAATTGATTTTTCCCAGTAATGAGCGGGTGAAGTAATAGGCCTTGAGCGAAAGCAGACGGGTTGCGCCCCGGTCTTGGATGGCGAATTCAAGCCAGGCTTTGCCGGGAAGCTTCATTTCAGCCCGCAGCAATAGTTTTCGGTCGGGGACCAGGTCTTCCACACGCCAGAAGTCGATGACATCGTTTATATGCAAGCTGGCAATGCTTCTTCTGCCCCTTGTCGTCCCGATCCCCATCAGCAACCGGTCGAGCAGGCCGCGCATGCGCCACAAGAAATTGCTGTGAAACCATCCCTTTTCCCCGCCGATCTGGCAGACGGATTTGAATAAGGCTTCCGCATCCTTCCTGCTTTCCAGGGCATAATATTTGGAAAATTGCGGCGGCCCGGATAATTGATGCAGTTTGATCGCCAGTTCAAAGGCGGGCGGATAGGCATCGGACCAGCGGGTGTGGATCTTGTCCTGTTCTTCCCGGGAAAGCGCCCTGACCAGGGCCTCCTTGTAGGGGATGGTGGGAAACGGCAGATGGTTTTTGATGTCCGAGTTCTGGCAGATCACTTCATGATGGATGCTTTTGATCAGATTGCGGATGATGGGCGCCGGAACGGAAACGACCAGGGAGGCGATGTAGGCATAAAATTTGGTGTTCGAAAAGAAAGCCGGGAAAAAGAGGATCTTTTTGCCTATGAGGCTTTTTTGTATTTTCAGCATCTCTTTGTATGTCAGTATATCCGGACCGCCGATATCAAACGACCGGCCCGCCGTTTCCGGGATTTCCAAAACACCCACCAGGTACTTGATCACATCACGGATGGCAATCGGCTGACAACGCGTCCTGGTCCATCTGGGCAGGGGAATGATGCGCAATTTTTTAACCAGCCCGGCGATGATTTCATAGGAAGCGCTCCCGGATCCGATAATAATGGCGGCGCGCAGGATCGTGAGCTTGGCCGGTCCCTTGGCCAGTTCATGCGCGACCAGGGTGCGGCAGTGCAAGTGGGGTGACAGGGGAGTGCGCACGTCGCCCAGACCGCCCAGGTAAATGATGCGCTTGACTTTTTGCTTTTCGGCCGCTTCGCGGAAATAGATCGCCGCCTGCAGATCGGCTGCTTCAAAGCGGCGGGCGCTGAGCATCAGCGAATGGATAAGATAATAGGCCGTATCCACATCGGCCATGGCCCGGTCCAGGGTTTCCGGCTTCAAGGCGTCCGCTTCCACCCATTCGGCGCCCGGCCATTTTGCCTGGTAACTCCGGGCATCGGCCCTGGTGATGGCCCGGACCCGGTAGCCCCGTTCCACCAATTCCGGCACCAGCCGTCCGCCGACATAGCCTGTCGCCCCGGAGACCAGAATGATCCCTTGGCATTTCAGCGGGAAGGTCGATAGTTCCGTGCAAAAAAAATCGCTTTTATCCATGGGCGCTTCTTGATACCCATTGTAAATAAAAATTTTTTTTTTATCAAAAGACCAATCTGGGTCATGCCAAAGTCAATCACTCCTTGCATAATCGTACTGGAGATGAATCGCCCTGAGGATCGGGTCGATGCTTCCTCCCAATGCCCGCTGCGCTATTCTGGCGGCCACATCAGGATTCATTAAGTCATTGTTTGTACAGACCACAACGCCGAAATCGTGTTCGGGATAGACGATCATGATGCTTTGAAAATCGATATGCTGCCCCCATTGCCAAAGCGCGTAGCCTTCAGCGGAATAAAAAATGCCCGGGCCCATCCCCCATGACAAGTCATCACTCAGCTTGATCCGGGGAGTTCGCAAGTATTCCGCCGTTTCTTTTTTCAGCATCCTGGGTTTTGAAATCTCGTTCATAAACAACGCCAATTCCTTGGCGGAGGTTCGCAGCGTTCCGGCGGGGCTGGCCTTGTAAGCCGGCCATTTCGGGACGGGGAGGTTTCTGATCCCTGTGGCGAGAAGGAAGATCGCGGCAATGATCAGCGCAGCCATTGCGCTGCCAAGTACTCTTTGCCTGCCCTTCTTCTGTGGATATTTTTTTACGATGAATCCCCTTGCCGCGTAAAAGAGCGACAGGAACAAGGCCAATGAAACAAACCCGCACATGGAACTCAGCCAGGCAAATTCGCTGAAAGAGACTTTTCCCAGGATGATAAACAACGCGGCTGCGACCAGAACGAATGCGATGCCAACAAACATGACAATATCCGATCTTTTCAGCCGCCAAGACTTGCGTAACAGCCTCATGATGATCAGGCCCAGCAAAACGATCACCAGGAATGCCGCCGCAAATAAAATGCCGAATAAAACAACGGGTATCACGGCGCGGACATGGCCGCTGGCGGTCAACGGCGTCAAACCGTCCTTCTTGATGAAACTGCTGTTTACCATGCCCAGGGGCGCGAAGACGAGGCGCCGGGCAAGTTCTTCGAACGGCTCCCCGGTTACTTCTTCAAGAACTTCTTTGGCAAAGATAAATCCGTTCGCGGCATAGTAGTATGCCGTCCCCGGCCGGAACATGAGGTCCCTGCTCAGTTTGCCGAGACCGGAACTGTGCGAAAGCACATGCTGCAATGTGACCGAATCCCTGTACGCCGACCGGGGCAGCCATTCTTTGCGCAAATAGCTCTGCAATGGCCTGTCGATCGCCAGTTTGCCCTCATCGACCAGCCTCAGGGCCATGTAGGCAGTGACAACTTTACTGATCGACGCGACTTCGAAATTGGTATTTGCGGTAACCGGCTCCCGGCTCCACGCATTCGCCACCCCGAATCCCTCCGCCCAGGCTATCTTTCCCTGATAAAGGAGGGCGATGCCGACACCGGGAATGTTCTCCTCGATCCTGTACTTTGCAATAAAATTTTTAAGATCGGCAACGATCGAATCCAGCGGTTCCGCTATTCTAAGCATTGATTCCTGTTGGCTGCTGCCGATACTTGCTTCATCCTGACCGCATAATGGCATGACCAAGATCAAAAAAAAACAGATCAAAGTAAAACGCCTGTTGCTTTTCCTCTCTTGGCCCCAGTCCTTCATGTGACACACCAACCCGGGCAATTCGAACCGCATCGGCCTTACCATGATTTTATCCCAGCAGATCAAATATAATAATGAAAGACCTGGCATCCATGCCTTTCGAGCGATCCGGCTTGACCCATGATGCTCTTGCTTTTTGTACCCCTGGTCACTTGCCCCGGGCCAGACGCGCCAGGAGAAAAAGGGCCAGCCCGCCGAGGATGAGCCCCCCTTGCAGGAGTTTGCCCCTGTCGGCGATCTCGACGAACCGGGCCCTGCCCTGACGGACTTCGATGTATCCCAGGGGGGTTGTTTTTACCCCAACTCCCATGCACGGACCCTTCTTTTTTTTCCCCACTCCTTCGCCCTTGCCGCCCGCCTGCGCATCGCTGTCGCAGCCGCAAGCGTGAATGGACACCTTGGCCACGGGGATGAAGGTGACCCGGTCCTTCACGTAGGCCTCGCCAAACACGGCTTTGACACCGCTTTTATCGGTAATCTCCTGGATGACTTCCTTTAGATTCATGAGCACCTCCCTGACTTTTTCTTGAATTCATTCTATGCCATGGCCGTTTTTCTGTCAAAAGCGGGGGCGGTCCCTATAGGTCTTCCTAAAATCGCAAAATCAGGCACTGTCCCCGGGACTCTATATCCCAAAACGGGTCGCGTGCTCCTCCAGCTGGGAAAAATTCGCCATGGCCACGGCAGCGCAGGCGATGTAGGGTTTGTCGGTTACCCATTGCACGGCCCCGGCCATGGAAGGGGTATCTCCTTGGCCGCCGCCATAGGGTCCCCCCGAGCAGGTTTTCATGGCCACGATGCCGATACCGGCGTCATGGGCCCGCTGCATGGCCTTTATCAGGCTGTCCTGGTCCCAACTGGCACTCCAGCCGCTGATGGAATGCTTGAATCTTGCAAACGGATTAAAGGGCAGCATCACGACATCAAAAAAACCCGCCGCCAGCGCTTTTTCAAGCAGGGCCAGATGGTTTTTGTGGGTTGAAAAGCCGCAGGCCCGGATTTTTCCCGTTGTTTTGGCGCGGCTGAAAAATTCCCGCACAACCTGATCTTCAAGTATCCACTCCTCCTGGATACCGTGCAGGAGCAGGACATCCACATGATCGGTCTGCAGGGCCTGCAGGCTTTCATGCAATTTCATTTCCAGGTGGGCTAAGGCTTCCTTAGTCCCGGTCTTGCTTGCAAAGCCCTCGGGAAGCTTTACTTTTGACTGGATGACGATCTGTTGGCGTTTCCCTTTCAGCACATTCCCGATCATCATCTCATTTTTGCCGTTGGCATATGCCCTGCCGGTATCGATAAAGCGAATGCCGCGCCCAAGCGCCGCCTGGACCAGCGCCGGTTCCATGGTTCGGGAAGCTCCCATGGCCAGGGGCGTGACCTGCAAGCCCGTCTTGCCCAGGTTTCTCAAGGCATTTTTTTCGAGGTTACGCCCCGCTGCCGGAGCATGCCGCAAGCCAATCCCGGCTCCGGCCATGCCCAGAAGCGAGCGCAGGAATTTTTTCCTGGAGATCTTCATTGCTCGGCGCTTGCCAGCCCCTGCATGTACGGGCGGATTGGGTTGTCGAAGGGGAAGCCGAAAAGACGCGGGTCCTCGCCGATGACGGCCGCAGCGAAGATTTTCAGCACGTAGTCTTTGGTCTGGTCCGGCATGCGGTCGGCGTACTCGGTGTAGAAGCGCCAGTAGTTGCGGGCCTCGGGGTTCTGCGCCAGCTCATCCTTGGAGATATTTTCCAGGCCGGGCAACTCACGCAGCTTGGCAATGACGCGGTGCTCGCCCCAGTTGTACGAGGCCATTGCCAGCAGCCCCGACGCCTGGGCCAGCTCGCCGTATATGTCGCGAAGGTAGCGGGCCGCCGCCGCCGTCGCTTTCACAAAATCCTGTCGTTGGTCAGAGGGGTCAACAAACGGTTTGGCATGGTAGACGCCCGGATCGAGGCCGTAGCGCCGGGCCGTGGACGGGATGAACTGCCACATCCCCTTGGCGCGGCCGTAGCGCGTGGGCGGCCCGACGGCATGCGTGTTGAAGCGGCTCTCCTGCAGCGCCAGGTAAAAGAAGTGCGGCGGCAGGCCATGCTTCTGCATCGTCCGGACGATGAACGGCGTGTAGCCATTGGCGTCGGCCTCCTGAAAGATCCGCTTCAGGCTGTGGCGTGAGGGATACCAGTACGTCTTGATTTGCCGCTGCACCTCGGTGACGAAGTCCGCCGGCAGCCGGATCTCGCTTTCATTGAAAATGCGCGTGACCCGGAAGATCACCCTCTCCTCCTCGTTGAGCCTGTGATAGAGGCCGAGGTCTTCGATGAAGCCTTCATAGCGCCGGGCCTGCTCCAGCCTGCCTTCTTCGAGCCCGGTAAGCTGCGCCTCCAGTCCGGTACCGCCTTGTTCTTCAATGAGGATGCGCAACTGCGCGATGCGCACATCCTGCTCCTTCATGCTGTAGAAGATCTGCTGCGCTGCGTCGCGTATCTTTTCCAAATGAACCTGGCGCCAAATGGCCAAGCCCATCATTGCCAGGGCCACGGCGACAGCCGCCGCGATGAGTCCGCCGTAGAACCGCTTCTGCTTCCGCCGCACCATCCCATAGGCGCGGCGAATCATCATCGTGTGCTTGCCGGACGGGCTGGTGTCTTCCTCTGTCTCCAGGTAATGGCGGATGTATTCGTTCAGTTCGCCGAAGGTAGCCGCACCGCCGGCGCTTCCTTCCACGGTAACCTGGAACCTCGGCCCGGCCCGGCCCAGCCTCAGCGCATGCGTGCCGTGCAGCTGCGCCAAATCGATGCGCTTGCCGTCAAGATAGGTGCCGTTGGTGCTGCCGAGGTCGCGCAGCCACCAGGCCTCTTGCTTAAAAAAGACCTCCGCATGCCGGCGGCTCACGCAACCCGTCTGCTCAACCTGCACCTGGCAGCTTTCGTCCCGGCCGATGCAGAAATCCTCGCTGAAGTGGCGGTCGAACGGCGGCTGACCGTTGCCGCCGCCCCTTATATGGATGGATGGACGCGCTGCCTGCTGCTGCATTGGCCGGGTTTTGGAGTCCATAGGGCGATGGATTCCTTACCGGGACACGCGTTTCGTCGGCAGGGCCTTTTTGCTTCGCTTTCCCTTCAAGGCCGGGTGAACCACTGCAATCCCTCAGGAACGCGCGGGCGCGGCAGGCGAAGACGAAGCCCTGCGCCCGGCTTGTTTTTCCAGAGATCCTCGTTGACCATGTCTCAGCTGTGCCCCTGTGCTGCCGATTGGAAAATCAATTTGTCTCATAGGCGCATTTTGGGGATAATTTTCCGAAATGTCAACGGGCAGGGGGATGCGCGACGATGCCGGTATTTTTGCATAGATCATTTGGAACCCGAAGCAGCGGCCAGAAAGTACACTGAAATCACATAGTCGGGCACCATCCTTATTGGCCTCTCTATCAGGCTTTCTCTTGAAAGTTCAAAGTTCATTGTTGAGACACGGCCCCGGAGACACCTTCCTCAAAGTCATAAAGTCAGGCACCCTCACCATTCTTTCCAAAAAATTCTTTTTGTAAAACAGGAGCGGTAATTTTAGCGCTGGGACCATCGCCTCTGGAAACACAAACAGCTACTTTGTTTCCGAGAGCCACGAAGATTTCGGCTACATCTTTATGGGTGAAGCCGGGGCAAAGCAATACCGAATCTATTTTTTCTTTTTCATAAAGATCTTGGCAGACTTTTAGCGCTTCAGCCTGCGATCTTACAACATGAGTATAAAGTTTGTATTTCCCGGTATCGATAAGATTGTGGTGTTTTTCCACATCGGCATCGGGCGCGTGGGCAATAAATACTGCTTTAAAGGCCATGGTTGCCTCCTTATGCCGACATTCTAGGAATTATTGCCGGAAATGTCAATGAAGGACGAATGGCCATATCAGCCAATGAGAATCTACTGAGGAGGCGATGTGCTACATTCTTTCGGCGGTGCGATCGGGGCAAATGAAAGCATGATGCATGCTTGCCGGCGCCGTCCCCGATTCCCCCATTCCCTTATTTGCCGTCCGGTCACCCCTTATTCGTATTTCAAGGTTTGGGTCGGATTCGCCCGCGCCGCACGCCCGAGCTGGGAACTCACCGTCACCAGGGCGAGAAGCAGGGCGAGAACGGCTGCGAAGAGGAACGGGGCGGGGCCCATCGTGATCCTGTACGCGTAACCCTGCAGCCATTTTTGGACGAAATAATAAGCCGCCGGCCAGGCGATCGCGTTCGCCGTCATGACCCAAAAGACGAATTCCCTGGAAAAAAGGAGAACCACGCTCGCCGTCGACGCGCCCAGGACCTTGCGGATGCCGATCTCCCTGGTCCTCTGTTCGGCCATGAACGAAGCCAGCCCGAACAACCCCAGGCAGGACACGAGAACGGCCAGGATCGAGAATAAGCGCAGGATGACGCCGATCTGTTCTTCGGACCGGTACAGGGCATCCACGTCCTCGTCGAGAAAACGGTAGTGGAATTCGTCCTGCGGCGCGAACTTCTTCCAGACCGCCTCGAGGCGGCGCAGCGCTGCCGCCGTCTTCCCCGGGGCGACCTTGGCGAACAGGATCGAACTCAACGGCGGGTAATAGCCGATGACGAGCGGGTCGATCTTTTCACGAAGGACCGTGAAATTGTAATTCTTGACTAGGCCGACGATCGTCCCCGTGACGTCTCCCTGGGACAAAGGCTGGCCGACGGGATCTTTGAATCCCATGACCCGGGCCGCTTCCTCGTTGACGATCCACTGCGTGTCCTCCAGGTTCCCGGAAGCGATGAAATCCCGCCCCCGGAGAATCTCGATGCCGAGCAGGCCGAAAAAGCCCGTGTCGGCGCACGTTCCCCGCAGCAGGATCTCCTCCCGGGGATTCTGCCCGCTCCATCTCCACAGGGTGTTGGAATACATGTATCCGCGCGTGGGAACGTTCGCAGCGGCCGAAACGCCAAGGATGTCCGGGCTGCGGAGAAGCTCCTCGCGGACCGCCTCATACTTGGACCTCGTCTCCTCGCTCATTCTCAGGGTGAGCGTCTGCTCCTTGTCGTACCCGGTTTTGAAGTTTCGCATGAAGTCGAGCTGGGCGCGGATGAACAGCGTGCAGATGAGCAGGAGGATGGTCACGGCAAATTGGAAAACCACCAGTACCTGGCGGAGCCTGCGGCCGCGGGAGCCCGAGGACAACGTCCCGCGCAGGACTTTGGACGGCCGGAACTTCGAAAGAAAAAGAGCCGGGTAGCTTCCGGCGAGAAATCCAGTCAGGAGGACCAGGCCGATCAATCCGGCCGCCGTCCGCAGATCGCTGAAAAGCCCCGGCGATAATTCCTTGGCGGCGAGCTTGTTGAACGGGTCCAGAAGCAGGCCGGCGAGGAGGACGGCGAGCAGGAGCGCTGCGGCCGTGAGCACGAAGCACTCGCTGTAGAACTGCCGGATGAGTTGGCCGCGCCGGGCCCCGAAGACCTTGCGGATGCCCACCTCCTTGGCCCGGTTGGCCGAGCGGGCGGTCGTCAGGTTCATGAAATTCACGCAGGCGATGAGCAGGATCAAAAAGGCGATCCACGAGAAACTCCGCACGTTGCGGATGTCGCCCCGGGGGAATTGCTCGGCCTCCGCGTCAGGGTAGAGGTAGAGCCGCGAGAGCGGCTGGAGGTTGAGCCGGGCGTCCTTCTCGATCGTCGGCTTCCCCTGCAAATGGCGCGAGATCTTCCCGACGACGGTCGCGGCCGCAACGCCTTTGCGCAGTTGGACGAAGGTCGTGAACTGGCTGTTGTCCCAGCGGTCGACGCTGAACCCCATCTCGCGGCCGAAGACGAAGGGAATGAGGGAATCATAGCGGAGGCTGGAATTCTGCGGGAAGTTTTTCATCACCCCGGTGACGCGGAAGTCGATGGAGCCCTCGGCCTGGAGCGTTTTGCCGACGGGATCCTCGCCCGGGAAGTATTTCCGGGCCATGCTTTCGGAGAGGACGATGGAGCGCGGATCGCTCAAGACCGTCGCGGGATCACCCTTGATGAGGGGAAAGGAAAACATGGCGAAGAACGAGCCATCGGCCATGCCGACCGATTCCATGAACGGCTTGTTTTTGACCTGGAGCTTCATGTCGACCCGGGTGAGGCGGACGGCGTCGACGATCTCGGGCACGGCGTTTCGGAGCGAAGGCCCGAGCGGACCCTGGGTGACGGCGATGGTCATCTCGCGGCCGGAGAACTTGATGTCCTGGACGACGCGGTAGATGTCGGCCCCGTTCCGGTGAAAGCGGTTGACACCGAGTTCGTCGCGGACCCACAAAAAGATCAGCAGGGAACAGGCGATCCCGACGGCCAGGCCGGCGATGTTGATGAACGAATGGGTTTTGTGACGGCCGATGTTTCGCAGCGCGATCATCAGGTTGTTTTTAAGCATTTCATGACTCCAGCAGGTTAAATTCTTCAATGGAAACGGGAGAGACTCGGCAGCCTGCTTCCGGCACCCGCGCCGGACCTTCGGCTATCCTTCGGCTTCTCCGCATCCGGGGAACTCCTCCGCCAGGCATAGCGGCAAACATTTTCGCTACTTTACAATAAAATGGAGCAATTTCCCTGCCAAGACGGTCCGGAATGGAAAGAATTCCCAAATGCCGAGCCATGAAAGGGAGAGAAAGATGGTTTTGCATTCCCCCCCCCGAAATGCAGTGCTTGCCGCGGCCGCAGCTGTTCAAGAACGGACAATATTTGTTCGTTTCCGGACGGAAAAACAGGGACGCCTAAGAAACGGCAAACTGAAATTTAATCGAGATACCCCATTTTAGTTTTATATTTAAATATATCAAGGAAATAATAGTACCAGGCACTCTTCGGCCAGCCATTGAATTCTCGCTGGCAGTCGGCTACTATCCCATTATGATAAAAATTGCGTTCCCGGGGTCGTGCCCGGGCTCCATTTTGCGACCCCGATCAGGGCGCAGGCATTGCTCCCGGCCTGTCCCGGAGGTGTCACATGAAACGATCGATCACGTTGGCTATCCTGCTGCTGGCCATGACCGGCGCTGCGCTCTTTTCGGCAACGCCCTCCTCCTTCTCCCCGGACGAGTGCGCCCAGCGCCGCGCCCATCTTGGTATCGGCAATCCGGCTGTTTTCGGGATCAGCCATGGCGTTCCGGACTTTCTTCACTGTTCACATAAAGTCACGGAGTCAAGCATCATCCCCGGCTCTTTTTCGATATCTCAATAACGGTTGAAGCGGCTGATAAGCCCGGGACTCTTGCGGCTTTTCTCCCGCAGCCGGTCGCCCGCCGCGGCGTAGCCCAGGGTGACCAGCAGGCCGATCCTGGTTGCGCGGGGAATGCCCAGCAGTTGCTTGATCTTCTTTTCATCGAACCATCCCAGCATGCAGGTCCCCAGGCCCAGCTCCGTGGCCTGCAGGCAGAAATGGGCCGCGGCGATGCCGATGTCGATCAGGGAGAACTGGCGCTTTTTGAGGAGCCCGCCGACCTGGGTGACCAGGCCGGCTTTCTCGACGCAGAAAACAACGATCACCGGGGCTCCGAGGCTGAACTGGTTGAAGGAGAGCGTTTTGCTGAACGTGGCCCGCGCCACCTGGCCGCGGAGTTCAGGATCGTTCACCACGACCAGCTTCCAGGGCTGAGAGTTGCTGGCCGAAGGGGACAGGCGTACTGCCTCGATCAGCCTTTGCAGTTTCTCCTCCTCCACGGGCCTCTGCTGATACTGGCGCACGCTCTGCCTGGTTTTCAACAACTCGAAAAATGTCATCGCTGCCACTCCGTTTTTCATGAGGATCATACAACCAATCCCCGTTTTCCTCAACTCCGAAAATTAAATTTATCCTGGCCTCATGCCTACTGCAGTTTCCGCTGACAAAGTCAAGAAGTCAAGCTCCGGCCCCCTTGACCTTGAGCTTGTAAAACTTCGAAACATTATATAGGATGGATTTTGCCGAACGCACCTGCCATGAGCGGAGCAAATTAATCTTGGAGAAATACTTATGAATGCTGTTAAAAATGACGCCAAAAAACTATTTTTGAAGAAAGGCACTTGCTCGCAAACCTTCTGTTATCTGTTAGACCGCTTCAATAAGGAATGACCGCCTTCAGGATTGCCCCCAGGCGGGCGGTCAGTTTCTCCAGCAACTCGAGATCGGCCGGCGTGAAATCGGGCCCCGGTTCGTTAAAGGCACTGCGTTTGCGCGAAATCTGCACCACGCCCAGCCGTTCGCCGTCAACCGTGATGGCGGCACCCATCATTTTCCAGATCAGGCGTGATCCGCCATCCGACTCCTTGACAAACTCGTAATCGACCATATGCTTCCGTTTTATGAACCGGTTGTCGAGGAACGAACGACCGCTGCGGAAGATTTTGGCGGCAATGGGCAGCGTTGAGTTGATCGACAATTCCTTGGCCTCGGCCATGAAATCGGGCCAGAGAAAAGACAGGGATTCCCCGCGGTTCCACAAAATCGCCACTTCGGCCTTCTCACTGCCGAAAGCTTCGGCGAGGAAACCAGCCATGCGGTTCATGGCCACCTGGAACCGCTCCGCGGCGGAAAGTTCCGACGTGGCGATGAGCGTGCGCAAATCCTCGATCAGGGTGTTAACGTCATTCATGGTGCGAGCCCCCTCTTTCCTATCTTACTGCAGCTGCAAGCGGGTTTCAAGACCCCGGAGGCTTCCCTATAAACGTCCGCCCATGATCATGGCCATGATCGCCTTATGGGCATGCAGCCTGTTTTCTGCCTCGTCGATGACGACTGAGCGCGGACCGTCGATCACGTCATCGTCAACTTCCTGGGAGCGGTCGGCCGGAAGGCAATGCATGTAAATCCCCTGCTTATCAACCAGCGCCATCTGCTTCGCGGTGGTCCGCCAATTTTTTGCTGCTTCATTTACCCGCTTTGCTTCCATGTGATCCGCTTCCTTGAAAACCTTGCCGTTTTCGTCGGCGTAATTGAAGCAGGTATGCGCGCCCCAGGCCTTGGGATAAACTATATGCGCGCCCTTAAAGCCCTCGTCGAAGTTGTTGATGATCTTGAAAGAACCGTTGGTCTGCTTGGAGAACGCTTGGCATTGGTCGATAATCTTCTGGTCCAGCTCGTAGCCCTCAGGATGCGCCAAAGTCACATTCATCCCCATTTTGGTCGCCGCCAGAATAACGCTTTGCGGCACGGCGCGCGGTTTTTCAATTGACCCTGAATAGGCAAACGACATAGTCAGGTTGAGTCCTTTAAAAGTGCCGAATTTTTCCTTGACGGTGATCATATCAGCCAGCGCCTGCGTAGGATGGAACTTGTCGCATTCCATGTTGATAATGGGGATTCCCGCGAATTGCGCGAATTCCTTCATCGTGGCATTGGCAAAGCCATAACGCCACATGGCCGGCGGGCCGTACATCCTGATGGCGATCGCGTCGCCGACGCGGTCCAACATTTCAGCAACGTCCTTGATTCTTTCTGTTTGATAGGGGATGTCATAACCCTTTCTTGCCGGCGTATAGGTTTTGCCGGGTTCCAGGTCTACATGAAATCCGCCGAGCTGCTGAATGCCCGCGGCGAACGTGGAGCGGGTGCGCAGCGATTGATTGAAGAACATGGTGAACAGGGTTTTGCCTTTAAGAATGGCGGATTGGTCGTCACGCAGCGCATGGCGCCGTTTGAGCTCGAGCGCCACGTCGATCAGCGTCTCCCACTCCTCCTTGTTGTAATCAATTTCAGCATCGATCCAGTCGCGTCCCATAAAATTGTTGGTTTTCATCCTCCGCTACCTCCTCTAAGGCATGAGAAATTGTTCTACCTGCTGTAAAATTCAGCGGCAGTTTTTGCAGCCTTAAGGCTACGCTTTTATCCAAAACTTGTCAAGGCAGACCTGACCCTCATACCCCAATTACCAAGTCACAAATTCAAGCACTGATAATCATATAGAAGGTTCAGTTCTTTGACTATTCTATAAAGTATTTTCATATCGTCACCCTCTGCGGTAATGTCATGTAGGCAAAAAATGTTTGCAGAAGGAGGTAAACAATGCAAACCAAGCTTTACGTGGGATTGGACCTGCATTCGAACAACACTTATGTCGGTGTACTCGACAGCAAGGAACGCAGAGTGCTGAAGGGCAAGTTTCCCAACAAATTGGAGGTACTCCTGGCCGTGCTCGAACCGCACAAGGAACGCATCGTCGGTGTGGTGGTCGAGTCTACCTTCAACTGGTACTGGCTGGTGGACGGCTTGATGGACAACGGCTATAAGGTTCACTTGGCGCATCCGGCGGCCTTTAAGCAGTACAGCGGGCTGAAGTATACCAACGATGAACATGATGCTTTCTTTCTGGCCAAGATGCTGAAGCTCGGCATCCTGCCCGAAGGTCACATCATGCCCAGAGAAGAGCGGCAACTGCGTGACCTGCTGCGCAAACGCCTGAAGCTGGTCAGACAGAGCTCGACGCACATCCTGAGCTTCAAGAGTCTGGTCAGTCGCAATCTCGGCATATCCATGCCATCTAATGAGATCAAGAAGCTCGAAGATGATGAGGTAAACGACATGTTTGAAAACGAGCATCTGGCTCTGTCGGCCAAGGTCAACATCGCAGCCATG
The DNA here is from genome assembly GCA_035528155.1 of Patescibacteria group bacterium. Taxonomy (GTDB): domain Bacteria; phylum Acidobacteriota; class Aminicenantia; order UBA2199; family UBA2199; genus UBA2199. The sequence goes on along the minus strand of DATKZA010000048.1, from coordinate 641 downwards.
AACAACCTAAAGTGGCAGATCTACGAGATCCGCAACTCACTCCTCAAAGCAGTCAAGATCAAACCACAGTTTGAAAAGCTCCTCACCGTGCCGGGCATTGGCAACATATTGGCCATGACCATCGCTTTGGAAACCGGTGATATCAAACGTTTTCCCTCTGTTGGCGATTTCGCTTCCTATTGCCGCTGCGTGGCTAGCAAGAGGTTATCCAACAACAAAAGCAAAGGAGAGAACAATCGCAAGAACGGTAACAAGTATCTTTCCTACGCCTTCGTCGAAGCGGCACAAAAGGCCAGGCGCTATTGCCCGCCGGCTCAGTCTTTCTTCATGCGCAAAACGATCAAGACCAACAAGATCGTGGCTACGAAAGCCCTGGCGCACAAGTTGGCCCGTGCTTGTTATTACATCATGCATGACCAGGTTGATTTCGAAGTAACCAAGATATTCGGCAAGCCCTTAAAGGTTGAAAAAGGCTGCGCCAGGGAACCAAAACGGGGACTGGGTCACCAACCATCAGCACCGATTGGCATGTCTGGCGCAGCCACCAAACAACATGATCATATATTTGTAAAATAATTTTCGCAACAGTCAAGATGTTTTGCCCGGGGTATGAACCACAAGGGACTGGACTTTGAGCCATT
>DATKZA010000047.1:0-2520 GCA_035528155.1 Patescibacteria group bacterium | reverse complement strand
ATCGGCCCGAACGGTTTTCAGGTAGTCGAAACGGTTTTTAAATCCTTCGAAGGTCAATTCGCCGTTCCAGTGTCCGGTAATGTAGTGCTTGATCTCGTCCTTGCGGTCGAGCATCGCCTGCCAGTTCTTCTCCAGCACCGGGTAGTCGGCAGGCTGGCCGGTGCGTATGGCGAAGGTGGCCAGGCAGCCGGGGGTATCGGTCAGCCACTTGTCGGCCATCATGTCACCGGTGAAGAAGATGCCCTTCTGCGGGACCAGGATGAAGATATCGCTTTGGGTGTGGGTGCCGCCGCTCTGGAACAGCTCGAAAGTGACGTCGCCGCAGTTCAGCACCAGTTTATCCTTGAAAGTCTTGGTGGGGAATGTGGGCTTGGGGGAGGAGTTCAGGTATTCGCCGGTCAGAGTACTGATGATCAACTGTTCGCTGGCAGTCGCTTTCTCTTCTTCCTTGATCTTGCCTGAAGCAAGCTGCTCTTTCTGCTCTTTCAGGGATTCTTTGTTCCATTCGATGCGCCGGGGGATATCCTTGAAACTCTCCTCCATCATGGCCTTGACATTTTCCTGGGCGATGATCTGGCAATCGGCATACACGCCGTTGCCGGCGGTATGGTCGCCATGGCCATGGGTGTTGATCAGGTACTTGAAATCGCTGCGCCCCAACTCGCGGGCGATGACCTTTCTGAAGGCCTCATCCAGTTTGGGAATGTTGGTGCTGTCGATGACCACGATGCCTTTCTTGGTGGCGATTGCACAAACCGCAGTGGATGAGACATGGTCTCCGACCCAGACGCGGACCACGCCGGGCTCGATCTTCTGCACGTGCAGGGCAAGCCCCTCGATGGATTCGGCCGTACAGGGCAGAACCATAAGTGCCGTCATCAGTACCACTAGAAAAAAAGTTTTTTTGAACATTTTGTTCCTCCTTGCTTCTCAGCAGAATATTTTATTTGTAACTTCCTTAATTTTACCCACGAATCGGCGCCGGGGTCGGCAGGAAAGTCAAAATATGAAATCAAGGGAATAGGCGGTAAGGGTGTTGTTGTCGAAGCCGGGGATGATCAGCCGCTTCAGTTTGGGGATGTAGGCGAAATCGGCGATCTTCTCCCCTGGGTTGGTGGTGTCGAGCAGCAGCGTCCTTTCTCCCTGCAGCGTGAGCCGGTAGAGCTTGCCGCTGTGGTCGCCGACCAGGTAGCCGCCGCTGCCGTCGGCCACGATGCCGTCGATGTTGGCGCCGGGCTGAAAACGGGCCAGGACACGCGTTTCCTTGTCCTTGAAGTTCACGGCGATGAGCTTCTCGTTCTGGCCGACCAGCAGCCGGTCTTTTTCGCACAGCAGGGCATTGGGCCGGCTCAGGTTCTCCAGCCAGGGCTCCAGCTTGCCGCCGGCATAACGGAACACGGTGCCCGTCGGGGTATCCGAGATGAAGAGATTCCCGGCCCGGTCCATGGCTACGTCGTTGGCCATGCGCAGGCCGGGCAGCGGGATTTTTTTGGTGATCTCCCGCTTTTTGATATCGATGACATTGAGCCCGGAGCGGTCCACCGCGTAGAGGGTGTTTCCCTTGAGGTGCATGCCGGTAGGCATGCGCAGCCCCTTGATCCATTCCAACTCGATGATCTCTCCGGAGAGGGAAAGCTTGGAAATGAATTCCCGCCCCTCGTTGAAATAATTGGAGACGTAGCAAACGTTGTTTTTTGGGTCGAATACAACGGCTTCGGGCAGCGCCAGGCCGTTTTTCGTGCTCCATTCTTTTTTCAGCGCGGCATGGGAAAACACCTCGTCGCCGCGGCGGAAGCAGAAAGCCCAGCCGCCCATGGTCTCTCCAACCAGCACCAACAGCTCGTTGTCGCCCTTTTTCAACGGCAGGAACAGGTTGTCGTAATAACCGACGATGCCCAGGAACGATCTGTCGCGCGATTGGTAGGCCGCGTTGCCTGAATAGAGGGGCCGGCCGTTCAGGAAGACAGTGATGATGTCGCTGTAGCCGAAATCCACCCGCAGCAGCGAGTCGCTTTCCGCCGCCAGCGTGGTTTTGGCCAGGATACAATCGCCGGCCCTGAATTTCCGGGGAAAGATCCTGGAGACGTCGACCAGGCCGCGGCGGTCGGCGGCCACGGGCTTCCAGGTTGCGGCCGCAACGGCCTCGGCCGGGTATTTCGTGAAATCGACCCCGACAGCGCCGAAAGGCGCCGAGATCTCCCATACGGGAATGAGGCCGCACGCCGCCTCTCGTGGGGCCGGGGATGGCAGCGACAGGCCGCTGTCCGCTTCGTAGCTGAGGTTGGAAAAGTAGGCCGTGCCGTCCATGGGCCCGACCAGGCCGATGGTGCCCGAGCCGTCGCCGCGGGCCAGGTCGTCGATGACCAGGGCCGGTTCGGAGGCATCGTTCCAGAAGACCTGGGCCTGGGTCCCGGCGACCAGGATCTTCAGGCGGTTCCAGCGGTCGGGGAGGACCTCCAGCCCGGCGGTGAGCCCCGGGCCGTTGTAGAGCTGCCAGCTGTCGACGCCATTGAATACCGG
>DATKZA010000046.1:0-3617 GCA_035528155.1 Patescibacteria group bacterium | reverse complement strand
CAGAAAGCGGCGGCGGGGAATCGCAAAACTCATCCCCGCCGCCTATAGGGGGAGGGATTAGAATTTTTTCTGTTTTTTTAGCTTGGCCACGATCTTTTCCATTTCAACGACCAGCTGGTCAAAGCGTTTGAGAGCCGCGGCGTAGGGTTCGGGACGGGTCATGTCCACGCCGGCTTTTTTCAGGATCGACAGCGGATAATCGCTGCCGCCGGCCTTCAATACATCCAGGTAGCCGGCCTGGATTTTCTTGTCCCCTTTGAGTACGGTGTCGCTCAGGGCCATGGAGGCGATGAGGCCGGTACTGTATTGGAAAACGTAATAGTTCAGGTAGAAGTGGGGGATGCGGCTCCATTCGACCTGGATGTAGTCGTCCACCTGGCAGACGCCTTTTTCATGGCCGTAATACTGGCGGGTCAGTTCCAGGTATTTCTGGTTCAGCCAGTCGGCGGTCAAGGTCTGCCCGGCTTCCACCCTGGCGTGCATGGCCAGCTCGAATTCGGCGAACAGGGTCTGGCGGAACAGGGTGCCGCGGAAGCCGTCCAGGTAGTTGTCCAGGATATACAGTTTGAACAGGTCGTCCTTTTCATTCTTTAACAGGAAATGCATCAGCAGGTGCTCGTTGAAGGTCGAGGCGATCTCGGCCAGGAAGGTGGTGTAATTGGAGGTGGCGTAAGGCTGGGTGCGGTCGGAGAGATGCGAATGCACGGCATGACCAAGTTCGTGGGCCAGGGTGGAAACCGCATCGTAGTCGCCGTTGTAGTTGAGCTTGATGTAGGGGTGGACGCCGTAGACGCCGCCCGAATAGGCGCCGCTCTCCTTGCCTTTGTTGGGATAGATATCCATCCAGCGGTTGTCAAAGGCCTGCCGCAGTACGGCGGCGTAATCCTTGCCCAGGGGTTTGAGCGCCGTTTCGATGATCTTTCTGGCTTCGGCGAAGCTGAAGCTCTTGTCCACGGCCTGGACCGCCGAGGCGTAGACGTCTTCATAGCGGAACCGGGGCAGGCCGAGCATCTTCTGCTTCAGGGACAGGTAGCGCTGCAGGGCCGGTAGGTATTCATGAACCGAGCGGATCAACTGCTGGTAGACCTCGGGCGAAATATCCTCGCCGAACAGGCGGGAGGCAAGGCAGTCGGGGTAGTTGCGGATCTTGGCGTTGAAGAAATGCTGCTTGATGGCGCCGTCCTGGAGGATGGCCAGCGTATTCTGGAATTTTTTCTGGTTTTCCCAGAAGGACTTCATGACCAGGGTGCGATCGGCGGCGTTCTTGGAGGCGCGCAGGCGCAAGTAAGCCGCCTGGTTCAATGTGACATTCTTGCCGTCGCTCAGTGAGACCTCGATATTCGGGGCTTCCACGTTGTTGAGCATACCGGAGGCGCGGCCGGGAACACCGGCGAAAAGCCCGGTGAGCGAGGCGATGCGCTGCTGGTCCCCGGGCAGGACGTGCTCTTTCTCGCGCAGGATGCTTTCGATGCCGAAGCGGTACTCGGCCAGCTTGGGTTCGCCCTGGAGATAGGCGGCAAATTTTTCAGCGCCCAGGGCCAGGACATCGGGCTGCAGGAAAGCAAGCTTGGAATTCATCTGCACGAAAATGGTGCGGATCTCGCCTTCCATGGCCTGGAATTGGGTGTTGCCCAGGTCAGTGTTGCCCTGGTGGCTGGCGTAGGACATCAGCCGGCTCCCTTTCAGCTCGATGTCGTTGATCAGATCAAGCAGGGCCAGCATGGAGACCGGTGTCGCGGTCCAGTCCTTGGCCGCCGCATCGATCGTTTCGATCTGCTTGATCATACTTTCTTTTTCGGCCTGCCAGTCGGCGAGCGAAGCGTAGAGGTCTTCGATCTTCCAGGTGTATTCAGCCGGGACGTCCTTGCGGTCGTTCAGCGAATAATCGGGGATCGCTTTTTCCGTTTTTTTATCCTGGGCAGCGGCCAGCAACGGCAGCAGCAACAGGCCGCCCAGCACCCAAAAAACAAATGGGTTGATTTTGCTCATGTGCATAGCTCCTTAAATCAAAGTAAGGATTACATACGAAAAAAAGCAGCACTTGGTTTTTTTTGTTTACATTCCCAGGGCGTAGCCTATTTTGAGGAAAAAAGTGCGGTCGGAGCGGGTCAGGTCGATATCCTGGTTGCCGTCGATCTTGATCTTGCCCGCGGCAGGGGAAATTTCGAATTGGGCGGCCGGCTGCGGCGGCTGTTTTTCCTGGGCGTTCAACCCCAAGGCGGCGGCCCAGAGAACCAACAGCACAAGGACGGTCGTTTTTTGTTTCATGCAAAATTTCTCCATATTACTTAAAACCTAAAACCATTGGAATTTTTTTGCGTGCGGTCGGGCATGAAAGTTTATGGAAGCGGAAAAACCGCTGCCCTGATATTCCCGCCAGGGCATGGGTAAAGCCGCAAAGCATGGGAAAGGCGTTTTTACTGAGCGGTTGAAATGGAAATATTGCTAATCCCGCAGATCCGAATGCGACGCGCTCCAGGTTCCGGGCAATCGCAGTTGTTGCCTGCTGATGCCGTGTTTGCGCATTTTTTCAAAGAGAACGGTGGGCTTGATGCTCATGACGGCGGCGGCATTTTTCTGATTGCCGCCGGTCAAGCGCAGGCAAGCGAGCAGTATTTTTTTTTCGAAACTGTCCATGAAAGCCTTTAAGGGGAGATTTTTGAAGTTCAGGTTGGAAACAAGGTAGGCAAAGACCAGCGATTCTTTGATCTTTTCCAAGGATTTTGTCGCTTCTGGAACTGTCCGGGGAGATTCCTGATTTTGCGGCTGCATCCATGCCTGCGCGTAAGTCCTAATAAAATCGGGCATCTCGGAAAATTCGTCCAACTCAATTTCGGCGACACTGTTTTGTGCTTTTTGTTTCATGCAAATCTCCTCGAGTCGTTTGTCATGCTTCGCTGCTATATATAACGTGTAAAATCACCTAATAAAATGGGTTGAAAGTTACAATGTTGAATTTGGGACTAAAGTCCTATTCGTTTTTTTAAAATATAATTATTTAAAAATCATATATATAATTAAAAAAATATAATATAATAAAATGGAACATAAATTCAAATTGAAACGTCTAAAAGGATGATAATATTGTTCTTTACACGGCCATGAGAATCGAAATGAAAATTCCTGTTCCTGGATTGAGGACAAAACAGCCCAAACGAATGCCAATGCCTGGGAATAGAATAGGCAGAGGCAACCTGGGCCGGAAGTATCTGTGGCTGCTGCTGGCCGCGGTTTCTTTTCTGAATCTCCGGGCCGATTCCGACAGCCCCGGGTTCCAGAACATTTCCATTGAAGACGGCCTGGCCCAAAACTCCGTCACCAGCATTCTTCAGGACCGGAACCGTTTCATGTGGTTCGGAAGCCACGCCGGCTTGAGCCGCTATGACGGATACAACTTTAAAATCTACAGCCACAGCTTCCGTGGCGGCGACTGTCTGAGTCATGACATGGTTAACAATATGACCCTGGACGACGATGGCACTTTTTGGATCGGCACCACCGGCGGCGGCATCAATCATTTTGATCCCATTAGGGAAAAGTTTACTTGCTTCCGCTCCATTGCCAATGATCCCGGCAGCCTGAGCGACAATTCGGTTCGCGTGATCCTGCCTGTCGGG
>DATKZA010000045.1:0-15447 GCA_035528155.1 Patescibacteria group bacterium | reverse complement strand
AGCTTCATAAACAGTGGTTGGAAGGAAATCTCAAGCTGGGATAATCAATAAAAACACCGATTTTTACTCTTATGAAAAAATCGAAAGCAAAACTAAGCCTAAATAGCGAAATGATCTGCAAATCTGATAAAAAGAATGAGTAAAACCTTTTTTATGCAAAAAAATCCAGATGATTTTGGGACAGCCTCCCTGTGCCTGCCCTATTTTCTTATCTGTAACAGCGACAAGATGAATCCATAAAGGGCGGACACGGGGGTCCGCCCCTACAACCGTCTGCATTGTTTCTTTCTCCCTACATCCCCAGCCCTTGACATTTTTCGCGCTATTCCCTACAATCAGTTTTCGCCGCACAAGGACAAAAAAACAATGAAGGCACTGGAAATCAGGGACCTTAAGAAAACCTTTCGCTCCAACTTCCTGCTCAAGAAATTCCCAGTCCTGAAGGGCATCCAGCTCAACGTGGAAAAGGGGGAGATCTACGGTTTCCTGGGGCCCAACGGCGCCGGTAAAACCACCACCATCAAGTGCATCATGGGCCTGCTCTTCCCCGACCAGGGCGAGATCCTGGTCGAAGGCCAGCCCGCCGCATCCCTGGCCGCCCGGCGCCGGATCGGCTTTCTTCCTGAAAATCCCTACTTTTACGATTACCTGAACGCCCGGGAGCTGCTTTTCTTTTCCGCCTCCCTCTTCAATCTTCCCGCCGCCGACGTGCGGGACAGGGTCGCCGCCCTGATCCACCAGGTGGGCCTGAGCGGCCACGAGGAGCTGAAACTGCGCAAATTCTCCAAGGGCATGATCCAGCGCCTTGGCCTGGCCCAGGCCCTGATCCACAATCCCGATCTCTTGATCCTCGACGAGCCCTTTTCCGGCCTCGATCCCATCGGCCGCAAGGACCTGCGCACGCTCATCCTCTCCCTGCGCGAACAGGGCAAGACCATCTTTTTTTCCTCCCATATCCTGCAGGACATGGAGATGATGGTCGACCGGGTCGGCATCATCCTGAAGGGAAGCATCAGCCGCGAGGGCAAGCTGTCGGAGCTCATCTCGCGCAGCACCCAGTACTATGAGATCATCTGCTCGCATATTTCCGAAAAGGAGCTGGCCAAGATCCAGGCGCATTTCGCCTGCCGCGACGGCCAGTACTCGCTCACCCTGCCCAGCGACGCGGACATCAACATGGCGGTGGAATCGATCATCCACAACAACGGCCGCATCGTGGCGGTCAACCCGGTAAAAATGACCCTGGAAGACATTTTTTTCAACGAAATGCGGCCGCACCGCCCCGCAACGACGGGGGACAGCCGATGAAAATGAAAATCAAAGCCATTGCCGTCAACACGTTCAAGGAATCGGCGCGCAACAAGATGTTTTACCTGCTGGTTTTTTTCGGCATCCTCTTCGCCCTCAGTTCCAAGCTGATCAGCTTCCTGACCCTGGGAGACGCCATGAAGGTGCTGAAAGACACCGGCCTGGCGGCCATCAACTTCTTTTGCATCCTGATCGCCATCTTCACCGGCATCAACCTGGTCTACAAGGAGATCGAGAAAAAGACCGTGTTCAATATCCTGAGCAAGCCGGTGTCGCGCGACCAGTTCATCATCGGCAAGTTCCTGGGATTGGCCCTGACCATGCTCACGGCCCTGGCGGCCATGGCCGGGATTTTTTTCCTGTTCGTGCTTGTGAACGGCGGCGGCTTCGATCTCATGATCCTCCTCTACTTTTTCATGCTGTTCCTTGAGCTCCTGGTCATCGTGGCCCTTTCGCTGCTCTTTTCCTCCTTCACCACGCCGATCCTCTCCTTTATCTTCACTGTTTCGCTTTATTTGATCGGCCACATCATGTGGACCTTCAATGAATTCAAAATGATCCTGCGCGACCCGTTCTGGAAATATTTCACCCAGGTCCTCTACTACCTGCTGCCCAACCTGGACAAGTTCAACATCAAGAACGAAGTGGTGCTGAACACGCCCCTCTCCCCCTGGACCATCCTCTTTTCCGTTCTCTACGCCCTGGCCTATATCCCGGCGCTGCTGGCCGTCACCATCCTGATCTTCCGCAAAAGGGATTTCCAATGATCCCAGGCCGGCTGCTGGCGGCGGGATGCCTGGCCGGGCTGCTGCTGACGGCCGGGATGCAGAACCGCTACGACGCCACGTTCGATTACTTTGCCGACCGCGGCACTTTTGTCGCCCTGCCTTCCGGCAAGGCGCTGAAGGTGCTCTCCTTCGGCTACAGCAACCTGGCCGCCGACCTGCTGTTCATCTGGTCCATCCAGTTCTATTCCACTCCCTACCTGACCAACCGCTTCGATTTTCTGGAAAAGGTGTACGACACGATTACCGATATCACCCCGCAGTACAAGGAGCCTTATATCATCGGTTCGCTGATCATGGTCTACGAAGCCAGGGACATTCCCATGGCCCTGCGCCTGCTGGACAAGGGTTCGCGCCACAATCCCGACGAATGGTTTTTCGACCACGATGCCGGATATTACTGTTACAAATTCCTGAAGGATTTCACCAAGGCCGAATTTTATTACAACCGGGCCGCGGCCAAGCCCGATGCCCCGACGTTCATCAAGCGCCTGGGCGCCCACATGGTCTACCTGCACGACGACCCCAAAGTGGCCTACCAGATGTGGCTCGATATTTACAACCATGCCCGCGACACGCTGGAGAAGGATGCGGCCTTCAACCACCTTTACCAGATCAAGGCCCAGAACGATCTCGCATTGCTCAAAGAGCGGATCGGGATGTTCCGCAACCGCTTCCGGCGCTGGCCCGATCATTTAAGCGAATTGCTGGGCGCGGGGCTGCTGCCGTCCCTGCCCAGCGACTTTGCCGGAAGCGATTATTTGTACGACCCTGAACAGGGTACGGTCTCGGCCGCGAGGGTATTCAGATGGAAACGGCACTGAGCGTCATTTTCGGCCTGATCATCGGCAGCTTTTTGAACGTGGTCATCCACCGCCTGCCCAGGGGAGAGAACATCGTTTCCCCCCCCTCCCATTGTCCCCTTTGCCGAGCCGAGATCCCCTTTTATTTCAACATCCCGATCCTGAGTTATATTTTATTATGGGGAAAATGCCGCTCCTGCCGGGGCAAAATATCTCCGCAGTATCCTTTGGTCGAAGCATTTTGCGCCTTCGGCTTCTGGCTGTCGGTCCACAGTTACGGGCTCTCCATGCCGGCCGCGGCCAGCGCCGTGTTCCTCTGCTTTTTGATCGCCCTGGCGGCCATCGACATCAAGCACATGATCCTCCCCGACGAGCTCACCTTGAGCGCGGCCGCCCTTTTTTTCATTTATTCATTTTTCAATCCCGAAGTCGGCCAATTGGATGCCGTGCTCAGCGGCCTGGGCGGGGCGCTGTTCTTCGCGGGCCTTTATTATTTTTACCTGAAGATCAGAAAGATCGAGGGCTTGGGTTTCGGTGATGTAAAAATGGCTCTGTTCATGGGCCTTTTCCTGGGCCTGCACCGGCTGGCTGTTGCGATATTTCTGGCATCGCTCTTCGGCCTGCTGGTGGGGATATTCATTATTGTTTTCAAAAAAAAGAATCTCAAGCTTGCCCTACCCTTCGGACCGTTCCTGAGCCTGGGCAGTTTCGTTTCCCTGTTCTGGGGCGACGCCATCATGGCCTGGATCGGCTCGTTCTGGCGCCTGTCATGAAAAGAAGTTTTCTGGTGCTGGCCCTTGTCATCCAGATCCTGGGACTTTTCGTCTTCGAGAACATGCGCACCCTTTTCAAGAGCCTGGAAAAAAATGAGATCGCCGCCATCATCGCCCAAAGCGACCTGCAAGCCGAACTGCATATCCAAAAGACGCTGCTGCACGTGCCGCGTCCGGGCCGGGAAAAGTATTTCGACCAGATCCTGCCCCTGCCCCGCGCCGAGAACAGCAAGCAGGTGACCCTCGCCGGCAAGCAAAGGCTGCTGCAGATCAAAAAGCCCCTGGGCGACGGTTCGGGGCTGCTTTTTAAAAGGACCATCCGCTCGCCCCAGCTCGACCAGTTCGCGGCGCTGAAAAAAGTACTTTCCGGCCTGATCTTCTTCCTGGGAATTTTCATTGCCGCATCCGGGATCTACCTCATGGTGCTGCTACGCAAAAAAGGACCGGAGAAAAGTTTGGGTGCCGGCTCCCCATTCCAGGATTACCTGGTCGAAATGAAGAACACCCAGCTGGAACTGCAGAACCTGGTCGCCGAACAGAACCGCGTCACCTCCCAAAAAGAGGAATTGAACAAGAGCATCATCAATACCGTCCATCTTGGCGTGATATTCATCTCCGCCGGCGCCAAGATCGAGATATTCAACCCCGCAGCCCAGAAATTATTCAACCGTAGTTTTGCCGGTGCCAAGAACAATTCCCTGGCGACGGTTCTGCAGGAGCATCCCAAGCTCACCGCCTTCATCCAGGCCGGTGAAAAGAAAATTTCCGCCGAGATCGAAAGCGGCCCCTTCATCTTTTACGTCGACGTGGTGCCGATCTCCGACAGCGGCCGCCTGGTGCTGGTCCGCGACGTCAGCGCCGAGAGAAAAAAGGAAAAGATCCAGCGTCAGAATGCCAACCTGATGATGCTCGGCGAAATGGCCGCGGCACTGGCCCACGAGATACGCAATTCATTGGGAGTCATCCTGGGCTACAGCAAAGCCATGCGTACGGAGCCGGAAAAAACGCGCAAGATCGTCCGCGAGATCAATTTCTTAAGCGAAATGATGGAAAGTTTCCTGCAGTTCGCCCGGCCGGTGGAAAAGATCAGCCGCAAGAAAACCGATGTCGCTAAATTGATCGCCACTGCCGCCGCCACCCAGGAAATGGCCGTCGACCTGCCGCAACGCACCTTGCACCTGAAAAGCGATCCGCTGCTGCTCAACGTCATTTTTTCCAACCTGGTCCTCAACGCCAAACAGGCCGGGGCCATGAGCTTGAAAGTGGAATTCTCAGACGCCGCGACTCCCTCGCTGACATTCGCCGACGACGGACCCGGCATCGCCGCCGCCAACACTGAAAAGATCTGGCTGCCGTTCTTCAGCACCCGCGACAAGGGCACCGGCATGGGCCTGGCCACGGTCAAGAAATTGGTTAGTGCCTTGAACGGGGACATCCAGTTGCTTGAGAAGGAAGGGAAAGGAGCCACATTCAGGATTGTTTTTTATACGTGACGCGTTACGCGTAACGCGTGACAAGGGAAGAAAATTCCAAATCACAAATTCCAAATAAATTCCAAGTTCCAACTTCCAACTTCAAAAACGAAGACCCTTTCAAAAGTCCGATATCCTGAAACTCACCCCCTACCCCCCTCTCTTGAAAATAGAGGGGGCGAAGCCCTACTCCCCTTCTCTTTGAAAAGAGAAGGGGACGGGGGATGAGTTGAGAACAGAAATCGATATCGTGCAGCTCCTCGTCACCCGTCACGCGTCACTTGTCACGTATTCCTAAAATCGCCTCGGCTATGGCCAGGTCCCGCGGGTACGTGACCTTGATATTGGCCGGGTCACCCGCTACCGTGATGACCGCTGCCAGGCCGTAGCGAACTACCAGCGAACAATCGTCGCTGGCTCCGTTGAAGCCTTCGCTGCGGGCGCGCTCATGGGCGCGGAGGATGATGCCCAGCTTGAAGCCCTGCGGCGTCTGGGCCAAGCGCAGCGTGGAGCGGTCGGGAACCGCTGTAACCAACCCCGTTGGATCAACGCTGGCGATGGTGTCCCCGGCCGGCAGCGCGGCCATGACGGCCTGACCGGTAATCAGCGCCTCCAGTACCCGGCTGATGACCGCCGTTGCCACCAGCGCCCGGGCGGCGTCGTGAATGAGGACGTTTTCCACACCCGCCGGCGCGGCGCTGACCCCGATCGACGACGATTCCTGGCGGGTTTTGCCGCCGGGGATGATATTTGTCACCTTTGTGAAGCGGCCGGCGGCTACCATTTTCTCAACCAGGGGCATCTGGGCGGCCGGGCAGACCAGGATGATGCCATCCAGGCCCGGATGGGCCTGGAAGGTCCCCAGGCAAATTTCCAGAAGCGAGCGGCCGCCGATCAAGCGGAATTGCTTGGGCAAAGGGCCTTGGAGGCGCGTTCCTGCTCCGCCGGCCAGGATAATGGCTAAGTTCTTCATAACAAGATTATAATCTATCATCACCTCAAAACAAAATTCGACGTTCGAAGTTTAAGGGGTGAAGAATGGTCTCTCCAAAACTCACCCCCAACCCCCTCTCTTTTAAATAGAGGGGGGAATCCATATTCTTTTTCACTCCCCTTCTCTTCGGGAAGAGAAGGGGCCGGGGGATGAGTTGAAAACTAAGTTCGATATTTTGCAGATCCTCATCACTTGTGATTATTAACTGACTACTGGTTTCGTCTTTGTTCTAAAATTCGTACTTCTAAACTCTTTCATCACTACAATTTTCTGGAACAATAAGGTATAATAGGTTCTAAAAAACCCAACATGAAAAAGTACAGATTCCTTTTTACCGGCGGTGGCACCGGCGGCCACGTCTATCCCAATCTCGCCATCTTTGAGGCCCTGAAAGACAAGTATCCCGATGGCGAATTCCTTTATATTGGCACCAAAAAAGGCAGTGAAGCCGCCATCATCCGTGCCCTGCCCCAGCCCATGGAGTTTGTCCATGTACCGTCCAGGGGGCTGCCGCAAAGCTTCAGGAGTCCAAAAACATTTTTTGCCCTGGCCGCCATTTTTTTTGGCGCGATAAAGAGTTTTTTCATTCTGCGCAAATTCAAACCCGATATCATCATCGGCAGCGGCGGCTACGTGGCCGCCCCGGTGCTGCTGGCCGCCGCCCTGCTCAAAATAAAAGTTTTCATCCATGAACAGAACGCGGTCCCCGGCCGGCTCAACCTTTTTGTCGCCCGCTTCGCCACCAGAATCGGCATCACTTTTCCTTCGACCGCGTCTTTTTTTGAAAGTTCCAAAGTAATTGAGACCGGCTATCCGCTGCGCCGGTCGATCCACCGCAGCGGCGAAGAAAACAGCCGGGAAAAATTCAATATCCCTCCCAACAGCCGCGTTCTGTTCATTTTCAGCGGCAGCATGGGGGCGCGCACCATCAACCACGCGGCCGCGGCGATCATTCCGCAGTTGTTGTCCTTGCCCAACCTGTTCGTCATCATGTCCACCGGCAAGGCCTATGGAAAGAATTACAAAGCCTACGACGACACGGTGAAGATCTTGGAGCAGAAGGGTTATCCACCCGAGATCGAGGGCCGGCTGCTGCTCAGGGAGTACTTCGACCACATCGCCGAGATCTATGCCATGTCCGACCTGGTGGTCTCACGGGCCGGGGCCGGCGCCATCCAGGAGATCATAGCCATGGGCTTGCCGGCCGTCCTTGTCCCCAAGATCGACCTGCCTGCCGATCACCAGATCCTGAACGCCCGCGAGATCGAAAAAATAGGCGGTGCCCGGGTCCTTTACGAAGAGAGCGGCGGCGGCCGGAAAAAAAACGAGATCTTTCTCCAGCCCGATGCTTTTTACAATGCCATCGAGGAGATCATCGGCGCCCCTGACCAACTGGAGTTGATGCGCAAAAACCTGCTGGCCGTGGACAGGCCTGACAGCACCGCGATCATTTTGAATGCCATTGAAGGCATCATCGCAAAAAACCACGGCCAGGAAAGAGAGATCCGTGTTTTTTATCTGCAGGCCGTGGAAGAGGAAAAAAACCTTGAACTGCCGTTCGCTCGCACCAGCGTGGGCAACACTTTCCTGAGCGATGTCATTCTTGAAAACATCGGCTCAAGCGTGCGCTTCGAGATCAGTTTTCTGAACGATGAAGAGCAGTCGGTCCTGATCCGGCGCCGAAAAGGGCGCATCCAACTGAATGACCGCGAGATCACCGGCTTGATGCCCCTGAAGCCCGACGACCGCGTCAGCGTCGACGGCCGTACTTATATTTTTAAAAGCTACCTGGAAAAAACCAGGGCCAACAGCCATGATGACATGGCCGGCTCCGGCAAGAGAGGCTCCACTGCCGCCTCCATGGCATCACTCCTGCTCGCTTTCGGCCGTGAGATCGCCGCAGCCGCCGTTTTCGGGGCCGGCAAAGCCATGGATGTCTTCTCCATCGCCCGAACCGTTGTCGGTTTCCTGTCCCGCCTGCTGGGCAGCAGTGCCATAAAAAAGGCCTTCATGCCGATCTTTTTACGCCTGTTCCGGCGTGGCCCCCGCAAAAAAGCCTGGGAAGCGGCATCGCCCCTGGTCATTTGCACAATGCTGCTTTCCCTGCTGCTCAGCGCGGTCGGCATACTCTTGGCTCCGGCCATCATTGGTTTTTTGTTCCCCGGCCTCGCCGCCCATGGCCTGAGCAGTGAAGCCATACACATGACCCGCATCCTGTTTCCCGGTCTGTTCCTGGGCACGCTGGCAGCCGTCCTGGCCGGATATTTGCAGACTTTCCGCAGATCCGCCAGCGTGGGGCTCGCGGCCCTGCTGTTTGCCGCCGGCTCCATTCTCGGCATTTTCCTGTTCCGCTCGGGCAGCGGTTCATTTTCCCTGGCCTACGGCGTCCTGTTCGGCTATTTGCTGCAAACCCTTTTCCTGCTGCCTTTGCTGCTGAAAACCATCAGCCGGCCGGAGCTGGAGTTCTCCTTCCATCCCTCCCTTAAAATCAACAACAGCGCCGGACGCAAGTACGCCACCCAGCTCGCCCCGGTCGGCCTGGGCGGGGTTCTGACCCGCAGCCCGGCACTGGTTGACAAGTTCGTGGCTTCATCCCTGCGCGTCGGCTCGCTCTCCTACCTCTATTTTGCCATGGAGATCTTCCGCCTGCCTTTTGTTTTGATCGCCAAAACCATCAACCGCGCGATTTTAAGGGATTTTTCCGAATCCACCGCCCTGCTGGACAAAGACAAGACAAAAAAGTTCTTCATCGACGGGTTCCGCATCAACTTGTTCCTGCTGGCCCCCGTCTCCATCCTGATGGTCACCCTGGCCAAGCCCATCGTGTCGCTGCTTTTGCAAAGGTTCCACTTCAGCGCCCAGGCGGTGTCCAGTACGGCCCTGGCCCTGCAATTCTATGCCATCGGCCTGATCGGCTGGGGCATTCACAACCTAACCACGCGATTCTTCGCCGCGCGCCTGGAAAACCGGACCTCGATGTTCCTCGACTTTTTCCTGCTGGCCTTGCATGTGCCGCTGGTCATCCTGCTGGCGCGCACGCCTTTGCGATTTGCCGGCATCGCCCTGGCTACCTCCATTTCCTATCTCACTTTCGCCCTGGTCCGCGTCGCGGTCGTCAGGCACAAACTGAGGCGAGACGGAGTGACGGTCGCCTACGGGGAGATGCTCTCGGCCGCCGGCAAAACCCTGAGCGCCTGCCTGCTGATGGTCATCGCCATCAGCGAGGCCAAATTCGTCTTCAAGCGCATCCAGTTCGACTCGCCCACCATCGAAAATATCATTTTCTGCGTGTCGTTGACCTTCATGGGCACGGCCATTTACTTTTTTTCCTCGCTGATCTTCAAAAACACCGGCATCCTGATCTTCAAAAGAAGCGGCGGCAACGGCCGCCCGGCAGTTCCCGTTTCCCTGCTTTCCCCCTTCCGCTTCATGGAAACCATAAGCGCCAATCCCGATTTCTACAAAAACGAATTCCGCTACAAGATCAACCTCTACCTCTCCAACCCCAATTGGGAGATTAAAAATATCGGCATCAAGCTGATCGGCCTGTTCAAGGAAAAGAGCAAGAGCGCCTTCCTGGTCGACATGCTGACCGCAGGCCAGGGCAACGGCTTCATGCGCCGCAACGCCCTGGTCGCCCTCAGGGCGATCAACCACTGGAACGCGGAAACAAAAGAACTGCTGCTGCGCCTGCTCAAAGACGGCTATTTCGAAGTGCGCGCGGCGGCCCTGGATTACCTGGGACACCATATCAGCGAAAGCGAATACGGCGAATTGCAGAAGATCATCGAGCGCCGCCTGGCCCATGGCAGCGTTGATGAAAAGATCGCCTGTTTGCGGCTCATGGCCCGCAAGGGGGATGTAAGCGACCTGGCGCGGCTGCAGCGCCTGTACCTGCACAGTAACTCACTGATCCGCGAAGAGGTCCTGGAATTGCTGTATTCTTTCTATCGCCGCAACCTGCTTGATGGCGCGGAGATCAAGGATCAGGTGCAGCAGGTGCTGATCACCTCCGACCATTTGACACCCGGATTCAGGATCAAGTCCATTATCAACCGTATTTACAGGGAGATCGATAACCCATGATCATCTGGATCAGCGAATTCTTTGCCAACCTGCCGGGCCAGAGGCTGATGACCTATATCACCTTCCGGGCCCTGATGGCCGTGCTCACCTCTTTTGTCATTGGCATCCTGCTGGGGCGCCGCGTGATCCGCGCCATCTACCAGTTGAACTTCCGCGACCGGGCCCGGGATTTCGGCGACATGTCGACCAGCAACAAGGACGGCACCCCGACCATGGGCGGGTTGATCATATTCTTTTCGCTGCTGAGTTCGGTGCTGCTCTGGGGCAGTTGGAAAAAACCCAACGATTTTTTTCTGGGCACCATCATTTTCACCGCTTTCTGGTTCACGGCCCTGGGTTTTTTCGACGATTACCTGAAAAACATCCGCGGTTCAAGCGACCTGGGCATGAACCGCGGCCTGAAGCTTTTTCTGCAGGCCCTGTTCGGTCTGATCCTCGGCCTGCTGCTGCTGGCCTCAGACGCCTCTCCTTTCGCTCCCGAAATAGCCGGCAAGCTGTTCGTCCCCTTCCTCAAAAATCCACTGCTCGACCTGGGTATTTTTTATTATCCCTTCATCATCCTGGTCATCATCGCCATCGCCAATTCCATTAATTTCGCCGACGGGCTGGACGGCCTGGCTACGGTTCCGGCCGGGCTGCTGCTGGCGGTCTACGCCGTTTTCGCCTACATCATCGGCAATTCGAAGGCGGCGAAATACCTGTGGTTCCCTTTCATCAACGGTTCGGGCGAACTGGTGGTGGTACTGGCCGCCCTGATCGGCGCCCTGGCCGCTTTCCTCTGGTTTAACGCCTACCCGGCCGAAATATTCATGGGCGACACCGGCTCGCTGCTGATCGGCGGCGTCATCGCCACCGCGGCGGTGCTGCTCAAGCATGAGCTGCTTTTCCTGATCGCCGGCGGCGTCTTTGTCATCGAATTTCTATCTGTTTTCATACAGGACTACATCGGCATCAAGCTGATCAAGCGCCGCATCTTTTACCGCGCCCCCATCCACCACACCTATCAGTTCCTGGGCATCGCCGAACCCAAGATCGTCATCCGCTTCTGGATCCTGGCGGTGATCTTCACCCTGATCAGCCTGATCAGCATCAAACTGCGCTGAAAAAACAACCACGGAGTCCATCATGTTCGCCAGAAAAACTGTTGCAGCTGAAAAAAAGCAAAGCCGCCTGGACTGGCACTCGCTGAGCGCCGAAGACATCGCGCGCCAGCTGGCCACGCCGATCGAGAGCGGCCTGGACAGCCGCGAGGCGGCCAAACGACTGGAAATGTACGGACCCAACCAGATCGCGGCTCTGCCCCGCCCTACTTTCCTGCAGCTGCTGCTCGCCCAGTTCAACAACTTCATTGTTTTGCTCCTGATCGCGGCAGCGTCCATATCGGGGCTTTTGGGCGAATGGATCGAAGCGGTGGCCATCCTGGCCATCGTTGTCCTGAACGCGACCCTGGGGGTGATCCAGGACCGCCGCGCCGAGGAAGCGCTGGCCGCTTTGAAGAAACTGGCGGCCCCGGAAGCGCAGGTTCTGCGCGACGGCTCGCGCCGGGCCATTCCCGGCCCGGAGATCGTTCCCGGCGACATCGTTTTTATAGAGGCGGGAAACTTTGTCCCGGCCGACCTGCGCCTGGTGGAAGCGGTGAACCTGCGCCTGGAAGAAGCCGCCCTGACCGGCGAATCGGTGCCGGTGCAGAAAGACGCCAATATCCGCCTGGAAGCCAATGTGCCCATCGGCGACCGCAAGAACACGGCTTTCATGGGCACCCTGGTCAACTCGGGCCGCGGCCAGGGTATCGTGGTTTCCACCGGCATGCACACCCAGATCGGCTTGATCGCCGAGATGCTGCAGAACGTGGAGGAGGAGACCACGCCGCTGCAGAAGCGCCTGGACGGTCTGGGCAAGGTACTGGGCGGGGCCGCCCTGGCGGTTTGCGCCCTGGTGTTCGCCATCGGCTGGATGCGCGGCCATGCGCCCCTGGAAATGTTCATGCTGGCCGTGGGCCTGGCCATCGCCGCCGTGCCCGAGGGCTTGCCGGCGGTGGTCACCATCAGCCTGGCGCTGGGCATGCGGGAAATGGTCAAGCGCCACGCCCTGATCCGCCGCCTGTCGTCGGTGGAAACCCTGGGCTCGACCACCGTCATCTGCTCGGACAAGACCGGCACCCTGACCCAGAACAAGATGACCGTCACCCGCATGTGGGCCGACGGCAAATTCCTTGATGTGAGCGGATCGGACCATACCCTGAAGGGTGATTTCCTGGCCCAGGACCAACCGGTGCAGCTGACCGACTTTCAGGCTATCCTGACCGCCCTGTGGATTGGCGCCCTGAACAACGATGCCCATCTTGAAGTCTCGGGCGCAAGCAGCGTCGAGGGCATGAGCTACCGCATGGTGGGCGACCCGACCGAGGGCGCCCTGCTGGTGGCGGCGGCCAAGGCCGGGGCCCTGCCCCGGCCGTTGAACCAGGCCTACCCGCGCGTGGCCGAGATACCCTTCGACTCGACGCGCAAGAACATGGTGACGGTGCACCACATCCTGCACCCACATCCCGAGGACATCTCCCCCTTCGACGAGCAAAAGCTCTACAGCGGCTACGTGATCGCCGTCAAGGGCGCTCCCGACATGGTGTTGAACCTGTGCTCGCGCTACCAGTGCCACGACGACAGCAGCGCCCCCCTGGACGACGCCCGCCGCCGCCAGATACTGGAAGCCAACGAGACCATGACCCGCGGCGCCCTGCGCGTGCTCGGACTGGCCTATCGGGTCGAACGCGAACTCCCCGACGTCAGCGATATTCGCAACATCGAAGAAGACCTGGTCTTCGTCGGCCTGGCCGGCATGATCGACCCGCCGCGTCTGGAAGCGGCGCCCGCCCTGGCCCAGGCCGGCCAGGCCGGCATCCGCACCATTATGATCACCGGTGACTTCCCCAACACGGCCCGGGCCATCGCCGACAGCATCGGCCTGCTGCGCCCCGGCCGCCAGGTGCTGACCGGAAAAGACATCGACGCCCTGAGCGATGGCGAACTGCAAGAGAACGTAAGGAAAACCGACGTGTTCGCCCGCGTCTCCCCAGAAAACAAGCTGCGCATCGTCAATGCCCTGCGCGCCAACCGCGAGGTGGTGGCCATGACCGGCGACGGCGTCAACGACGCCCCCTCGATCAAGGCCGCCGACATCGGAGTGGCCATGGGCATCACCGGCACCGACGTGGCCAAGGAAAGCGCCGACATGGTGCTCACCGACGACAACTACGCCAGCATCGTTTCGGCCGTGGAGCAGGGACGCATCATCTACGACAACATCCGCAAATTCGTATTTTACCTCCTCTCTTCGAACGTGGCCGAGATCATGATCATCTTCCTGGCCATGCTGGCCGGCCTGCCCTCGCCGCTGACCGTCATCCAGCTGCTCTGGTTGAACCTGATCACCGACGGCGCCCCGGCCCTGGCCCTGGCCATGGAAAAAGGGGACCCCGACATCATGCGCCGCCGGCCGCGGCCGCCGCGCGAACCGGTGATCAACGCCAACATGCGCCTGGGCATTCTCATCCAGACCTTCACCCAGACCGGGGCCGTGCTGATGGCGTTTGCGCTGGGGCTGCTCTGGCACCTGCGCGCCGGTGACGTCATTCCCTCCGGCGCCAACCCTCTGGCCTTCCTGCTGCAATACGACTGGCGCGGCCTGGACGTGCAGAGCGCCGAGACCATGGCCTTCATGACCCTTTCCCTGTGCGAACTTTTCCGCGCCTACACCGTACGTTCGGAACACATTTCGCTCTTCAAGCTCGGCGTCTTCTCCAACCGCTTCATGCAGGCTGCGGTCGGACTTTCCTTTACCCTGCTCCTGCTGGTGGTCAGCGTGCCGTTCCTGCAGCCGGTGTTCAACACCCATTTGCCCAACGCCAGAGAGTTGATGGTCGTGCTCGCTTTGGCGCTTGTGCCTGCCATAGCTGAAGAGATCACGAAATGGTACTTGCGGCATAGAGACAGGAGATAGACCTCGGTTTACGGTAGACGGTGTACGGTTCACGGTAAAAGAAAATCGATAGTAGGAAATAATTTCCAAATCACAAATTCCAAATTCCAAATAAATTCCAAGTTCCAAATTCCAATGTCTAAATGAAAGTCTTTCCAAAATGCAATTATCCTATAACTCACCCCCTACCCCCCTCTCTTACGAATAGAGGGGGCGAAGCTCTACTCCCCTTCTCTTCGGGAAGAGAAGGGGACGGGGGATGAGTTGGTTTATCGTGCAAGCGCTGTTCATCTTTGTTTTGGTCACTTGGTTATTGGAATTTTGTGCTTGTTTGGGATTTGCTACTTTTTTCCTACCTTACACCATCAACCATACACCGTACACCAAGCAACTTGATTTATGACCAATTCTGCGCTACAATTGTCTCTTATGAAAAACCCATTCAAACGCAAGCCAAAAGTGAAAAAAGAGCGCACGGTCTCGGTCGGCCGCGAGTATTTCGAGCTCATCGTCGAGACCCTGATATACGTCTTTTTTGTCAACACCTTCCTGCTGCAGTCGTTCGTCATCCCCACGGCCTCCATGGAGAAGACCCTGCTCATCGGCGACCACCTTTTGGTCAACAAGGTGGCCTATTCCAATTCGATCAGCCCTATCGGCAGCCTGCTGCTGCCCCAGGTCAAGATCCGCCGCGGCATGGTCGTCACCTTCAAGGCGCCGCCCGACCTGGAAAAGGAATACGTCAAGCGCGTGATCGGCATGCCCGGCGACCGGCTGCGCATCAGCGACAAAAAGGTCTTTATCAACGGCCGGCCGCTGGCGGAAGGCTACACGGTTTTCAAGAGCGTGGACTACGGCGCCGAATTTCCGCCGCGCAACTCTTACGACTGGTATTTTCAGTTCCCCATCGACCTGCGCAAAACCCAGGAAAACCCGGACGGCAGCCTGGATTACATCGTGCCGCCGGGCCATTATTTCTGCATGGGCGACAACCGCGACAATTCCTTCGATTCGCGCTTCTGGGGCCCGGTGCCGGCAAATTACATCGTGGGCAAGCCCTGGCGCATATACTGGTCTTACGAATCCAATTCCGACGAATACCTGACTCCGGGCTTCATTTACAAGATCAAGGACCTGGCCCTGACCGTAACGCGCTTTTTCACCCGCACCAGGTGGGACAGGACCATCAAGGCGATCAAGTAGCTCCGAGATCACCGTTATGAGTAATTCGTAATGCGTGAACGAACTTAC
>DATKZA010000044.1:0-6726 GCA_035528155.1 Patescibacteria group bacterium | reverse complement strand
TCAGGTCTTGAAATGACAGTTTTTTAGCAGTTTCAAGATGTGTCATATCCATTTGGGGGAGGAATATTTCGGAGCTTTTATCATGATTCGCGCATCAGTTTGGTCCTTCAGAGATATGAGAAAGATCAGCAATTAACCTGATAATTCAAGACTTGACCTTTTCTCCCGTTGCTATTACTCGTAGCGCAGGGACTCGCTGGGATTGAGCCGGGCGGACTTGATGGTGTGAAAACCGACTGTGATGAAAGCGATGGCCAGTGAGAGCAGCACGGTCAAGGCAATGACGCCCGGGCCCATGGCGGTCCGGTAGGCATAAATCCGGAGCCACTTGTTTACCAGGAAGGCGGCCAGCGGCGTGGCCATCATGCACGCCAGAAGCACCAGCCTCAGGAAATCTTTTGTCAGGAGAAAGACCAATGCGGAAGTAGAGGCGCCACAGGCTTTACGGATGCCGATCTCCTTGGTGCGCTTCTCGGTCATGAAAGAGGCCAGCCCGAACAGGCCCAGGCAGGAAATGAATATCGCCAGCACGGTAAACGTCATCACCAGCCGGCCTACCGATTCCTCCAACTGGTACTGGCCGCGAATGCTGTCATCCAGGAAGCTGTATTCAAAAGGGTATTCCGGGTAAATTTTTGTCCAATGCTTCTCTAAAAATTTCAGGGTCGCTGCCATGCCCCGGGGATGGATGCGAATGCAGGCATGGCGGTAACTATCGGGTTGGATGCGCATGGCCATGGGAATGATCTCGTTGCGGAGCGATTCGAAATGATAGTCCTTGACCACACCGATGATCCTGCCGCGCAAATCCCAGACCTGCAGTTCCTTGCCGATCGGGTTCTTCATCTCCATGGCCTTTACGGCCGTCTCGTTGACCACGAATGCCTCCGCGGCATCGCTGCTGAACACTTTTGAAAAAAATCGGCCTTGGGCCATCTTCATGCCAAAGGTTTTCAGATAATCGCTGTCAACCGCCACCATGACCATCTTTACCTGTTGATTGCTTTTGCCTTCCCATTGCACGTCGCCCACGCCCGCATTGGATTGCCAGCGGTACGGGGCGGTGTCGGTCATGGTGACATTCAATATTTTCGGGTTGGCCATGAGTTCCGTTTTAATGGTTTCAATATTATTCCGATACCTCGCGCCAATGCTGAAATAAACAACATTCTCCCGGTTAAAGCCGACATCCCGGTCCTTTAAAAAGTTCACCTGCTTGAAGATCATGATGGTGCTCAGGATCAGGAGGACGGATAAAAAAAACTGGGTCACCACCAGGATCTTGCGAAGCATTGCCCCGCCCCTGCCGGAAGAAATATCGCCCTTCAGCACCCTAACCGTTTGAAAACCCGACAGGAAGAGCGCGGGGTAGCTTCCGGAAATGATCGCTGTAAGCAGCAGAATGAGGAAGATCCCCGGAATCATGCTGACCTGGAACAGGCTGGCGAACGAGAAGGCCTCCTGCGTGATGCGGTTGAAGTTTGGCAGGAACAGGGCGATCATGCCGGTGCCCACGACCAGGGCGATGACGGTCAAGGCGATGGTTTCCCCAAAAAACTGGCGGATCAGGTCGGCCCTGCCTGCACCCATTGTCTTGCGGATGCCCACTTCCTTGGCCAGCGTGGTCGAACGGGCCGTGGTGAGGTTCATGAAATTGATGCAGGCGATGATGAGAATGAAAAAAGCCATGGTGGAGAAAATGTACACGTAGGTGATGGTGCCTTCGCCATGGCCCATGGGGTTCAGACGCAGCCGGGTAATGGGCTGCAGGGAAAGGGGGCGCTTGTCCTGGTGCCTGTGCCTTTCCACCACATGCGATATTTTCGCGTCCACTGATTCCTTTGCCGTGTTTTTCGCGAGCTGGACGTAGGTGCGTATGTTATTTGTGTTCCAGGTATTCAGGTCTCCGAACCAGCCCCATTCCTTTGCCGTGGCGAGGGGGATGATGTATTCGCATTTGATATGGGAATTGGACGGGTAATTTTTAAATACCCCGGTCACTTTCAAATCAAACTGGGTGCTGAAGGCCACGATCTTGTTGACAGGATTCTCGTCGCCAAAAAACTTGGCGGCGAGTTTCTCCGAGATCACTATGGAGAGGGGTTCCGTAAGCGCTGTTTTGGCGTCGCCTTTCAAAAAGTGGAATGTGAACATTTGCAGAAAATCAGGATCGACGATAATGCCGTTGCCTCCAGCGGGCATCTCCTTGCCTTTGTATTTGATGAGATTGTCCCCGGCGTCGGCAAAGCGGGAGGTGCGAACGATCTCCGGGAACTCCGCCTTCAGGAATTTTGCCAGGGCGGTGGGCGAGACCGTGCTGCCGTTGCTGAAGGTCGCCGCATAAAGATCACCGGCATTTTGGTGGAAACGGTCATAGCTCAGTTCATTCTGCACCCATTTGAAGATAAAGATCGTGCAGGCCATGCCCATGGCCAGGCCCAGGACATTTATCACGGAGTATCCCCGGTTCTTTTTTACCCTCCGCAATGCCACTTTTAAGTAGTTATAAAAAAGGGCCAGGATGCTGCCGACCCCCTTTCCGGGAGGCACGGCGATCCATTGCCGGGAATCGGTTTTAAGATAATCGACACCGATATTTTCAATCGACCCGAGGTTTTTCACCGCGCCGGCAAATGCCTCTTTCTTGCTTTTCCCCTCCTCCAGAAGATGTTCGATTTCGTCCCACAGGTGAGAGTGCAATTCTTCGACGTAGCCTTCTTCGAGTTCCGTTTTTTTCCGGAGTGTTTTCAGCCAGTCTTTTACCGACTGTTCCAGGTTGAACATCTCTATCCTCCCGTGGGCTGGAATTCTCTTTTCATCCGGGAATTCCACAGTTTATCGAAAATGCTGTGCATGCTCATCCATTCTTCCATTTCCCGGAAAAGATCTTCCCGGCCCCTGGGCTGGATGGTGTAATATTTGCGGTGCCTGCCTCCGGCTGACATTTTCCAGCTGGATGCAATCAGATTGTTCTTTTCCAGGCGATGCAGAACGGGGTAGAGCATCCCGTCCGACCATTCAACGCCACCTCCGGAAAGCTCTTTCACCCTCTGAATGATCTGGTAACCGTAACTTTCTCCCTCCAACAGGATCGATAGTATCAGCGGCTTGCTCGAAGCCGCCACCAATGCTTTGGATATCATTTTCACCTCGCACCGTTATATACATAGTGATATTACGTATGCGGCAATGTAATAGTTTAAGATATTCGTTCTGTCAACAAAAAATATTTTTTTTAGCATAACCGGGCATATGGGATGTGGAGAGGCGTGACAAACGCGTTGATGAGAAATCTTTGGAAAAGCGGCGCGAGGACGACAGCGGTGCGGAGAACTGCTGGTCAGGTTGAAGGAATTGTCCGGGCTTACCTCCAGGGAGATTGCGCAGTTACTGGAATTTCGCGATATCAAACTGCACTCATTAGCCAAGCTGCACCAGGATTGCCGGAAACGGATCGCCGGCAAAAAATGCTGAAGTCACAATATCAAGCGAAGTCCCCGCAGGGGGCATTGTCTCCAAATTCCCCTGACTAGTAAAAGAAAGATCAGCAATTAACCTGATAATTCAAGACCTGACCCTCATTTTCCCATAAAAAAAATCGAAGCATCCGGGATCGCGTTTCAACAATAAACTTTAAGGGGTTCTAGGGATGGTTCTTGCAAGTATGGGGCATTAGGGCCAGGTCTTGAATTACTGGTTTTATGGAGCCTGCGATAAAAAAGATACGCCGATCGCCGCTGGGGCGTTATTTGTTGGACTCGAGCGTCGGCGTGAACGTCCAGGTCCAGCCGTCTTTTTTGTGGATCATGGATTTTTTGTCCTTGGAGATGCGCAGGTTGTCCGAATCGGGCAGCGGCATGCCGAACATCACCGGCGACGGCACGACCAATTCAACGGGCTCGGTCTTGACCCTGGCCGGTACGGGTTTGAACTTGCCGGTGCAGAACTGTACCACTTCGGCCGCAGGGTAGTTGGTTTGCACCTGCAGTTCGAGCGCGCCGCCCAAGCCATCCTTGATGCCCAGGAGCTCGAAGTGCTCGTACTCGCCCTTGAGCTTCGGCGGCAGGCACTTGGGCTCATAGTCGCGCAGGTTGCTGAACGCTGATTTTTCGTTCAGGAAAACAGGCTGGCCCACCAGTTGCGACTCGGAAAGCTTCCACTTCAGGTCGATGGTGACACGGTCAGTCACATCGGCGTAGCCGATTGCATTTGCTCCGCCTATGACATTGGTTTGCGCCTGGTACACACCGACGATGTGGTAGTGAATGACGTCGGCACTGCCCCAGCGCATCATGGCTTCCATGTCCGGCTGCTGTTCCTGCGCTGGGAGCTTCTGCCACATGCACAGGAAACCCAGGGCGATTATCATCCACAATGATTTCATTTCGACCTCCTCGGTATGGGCAATGGAAATTATTCCGTCCTTGCTTGTATTCTGATCGCATTTACCAGCAATGTCAATCAGAGGACATCGGGGTCTTGAAATGACAGTTTTATTGCAGTTTCAAGATATATTATGACCATTTGGCGGAGGAATATTCCGGGGCTTTTATCATGATTCGCGCATCAAGCAGTTTGGTCCTTCAGAGATATGAGAAAGATCAGCAATTAGCCTGATAATTCAAGACCTGACCCTTATTATTCTGGATGGCAAAAAGCACCGTCGCCGCATTGATTTCTCCGACTTCTGGTATAATAAGCAATTGGCGATATCATGAAGCGAATCCATGAACCGCAACCATGATTCTAAACAGGAGCAGCCAGAATGAGACTGATCGATTACATGGACCGGAAGCTGGTCTTTTTGGATGTAGAGGCGCAGGCGAAAGAGGAGGCCATCACCGAGATCGTCAGGCGAATGAAGGTGAGCCAGGCGATCCGGGATGAATCCTACCTGCTGGAAGAGATATTCAGCCGGGAATCCCGTGGCGGTACTTCATTGGGAAACGGAGTCGCCATTCCCCACGCCAGGGTGAAATTCATGGATAAGATCGTCATTGCCATGGCCAGGTTGTCGAGCGGAGTGAGCTTCTGCCAGGAGGATCGCCAGCCGGTACGGATCGTTTTTATTTTGATCACCCCGCAGGACAAGCTGAACGAATACTTAAAAGTCTTGGCTGCATTATCGAAATTCCTAAAGGATAAAAAACTGCTCAAGCGCCTTTTTGCGGTCGATTCCGTGCAAAGCGCATGGGAGTTGTTCGAGTCCCTGGAACCCCGGGACGAGTAAAACCGGGGATTGAAGGTCTCCGGGGAATTGGGGACACCCATTAGAAGGTACATGTCAAGTAGGCAGACATATATTTTAGTTTTTTATTAGCACTTCAAAAGAGCTTCAGTGATGATGCTTGCTTCCGTCGATTTCGATTTTTTATTGGTTACAAAACAACAATGGGCCTCAGGGGTCAGGTCTCCAGGTTCCAAAAATCATCAGCAAGGGGCTTTAGGGATGGTGTGCGGTCATGTGATATTGAAAGCCCCTTGCAGAAAAAAGTGCGGGGAAATAAAATGAGGATGAATCCGCTTGCCTTAAGGCATTCATGGCAGGGCTTTTAATAATTTATTTGATCTGCTAAACTGGACCATGGCTTGCCCCATGGTTGCGGGGAAGGAGGGCGTGGTGAAGAAAGCGAGTTGGTTTGTGCTTGTTCCTTTCCTGCTGTTGCTCCTGGCGCCGGTGTGCTGCGAGCATAAAGATGAGCCCTCCATCCCTCAGATCTCTTGTACCCCCTACGTCAGCGAAAATGACGTCTCGTTCTACCGGCGCTTCGAACCGGAGCACGGCGGCATCGATCTCTCGGCTATCCGGGAGATCGCCATTCGGGCGGTGTGCTCGGGGAAATTCCTCAAGAAGCTGTATTACCATCCCACCTCGCTGCGCTGGCAGGTCAATTGCGAGATTTTGCTAGGTGATTTTGCAGTCGACTATTTATTTGAACCGGGTAACCAGGTGAGCCAGGAAGTGGGGCAGGCACAGTTCGACGCACTGGTTGCCGATGGGACCATGGTCGTTGCCGGCGATCTGCTCGGCCGCTTATACTTGGCAGCGGGCAACGACATTGCCCTTTTGCACTTTGGCGTGCGTTATCGTCCGACGACAAGGACCGATTGCCCCCTGGATTATTGCACTAACGAGGTCAAGGTGCAGCTGCAGGCACTGGCTCAGCGTGATCATCCCGGCTGGGAGGTCTGCGTCGGCAACTGATTCCAAGGGGTACTTCTCCGCATGAGTGAAGCCTCCCAGAAAAATGAGGGTCAGGTCTTGAAATGACAGTTTTTATGTTGTTGTTAAAAGGCATGTCTCATCCATAACAGGTTGAATTTTCCGGAGCTGTTTACAATAATTCAAGCAGCAGTTTAGTCAAGCGCAGATATGAGAAATGTCAAATATTGACCTGATCATTCAAGACTCGACCCCGATTCTTCCCAGATTCTGGAGAGTAAGGTAGGGGGGATGAGGCGCGGAGCGTGCCACCGGGAGCCGGAACTAATCCCGCACGCAGCGTACCGAGAAGGCGACCTTCTTGGGATAGGTGCCGCGAAAGATGGCGGCGCGGTTGTAAAGCAGGAGATAAAAATGGGCGCTGCGCGGCGAACTCTCCGTCGCGGTCCACCAGTGGCCGATGTCGTGCAGGTCGTTGAAGATATCGTTGTTGACATGGCCGCGATGGCCGCCGGGCCGGGCGGCGAAGCCCGCATCATCCCCGGCGACCGTGTTCGGCGCCC
>DATKZA010000043.1:0-2694 GCA_035528155.1 Patescibacteria group bacterium | reverse complement strand
ACTACCTGGTCGTCATTCTGAACAAAAAGCAGGCGGGAGTCGCTGTTGCTATAGCCCGATCCGATATTGGTTACATCGGCCTCCAGGTCAAAGAATGCCTCAAATTGGTCTCCATCGCGCTTCCAGCGCTTGCCGATGGAGAAAACGCTGACGACCAGGTCGGGGTTTCCGGCGGGGTGCAGCTTCTTTTCATCGATCTTGCGCGTTGCCTGGTTGTTGCTGACCCGGCATTCCCTGAGCGTCGTCGCCACCTGGAAGACGTAAGTCGTTTTCCGGCCGTGCAGGAATGAATCGTTGACGCTGTAGGTCCAGCGGCTGCCCGGGGCCATAAGAATGTCCCTGGTGCTGGCGCTCTGGATCACTTCGCCGTTTTTTTTCAATATCAGGTACAAGGAGGTTCCGGGAGGCACGGCCGCGGAGCCGACGTTTTCCAGGGTGGCTTCCACCTTGACCGTGTCCATGGGAAACTCGACCTGTAGGTCACCCAAGAGGGTGCTGACCAGGGTGGCGGTCAGGGAGGTCACCGCCACGTCGGGGCATGTGAGCGACTTGACCGGTTTTTCCTGGCTGGCAATGGTTTTGACATCCTTTTGCTGTGCCGGCAATGTCAAGGATGCGGCAACGAGAAGGGCCAGGGCAACGAAAGGCAAACTTTTTTTGAACATCACTCTTTCCTCTCCATTGCCGCTTATTATATATTGAAATGCAAGCTTTTGTCACCTATCAGGAAAATCCTGACATTTGTTGTCCGCTCAAATTGACATCCCCGCTCCTTTGAGGGCCGCGAACGGCCGCGCAGCGGTGAGCGCAATTGGTTTCGGCATCAGGTCTTGACTTGGACGGCTGGCTTATCTAGACTGAGATTAAAAATGCAATGAAAAAAAAGTTGCCGGTGGCCGGCGGAAAAAGAGGGGATTGGCGGGGGAAATTTCAGCAGGAGTGGCAGGCGCGGAGCGGCCGCGCAACGGGAAGTGCAAGAAAATTTATTGAACCATTTGCGGCTTGAAACGACAAAACAATATGATGGACAGCGATAGCATAAAAAAACTGTATGAAGGCGAACCGCAAGCGCTGGCAGAATTGTACGATGAATTTGGCGGCCGCATATACAAGTCTGCGCTTTTTCTGGCTGACAGCCGGGAGGAAGCCGAGGACATGGTCCAGGAGACCTTTGTCAGGGCCTTCAGAGCGATACGGCGCTTCGAGGGTCGATCTTCCCTTTACACCTGGCTCTACCGGATTTTGTTGAATGTTGCGCATGACCTGATAAGGAAAAAATATGTCCGGAAAAAATTTGCCAGCATGAACCGGGTTGAGGAATTTGCCGATCCGATCGAAAAACTGAGCGCAAGTATCGATCATGATCAATTCGCACAATCACTTAGAGCCGCCCTGGCCTGCCAGAAAATGAAGCACCGGCAAGTCATCGTGCTGCGGTTTTTCGAAGAGTTAAAGTTGGGTGAAATCTCAGCAAGGCTGGGCATCGGCATCGGCACCGTAAAATCGAGGTTGCATCATGCGTTAAAGGGAATAAAAAAATTGATCCCCAATATTGAACAATATGCCAATAGGCGCGACTAATGAAATGGAGAAAGCGATGACATGCAAAAAAATGGGCCGGGACATGGAAGCGTATCTCGACGGCACGCTTTCCGCTGGAAGGAAAGCCGGGTTCGACGGCCATCTCGATCACTGCGCTGTTTGCCAAACGGATCTTTTACGGCGGCAACGTTTGGGAAAGATGCTTTCCGGATCGCTGCACAAAATGGTGGAAGGCATCGAGCCCCCGGCAAAAATAGTAAGGGAGGTTTTGCGCAGCGCAGAAAACGAAGCGGCGAAATCGGTTCGCCCCACGGTCCTTTGGCCGAAATTTGCAGCCGCGGCCATTTTGCCGCTGCTGGCCCTGGCCTTGTTCTTCGTTTTTTTGCAAAAAAGGAATGCCAAGGCCCCGGCTGCAGATTTTGTTGAACCGGGGCGGGCTTCCTATCTGAAACTGACCACTACCCATTTCGCCGGTCCGTCATCGCGGGAATGGTCGGTGAAACGGGCCTATGTGAAGAGAAGCAACGGTGAGGCGGGGTCTTTGACCCTGGAGTTGACCAGGACAATGTAATGGATAAGAAAAGGAGAAGCAAAATGAAAATAAAAAGAGTTTTTATTCCGATCATGACCCTGCTGATTGCAGCCTTGTTCACAGGGAAACTTTTCGCCCAGTCCACCCAGAGGTTCGAGATCGTCAAAGTGGGCGAAGGCGAAAAAAAATATGCCGCCAGTCTGCTTCTGGAAGACGCCGGCCTGCAGGAAATCATCAAGATCCTTTGCGAGCTCACTGGCGCTCAGATCGAGGTGGTCAAGCCCCCTGCGAAAAAAGAAAAGCTTGTCGTCGAATTTCACTTTGACAACCGGAAGGAACCGCGCCGGCTGGTTTTCTTCGGTACGAATGCGACCATGAAGACCTATGTCAGCAAAGGTGAGAAGATTGAGGAGCAGGGGATTTCGATTTTAAAAAAATCGGGCTCCTCCCCCGACGGCAGGATCAACGTCAAGGTGGGGGATCGGATCAGCATCGAATACGTGAATATCCGCCTGGAGGAGCTGCTGGATAATTTCAATCAGCTGGGAAAGATGAAATTCCAGCTGGATGATGAGCTGAAAAAGCAAAACATCCGGGTGAATCTCAAAATGGAGAACCTG
>DATKZA010000042.1:0-48474 GCA_035528155.1 Patescibacteria group bacterium | reverse complement strand
ACATAGGTGTTGTTCGAATGCAGGTCCAATCCCACGTAATAACTCATTGTAATACCTCCATGTTCAATTTGAAGGTATTTTACCAGCGGAAACCACTATAGAAGAGATACCTTCTATATGATTATCAGTGCTTGACTTTGTTCTGATAGAAGTCAAAAGGGATGGACTGTGAAAATGTGAATTTGTTTGCCATAATGTAAAAATGAGACAACCACGTTTTACTTACCCGGGAGCTTATCATCATTGCATGAACCGAGGGATCAATGGCGAAGCGATATTTAAATCAGATAAATACAAAACAGTTTTTTTGGATATATTAGCGGACAAGGTGGACAAATTCCGTATGCGGCTTTTTGCTTATTGCATCATGGACAACCACTACCATCTGGTTCTGGAGAATGCCTCCGGGCGAATGTCGGATTTTTTTCGCAATCTTAATACTCAATTTGCTTTTTATTTTCGCAAGCAAACTGGTGGTAAAGGCTATGTGTTCCAAAGCCGGTTTGTATCAACTATTGTTCAAGATGACGCCTACTTAAAGCAAGCCATTGTTTATGTTTTGCAAAATCCGGTTCAAGTCGGAATAAGCGATAATTTCCAAAAATATCCTTAGTCTAGCGCCAAAATATATTTCCATAAAGCAAAGTTAATATGGTTGGATAGTGAATTTGTGCAGGAATTATTTGGCAGTCAAACTAATTTGGCCGGTGCAGTACAAATGGCAGGCAGTGGAAAATTATCTCTACTAAAGACCAGGCTTGGCCCAGTTTTGGGGGATGAATCCTTTGTGGAAAAGGCATTGGAGCGTTTTGATCGAAGGTTGGAGCCAGACGGGATGAAGAAAAAACGTCGGGACGATTTTTACTTTGAACCGGTTGCCAAAGTAATTCAAGAGTTTGAACGGGATAAAGGAATAAAAATTGATGATATAAATATTGGAAAATGGGATGGGAAACGATTACGAACGGAACTGCTGGTACTTTTGCATGATTTGACTGGATTGAAATACAGGGAAATTATTGAATTACCGATTTTTTCCGATTTGCATTACTTGTCAATGTCCCGTTTGTATCATAATTTCCGCAAAAAGAAAGAGTGGTCGAAATAAACATTTTCACATTTTCATAGTCCATCCCACTACTGTCCTAATAAAATTGTAAATTAGGGGCCGGCTTTCCAATCAGGTAAAATTGTTTCTTCTACAAAAACCATTCTACCCAAAAAGGAGGCCGGCCGTGGCATATTCTAGCACAGTTTTTAGGCAGGTACTGAACCTGATCCCAACAAGGCAGTTCCATAGCGAAGTGGACCGTAGTGGGGCCGACCGCTACACCAAGCATTTTACTTCCTGGAGCCAGTTGCTGGTCAACCTCTACGCCCAGGCATCGGGCAAGAAGAGCCTGCGTGACATCGAGACCGGGCTCAAGGTGCAGCAGGGGGCGTGGTATCACTTGGGGCTGAAGAACATCTCGCGCTCCCAGTTGAGCTACGTCAACTCGCGCCGGGACTACCATCTCTTTCAGAGCCTGTACTACCACCTGTTCGCCCGTTGTGTCGATATCGTTCCCAAGCATCGGTTCAAGTTCAACAACCCGCTCCAAGTGCTGGACTCCACCCTGGTCCATCTTTGCCTTGACCTCTTCCCTTGGGCCAAGTACCGCAAACGCAAGGGCGCATTAAAGATCCACACCCTGCTCGATCTCCAAGGCACCATCCCCTCGTTCATCGTGGTTACCGACGGCCGTCAGCATGATGTAAAGGTGGCCAAACAGGCCGATCTGCCCCTTTCCCCGGACAGCATCCTGGTGTTCGACAAGGCCTACATCGACTACAAATGGCTCCATGAACTGCATTTGCGGGGTGTGTTCTTCGTCACCCGGGCCATGGATAATCGCGATTGCGAGATTATAGGACAGCATCGTGAAGTCAATGGGAAAACGGTCCTTGCCGACCAGGTCGTCTTGCTTCGTGGCTCTTTAAGTTACAGAAAATACCACGATCGTCTGCGCCTGATCACCTATTTTGATGAGATCACCGATAGAACACTGACCTTCATGACCAACAACTTCCAGTTATCAGCCACCACCATCGCCCAGATCTACAAAGCTCGCTGGGACATCGAGTTGTTCTTTAAGTGGATCAAGCAGAACCTCAAGATCAAGACCTTCCTCGGCACCTCGCCAAACGCTGTCCTGATCCAGATATGGACTGCACTGATCTACTACCTGCTCCTCGCTTACATCAAGTACCAGACCCGCTACCAATACACCCTATTGCACTTCACCCGCGTGATCAGAGAAGCACTCTTCCATAAAATCGACATTATTGATCTGCTCAATTTAAGTCCCAACAGGTTCAAATTACCCCACGAACCCGATGGACAAAGGCTCTTGTTCGAAATCTGACTTTTTTATTAGGACAAGAGTAATTCCAAATCACAAATCACAAATTCTAAATAAATTCCAATTTCCAAATTCAAATGTCCAAATAAGGAACATTATACGTGAACGAATTCAACAAACTCCGTTAGGCGTTATGCGAAAAAAACTTTTTTTTGATTCGAACTATTGCGTTTCTCATCACGCATTGCGCATCACGAACTTTGCTAATCTCTAATCCGGTTAGGCCTTGGTTATATTGATTTTAATATTTTTACTGCCTATAATCGTTTTTTATTTGAATCCGTCAATACTGAGGCTGTGAAATGAGGAAAAAATGAATGGTGTGGGAAAAAAACAACCAATCGAACTGCTGCGCCAGGTTGGCCTGATCGCGGCCATCGCCTTTGCCATCGGCTCGGTGATTGGCTCGGGGATCTTTAAAAAACCCGGTTTGATGGCCAGCCAGCTTGAGTCGCCGCTGCTGCTGCTCCTGGTCTGGGTCGTTGCCGGCCTGATGACCCTCTTCGGCACGTTGAGCATCGCCGAGATCTCGGGCATGTTTCCTCAGGCCGGAGGCCAATACATTTATTTCAATAAGAGTTACGGCGATTTCGCCGGCTATCTTTACGGTTGGGCTGTTTTCATCGTCATTCAGACCGGTTCGATCGCCGCCATCGCCTATGTCTTTTCCGACTCCCTGGGCTATTTTTTCACCTTCCCGCGCCTGGGCCCGGCCTGGGAAGCTTTCGCCCTGCATATCCCCTGGATCGGGGCCATCACCCCTTTCAAGTTTATCGGCCTGAAAGGCTGCACCATCCTGTTGATCCTGTTCCTGACCGTTATCAACTACCTGGGCGTGCGTTTCGGCAGCGCCATCCAGGTTATTTTTACTGGTCTGAAAGTCGCGGTCATCCTGGCCTTAGTGGTCCTGTCTTTCGCCATCGGCCACGGCAGCCTGGCCAACTTCACCCAGTCCGCCGTCACTTTCAGCGGCGGCTATGCCCCGGTGTTCCTGGCTTTCATCATCGCCATGGCGGGCGCTTTCTGGACGTACGACGGTTGGATCAACCTCACCTATCTGGCCGGGGAAATCAAGAACCCGCAGAAAAACCTGCCCAGGGCCATGATCATCGCCACCCTTGTCTTTATTTCGGTCTACCTCCTGATCAACCTGGCTTATTTTTACATCATACCCGTCCATGAGATGGGCAGCAAGTATCTGGCCGCCGAAAGCACAGGCCAGTCCTATCTGGTGGCCACCGATGTGGCCTCTTCGCTTTTTGGGGGCTGGGGCGGCAGCCTGATCGCCATGGCCATCATGATCTCCACCTTTGGCACGGTCAACGGCACGCTTATGATGTCGGCCCGGGTCTATTATGCCATGGCCAAAGAAAAGCTGTTTTTCAAAAAGCTGCAAAATGTCCATCCGCGCTTCCGCACCCCCGGCCCTTCGCTGATCGTGCAGGGGATCTGGACATCGGTTTTGATCTTAAGCGGCACCTTCGACCAGCTGACCGACATGCTGATCTTCGTTTCCTGGATATTTTACGCCGCCGCCGCCCTGAGCGTGATCGTCCTGCGCCGCAAGATGCCCGACCACGAGCGCCCCTACAAGGTCTGGGGTTATCCGCTGGTGCCGGTGCTGTTCATCATTTTCGCTACGATCTATGTGGTATTCACCCTTTATTCCGACATCAATAATTTCACCAGCGGCCGCGCCCCGTTGGTCAATTCGCTGATGGGCGTGCTGCTGGTGGCTGCGGGCATTCCGGGCTACCTGTACTGGAAACGGCGCAAGAACCGGGAGACCGCCTAGTTCGGATCAGCGAGACAAAAACAGTACATCCTCGTTGATGAGTAAATGAGTTGATGGGGCAATCGCACTGACTGTGAACAATTTCTGTTTCTTAACCCATCTACCCATTTACTCTTCTACCCATCTACTTCTTGTTTTGGCTCAAAAGAACTGGCTAATCAGTACAATCAGGATCAACAGCGGACAAACGTATTTTATGGAAAGAACCCAGCATTTGGCCAGACGGAACTTTACACCATTATTAGTTATTTCGTCCAGAGCGTTTGCTGTTTTCCAGACATAACCCACAAAAATGGCAACCAAAAAAGCTCCGATACTCAATGCAATATTTCCCCAAAGTTTATCCCACAATGATAAAAAATCCTTGTGCAAAATGGGCAGATTGGTGAAAAATCTTACCCCGCCTCCGGACAATGCCGAAGGTACTGCTAAAACAAAAGCCACCATTCCTACCAGCCAGGTAGCTTTGTGGCGCGGCCATTTTTTTTCATCAATTAAAAAAGCCACCGGCACTTCCAGCAGGGAAATGGTTGAAGTCAACGCCGCCACAGCCAGCAAGGTGAAAAAGGCAAAACCGAACCATACGCCGCCGGGCATTTGCGAAAAAATCACCGGCAGGATGACAAACACCAAACCAGGACCTTGGTCAGGCATCATATTCTGCGAAAACAAGGCCGGGAATATAATGAATCCGGCCAGAATAGCAATAAGGCTGTCCAGTGCTGCCACCCAGGCAGCTGATGAGACCAGATTTTCCTTCCTTTTCAGATATGAACCGTAGGTCAACATGGTACCCATGCCAAGGCTGAGACTGAAAAAAGCCTGGCCCATGGCCGCGAGAAAAACCCGGCCATTGATTTTGCTGAAATCAGGTTTCAGATAGAACTGCAGCCCCTTTTCTGCTCCAGGCAGTGTCAAGGAGCGAATTAACAACAGTAGCATAATCACAAAAAGCAAGGGCATCATGACTTTGGCATATTTTTCCAATCCGCCCGAAATCCCCTTGGAAACAATGTAAATGGTGAGCAGCAGAAAAACGGCCAACCATAATATCTGGACCCAGGAATCAGAAATAAAGGACTGAAAAACCAGGGCGGCCTTTTCCCTGACAATCCCTTTGAATTGGCCGCCAAGACACTTCAGACAATAGCCAAGCGTCCAACCGGCAATGACCGAATAAAAAGTGAGGATCATCACACCGGTTATCACTCCCAAAAAGCCGGTGAAGTGCCATTTCGTCCCCGGGCGTATGGCATTGAATGCGCCGACTGGATTTTTGGCCGTAGCTCGTCCCAAAGCAAACTCGGCCAGCATGATCGGCAATCCCAGAACTATAATAGCAACGATATAAATCAAGACAAACAGTGCCCCGCCGTTATTACCGGTGATATAGGGGAAACGCCAAATATTGCCCAGACCGATAGCCGAACCGGCTGCAGCAAGAATAAAACCCACCTTCGAACCCCATTTGCCTCTGGATATCATGATGATTCTCCTTGAAAAGTTCTATTAACACAATGGACTTTTAAATGTCAAATTACTAACCGGCGCATGAAAAAAAATAAAAGTTGAAGCGTTGAAGCGAAAACGACCATAGCAAACGCCGCATTAAATTGCTGCTTCAGCCGCGTGCTGCTGGCCAAGAAGAAAAAAGCCGCCATTCCTACTTGTGGGGAGCGCGCGCCATGTTCGTCGGCCTGATCCTGGTTACCATGCTCATGGTCTGGCTGGCCTGGCGCAAAAAGAAAAATCAGGCGCAAAGCGATTAACGCAAAAACACAATAAAAGGATCCGTTTTGCAGTTCCACCCTGCCATTTCTTTCCGGTGCGATTGATTTCTACCCACTCTCAAGCAAACGGGCTACTCGCTTCCTATGCTGACATCCTTGAAGATCAAGAAACCAAAAGGGCTCATGTGCAGGCCGCTCAGCCGCATGTTGTAGGCCAGCATATAATTCAGGTGAAACAGGGGGATCAAGGGCAAATCCTCGTGCAGTTGGCGCTGGGCCGCGGCGTACAATTCCCCGCGCTTCTTATCGTTGCTAGTTTCCTCTGCCTGGGCCAGAAGCCTGACAAATTCCGGGCTGGCCGACATGGTGTTTTTTTTGTCGCCGGGATAAAGCATGAACAGGGGGTTCAAAAACACCCCGGCATCACCGGTAAAACCCCACCCTATCAGGAACAGGTCGGGTTCGCCTTGATGCACGGCAGGCAAAAGCTTGGCAAAGGGCAGCTTGACACTTTTAATATTGACTTTGATCCGGCGGGCGCTGGTGACAATGGCCCGGGCTACATCCTCGAGGCCGAACTGCCCTTCTGAGTAATACAGGGTGCAGGAAAATCCCTCGGCCAATCCCGATTCCTGAAGCAAACGCTGCGCTTTTTTTATGCTGAAATCATCCTTGCCGATATCGGGATTGAAACCGGCCATCTGCGGGGGGAGAAAACCTGCGGCCGGCATGGCGAAATTTTGAAAAATGTGCCTGATCAGGATCCTTTTGTTCAGCAGATGAAAAAATGCCTTCCTGGCCAACAGCCGGGAAAACGGCTGCCGCTTGCTGTTGAACCCGAGATAGTAGGTGAGGGGAATGGGTTTGGACAAAATCGCGATGTGTGTTTTATCCCGCAGTTCATCGTACTCCTTGGCCGACCGGATCATGTCAATGTCGGCGCTGCGGTTCTTGATCTGGGAAAGACGAATGGCCGCGTTGGGTTCACTTTTAAAAATGATCTTCGTCAGTTTGGCCGGCTGCTGCCAGTAGCGATCGTTGCGGGTGAGCAGCAGGGATTTGCCCCTGACCCATTCGCCAAAAACAAAAGGACCGGTCCCGATCGGCCTGAATTCAGGGCCCTCATATGAGCCGGGAGCCACCACGCTACCGCGCATATCGGCCAAAGAAAAAAGAAAAGGGAAATACGGACGGGAAAGGACAATTTCCACGGTCCAATCATCCAAAGCGTTGACAGCGGCAATATAAGGGAAAATTCGGCCGAACGCGGCATATTCGCCCTGTTTTCTATCCATGCGTTTTGTAAAAGAATAAACCACGGCTTTGGCGTCGAATTTGTCGCCGTTGTGAAACTTCACCCCCCGACGCAGGTAAAATATCCAGCGCTTGCCGTTTTCCTTGAAAACCCAGCGCTCGGCCAGGCTTGGTTCCACGGAAACGATATCCTTGCCCAGGCGGACCAGCCCTTCAAAAACGTTAAAGATAACCTCCTGCGAATAAAAATCTTCGATTTTGCCCGGATCCATGGTCAGCGAATCGGTCAAACGCAGATAAATCACCGGTCGTTCCGCCGCCAAGGCGGAAAATAACAGCAGCAAAGTACAAAAGCAAAAAAGATGAAACCCTCGGGTCATTGGCAATATTATAAAATCAAAACAATATATTTTCAAATACTTTTTTTTTTAAATCGCCGAAGCCTTCGCGACCAGCGAATACAGCAGCTTGATTTCCGCCTCCCAGAGGGTATCATCGATGGTTTCCAGGATTAAGGGCAGGTCATCGAAACGGGAATCGTTCATCAGCAGTCTAAAAACCTCCAAGCCGAGCCGACCGCGTCCAACGCTGTCATGCCTGTCCTTGCGGCTGGCGAATTCTACTTTGGCATCGTTGAGGTGCGCTGCACGCAAGTAGGAACGGCCAATGACGCTGTCAAAGTGCTTCATGGTTTTTTCATAGGCAGCGACGCTGCGAATGTCGTAACCGGCGGCAAAAACATGACAGGTATCCAGGCAAACACCGCTGCGCCGGGAATCGGCGACCTGCTCCAAAACCTCAGCCAGGTGTTCGAAGCGGTAACCGACATTGCCGCCCTGACCGGAAGTCGTTTCCAGCAGCAAACAGACCTGGCTGGTTTCGGCCAGGATGCGCTTCATGCCGGCAGCAATCACCTCAAGGCATTTTTTTTCATCCATGGCTCCCAAATGGCTGCCGGGATGAAAATTTAGTAGAGTGAGTCCCAACTGCTCGGCCCGGCGCGCTTCCTCGAGCAGA
This sequence comes from Patescibacteria group bacterium, assembly GCA_035528155.1. Classification (GTDB taxonomy): domain Bacteria; phylum Acidobacteriota; class Aminicenantia; order UBA2199; family UBA2199; genus UBA2199. Next base: position 40,276 of record DATKZA010000042.1, on the reverse strand, counting down.
GCCAGGACCGATTTCTCCCGCTTCTCCGTGTCCGGGTGGCCCAGGTTGATCAAGTAGCTGTCATGGGGCAGGACATGGCGAGGGGCGATGGCCACGGCAGCCAGGTTTCCCTTAAAAGCGCGGATGGATTCCACGCTCAGCGGTTTGGCCAGCCACTGCTTCTGGTTCTTGGTGAACAGAGCAAAAGCTTTGGCACCGATTTTTGCAGCGTTAAGCGGCGCGTTTTCAACACCGCCGGCGGCGCTGACATGGGCACCGACGAATTTCATGGTTTCTCCTGCGGCCGGCATGGCTGGACAGGTGTCACAGAACGGTTTTATTTGCCGGCCGTGCGCACTGCCCAAACATAAAAGAACTGGTTGTAACCGGCAGCGGCAAATTGGCCTTCGGGCAGTTTCAGCACCCAGACCGTGCGCGATTGGTCGCTGACGGTATCGCCGCTCCAGACGGCGAAACCGGCCAGTCCTGCATATTGAGCCCGGTCCATCTGCAGCAAGGACACGGCCTCCTCGGTTGAGGGCAACCGCCAGCCGCTATATCCGGCCGTGATGCGGTTGGCCCACCATTTGGCCTTGTCATAAGCCATGGGTTTCTTCCACAGAGTCCACATCAACCCGTTGGCAAAATCGAGCATCACCTTGGCGCCGCCGTGTTCATGTGCTTCAAATTGAGCCGGCAGCTTGCCGCTCTGGCGCAGCATGGCGGAGATGTCAGCCTGCCCCAAACTCAAATAGGCGCTGCGCAGCTTGGTCTTTTGCAACTGCTGGATCTTCAGCAACAGCTGCTGATCAACGTTTTCCTGGGCTTTCTTTTTAAAAATAGCAATCTTCTTCTCAGCTTTGTAGGCGAATTCACCCTCGGGGTAGTTATTTAAAAAATTCTGCCAGCCGGCCATGGTGTTTTCCGCCTCGGCTTTGGCGAAGGCCTGGCTTTCCTGCTGCCATTGGCTCTGTGCCACTTGACTTTCCTGCTTGGCCCGCGCTTCGTCAGCTTGGATCTTGGCAGCCAACTGCTCTTCCAGTAGGCGCAGTGGTTCGGTCATCTTGATTTTTTTTGCTTCCAGAACCATGGCCCATGCCTTCAGCAAATCGCCTTTTTTAAAAAGCGCGCTGGCTTGCTGAAATTTTTCATCAAAAGCTTTGTCTTTTTCTACGACTGCGGGAACCAGGGTTGAGGGCGGAACATTCTTGGCCGCAGGGGGGTTTTTGTCTACCACTGGTTTGGCTACAGGCATGGGATTGGTTGTTGGCTCGTCGCCGCCTGAAAAATTCAACTTGCCGGAAAGAACCAGCCACAAAAGCACGGCAGCTGCCAGCGCGAGGACAAACCCCAACAGCAGTTTGAATGGAAATGCCTTTTTTCGTATCGACGGCTTTTCTTCTGAAATTTCATGGAAAGTGCCTCTGTCATACTGCGGCTCTTCGTCGATAGCGAGTTTTGCTGCGGGAGAGGGAATTTCTTCCGGCAGCTCCTCGAGAAATTCAGTGCCCCCCGAAGTGCTCCGGGCGGGATCTTCCCAAACCTTTTTTTCCCCATCCCTGGAATCGGCTGCGGACGGTTCTTCTTTTGGTTTATCAGGGGTCAATTGCGGATCGGCATCAATGGTCATAGATCTCAAACTATTAAAATCGACCTCGATTTCCTCCTTGGGCAACCAGGCAGGGTTTTCTTCTGCGTCTGCTATTTCCGCTGCGGGCTCACTGGCGAATTCCACGCTCTCGCTTTCATCGCGGTCACTCAGAATCACCGGTGGTTCATCCGCTGCCAAGCTGAATCCAGGCTCATTTCCCTCAAACGGATCGGTGATGATCAGATCATTGTCATCCGCAGAGGGGTCATAGGCTATTTTATCTTCCCGCACAAGGGGCATTTCGTCGGCTGCGATCCTGGAGATTTTCAGATCATCGGCGGTCTGCTTTTCTTCAAGCGGGGAAACCGGCAATGAAACCGAATCATCGTCAAATGCAGCTTCTTCATCTAATATCAAGGGTTGATCTTTTTCAGTAAACCCGGTCTTGTTCATTTCCAGGCCCTGGTTTTTCGGGGGCGACGCGGAGATCCCCAGATGGCGTTCGCTTTTGAAGCGAAGCAAGTCGAGTTCCATGTCTTTGCCGTATTTTTCGGCATACGATTCACAGAGTTTTACCACATCCGGCCATTTTCCAAGTTGAAAAAGAATGGAAATTTTCTTTTTTAAAGTGCTTTGATACTCATCTTCCATTGGTTTCCCCCTCTCACGGCTTACCAAGGCAAATTTTTATTTTCACCAGTAATCCCTTTGCGGATGCCGGGAGGGTCGGCCATGCAGCCGGCTCCAGGGCGGCAGCCATTTATTCACTATCACAAAGGAAAAACACTGTCAACAGCAAGGCAAAGCCTTGAAAATTTGACAGCCGGTTTCGATAAGAGTAGAATTCAATTTTTCAATCAGGCCGTATTCCCAACCGGTCCGATAACCAATAGGAAAACTCATGGCAGCGAACGATTCAGACGAACACAATTCACTGCTGGACAAGGTGCGCCAGACGGTGGTCGGGGCGCCGCGCAATATCAAGGACCCCTCCATTTTCCACAAACTCTCCCTGGTGCCGCTGCTGGCTTGGGTCGGCCTGGGTGCCGACGGTCTTTCCTCCTCATCTTACGGCCCGGAAGAAGCTTTCCGCACCCTGGGCCAGCATACCTATCTGGCCATTTTCCTGGCGCTGGCGACCTCGCTGACCGTTTTCATCATTTCCTATTCCTACTCGCGCATCATCGAACACTTCCCCCATGGGGGCGGCGGTTACATCGTGGCCACCCACACCATCGGCCCCAAGGCCGGCGTGGTCTCGGGCAGCGCCCTGCTGGTCGACTACATGCTGACCATCACCGTCTCCATCGCCGCCTGCGGCGACGCCCTCTTCAGCTTCCTGCCCATCGACCTGCACGGCTACAAGATATTCTTTGAACTTTTCCTGATCCTGGTCCTGATCATGCTCAACCTGCGCGGGGTCAAGGAATCGGTGACCGCGCTGGCCCCGATCTTCGTCGTCTTCGTCCTCACCCATGTTTTCCTGATCGGCTACGGCATCCTCTCGCACTTGTCCCAGATCGGACCGGTGGTGCACGGCATCAAGAGCGATTTCAACGCCGGCTTGTCAAGTTTGGGCGGCCTGGGCATGCTGGCCCTTTTCCTGCGCGCCTATTCACTCGGCGGCGGCACCTACACCGGCATCGAAGCCGTTTCCAACGGCATGCAGATCATGCGCGAGCCCAAGGTGCAGACCGGCAAAAGGACCATGCTCTACATGTCGGTATCGCTGGCCTTCACCGCCAGCGGCCTCTTTTTCTGCTACCTGCTGCTCAAGGTCACTCCCGGGCACGGCAAGACCCTCAACTCCATCCTGGCCAACGCCCTGTACGGCGACTGGTCGTTCGGCTACGCCCTGGCCCTGGTCACCATCCTGTCCGAGGGCGCCATACTGTTCGTGGCCGCCCAGGCCGGTTTCATCGACGGCCCACGCATCATGGCCAACATGGCCATCGACTCCTGGCTGCCGCACCGCTTCGCCTCGCTGTCGGAACGGTTGACCATGCACAACGGCATCCTGCTCATGGGCGGCGCCTCGATCCTGCTGCTGTTCTACAGCCACGGTTCGATCCGCAGCCTGGTGACCATGTACGCCATCAACGTCTTTCTCACCTTTTCTATTTCGCAGTTCGGCATGACCAAGTACTATATCCAGAACCGCGCCAGGGAAAGGGAATGGAAGAAGCATCTACCCATCCATATCACCGGTTTTCTGCTTTGTTTCACCATCCTGATCGTCACCAGCTTTGAAAAGTTCCGCGAGGGCGGCTGGATGACGCTGCTGATCACCGGGTCTTTCATCTCACTCTGTTTCCTGATCCGCAGCCACTATCACAAGGTTAAAAAGGCGGTGCGCCAGCTGGACGAGCTGCTGATGGACATCCCCACCAGCCGCAAGGCCAACCTGGAAAAACCCAACCCGCAGGAGATGACCGCCATCCAGCTGGTCAGCGACTACAACGGTTTCGGCGTGCACACCGTGCTTTCGGTAATCCGCAATTTTCCCAACCTTTACAAGAATTTTATATTTGCCTCGGTGGCCGTGGTCGACTCCGGCTCCTTCAAGGGGGCCGAGGAGATGAAGAACCTCGAGGCGGCTTCGAAAGCGACCCTGCAAAAATATGTGGACCTGGCCCACCACCTGGGATTTGCCGCCGACTACCGTTACGCCGTGGGCACCGACGTGGTCGAGACCGCTACCCAATTGTGCAAGGAGATCAAAAATGAGTTTCACCGCTCCACGGTGTTCACCGGCAAGCTGGCCTTCCGCAAGGAGAAGTTCTACCACAAGATGCTGCACAACGAGACCGCCTTCGCCATCCAGCGCCAGCTGCACTGGGACGAGATCACCTCGGTGACATTGCCAATCAGGCTGGATCTGTAACGAACTTCGCAACCAGTGATTGGTGATTAGTAAAGAGAAAGAACTTCGCGACCTCGTAATCCCCCCTTGTCCCCCCTTTCGTAAGGGGGGAATCAGGTTGGTTGGAAAATGACAGGGATTGCTAGTCTTAAGCATTTTTACCCCCTTTACTAAGGGGGGTGGCGCAGCCGGGGGGATCTATTTTTTCTTCAATTGCCTTCTTCTTCCCCAATCACCAATCACTATTCACTAATCACTGCGGCCAGTGCTAATACTCCTGGGGCATTTCCTGCAGCTGGGCGAAGGTGAAGACCGGGCCGTCCTTGCAGACGAAATATTTGCCGACGTTGCAGCGGCCGCACTTGCCTACCCCGCATTTCATGCGGTTTTCCAGGGTGGTGAAGATGCTCTCCGGAGCAAAGCCCAGCTTGACCAGCACCGGGAAGGTGAACTTGATCATTACCGGCGGCCCGCAGACCACGGCCACGGTATCGCGGCTGGAGGGGGCGGACTTGTCAAGCACGGTCGGCACGAAACCGATCTGGCCTTTCCAGTCCGGGGTTTCGCCGCCTGGATCGACAGTGGTGACCAGCTTGACATCGGGACGCTCCGCCCATTCGGCCAGTTCGCTTTTGTAAACGAGGTCGGCCACCGAACGGGCGCCGTAGATGATGGTTACATCGTTGAAGCTCTTGCGCAGATCGAGCACATTGCAGATGAGGCTGCGCATCGGCGGCAGGGCAATGCCGCCGGCGATGAACAGCAGGTTCTTTTTTCCCCATTCGTGGATGGGGAAGATATTGCCGTATGGCCCGCGGAATCCGATGGTCTCACCGGGTTCGAGGCCGGCCAGGGCCGTGGTCACCCGCCCCGCCTTGCGGAAGGTGCATTCGATGTAGCCTTTGCGGGTGGGCGGCGAGGCGATGCAGAATGTGCACTCACCCTCCCCGAACACCGAGTATTCGGCGAACTGGCCGGTGCGGAAAGTGAAATCCCTGCCTTCCTGTTCATCGACAAAGACCAGGCGCAGGGTCTTGACGTCGGGGGTTTCGTCAATGACCTGATCGATTTTCAACAGGTAGGGTTTGAAGATGTCGGCCTCGCTCATGGTTTTGCCTCCGCTATGGCCCGCAAATGTTCAAGGATATTCATGTCCACCGGGCAGGCGCGCGAGCAGCGGCCGCAACCCACGCAGCCGAGCACCTGCTGCCGCTCCGGCATGTAGGCGAACTTGTGCATCAGGCGCTGGCGCCAGCGTTGGCTCTGCAAAGGACGCGGGTTATGCCCCGAGGTGTGCAGGGTGAAAAGTTGGAACCCGCAGGAATCCCAGCAACGCAAACGTTTTCCCGAAGAACCTCCTTCGTCCTGGATGTCGAAGCAGGCGCAGGTCGGGCAGACATACGCACAGGCGCCGCATCCTACACAACGCCGTGACTGTTCTTCCCAGAAAGCGGCGTCATCGAACAGGGATGCCAGAACAGGAGCGATTGCCTTTGCATTGAAACCCGGCTCGACCTTGGCCAGGTGGCTTTCCTTTTCCCTTGTCGCGGCCGGCGCGAACAGCCCAGAGGCAGTTTGAACGGCCTGCCGTCCTCTTTCGGAAACGATCTCCGCCAGGAACTGGCCGTTTTCCATATCGGTCAGCAGGATATCGCTGCCGGCCGTGGCACCGGGATCGCCGCCAAGCGAAGTGCAGAAACAGTATTCATCGGCGCGGGCGCAGGCCACGCCGATAACCGTCATTTTTTCCAGGCGAGCCGAAAAAAGGCGATCAGGACAATCCCAGGTGAAAATGGCCTTGAGGGCGGCAAAGGCGGCGGCGTCGCAGGGGCGCAAACCGAAAACCACGATTTCACCTAAAGCGGCGGCATCACGGTCCCGGATCTGGACAAGGCCGTCCGAACTCTTGAATGAGAATAGCTCCTCCACCCTGGGAAAAATCGCGGTTTTGGGCGACTGCACGGTTTGCACCTGATCGAGGTTGACCTCGTCCAGGGTCCGGATCCATGCGAAATCCGTTTTGTCAGCGATTTTTTTCGGGGCCAAAATCCTTTTGCCTGCGGCCAGCCATTGCGAAAACAATTTTTCCAGGGCGTCACGGCGGATCGATTTGTTTTCAGTTTCCATGCCTTTCACCTGATAAAATCTTCCAAGTCGTTGGGCTTGAAAGTGGACATGACATTGTCGGTCTTGGCCGCCATGCCGCTGCGGAAGTTAAAATTAGCAAAAACTTCGCCAATCAGCTTCTGATTCAACAGATAGATGGGAATACCCACCGGGCAGGCCCGGCTGCAGTCACCGCAATTGACACAGCGTCCCGCCAGATGCATGGCCCGCATGATATTCCATTCCAGGTTGCCCAGGTCGTGGGCCGGCACCGGGATCCACTGCGGCTGGTTGCACTCGACCGTGCAGCGGCTGCAGTAGCACAGGGGGCAGGCGGCACGGCAGGCGTAGCACTTGAGACAGCGGGAAAACTGCTCTTCCCAGAATTGCCGGCGCTGATCCAGGCCCATGGATTCATATTTTTGGAGTTCCTCCTTTTCGGCAGCGCTCAAATTGTTATCCAGCGCGGCCACATGGGTCTCGATGGCGTTCAGGGTGGCCAGCGGCACTACTGCGCCGGCCGCGTTGACGGCCAGAGCCAAAAGATCATGGTCGCCAACCTGATTCTCCGCCGCCAGCTGCAGGATGGTCCGCAGCGTGGACGGAATGGCAACCAACGCCGCTTTACCAAGCTTACGCACCTCGGGTTTCATGAGATACACGGCCAGGTTCTGCAAGCAAGCGCCATCGAAAACCAGGTCATCGGCCTGGCGCGGATCACGGATAAACATCGCCCGGCTTGAACCGCCACTGCCGCGGCCGTAGCCGATGACCACCTGAACCGTTTTGGCGGCCAGCAATTCCCGCGCTTTGTTTTTCAAGGTTTCCATAGCGGCTCCTCCCCTACTCGACACCCAGGCCGCGCAGCCGCTGATAACCGCTGAACGGTCCCAACTGGCGGATATGGTCGGCGGTGCTGTTGACCAGCTCAGCCCACTTGGCCCCTTCGGCGGCCGAGACCCAGGAAAACTGCACGCGCCGCACGTCGATGCCCAGGAAATCGAGCAAAGCGCGGAAGATGATCCAGCGCCGGCGGGCATGAAAATTGCCGCTGCTGTAATGGCAGTCGTTGGGGTGGCAGCCGGAAACGATGATGCCGTCGGCACCGTTGGCGAACGCTTTCAGCAGCAGCATGAAATCGATGCGCCCGGTGCAGGGGAAGCGGATGATGGAGACCTGCGGCGAATACTTCATGCGGCTGGTACCGGTCAGGTCGGCGCCGGCGTAGGTGCACCAGTTGCAGACAAAAGCCACGATCTTGGGATTGAAATCAGACATCGCTTTCACCTCGGTTCAGCAGGGCCAGCACTTCGTCATAGACCTGTTCATGGGAAAATCCCTGGATATCGATGGATTTGGAGCGGCACAGGGCCACGCAGGTGCCGCAACCCTGGCAAAGCCCCGGATTGACCTTGGCCACGGTTTTGATCAACTGGCCGTCGCGGCCGTGGATTTCTTCCTTCTCGATGGCCTGGTACGGGCAGGAGGTCTGGCAGAGAAAGCAGCCGACGCAGGTCGAATAAAGAGGCGGCGCCTGGCGATCGACCACGGCAATCAGCGGCTCGCGTACCAATTCCGCCTGGGAAAACATGGCGGCCACTTTGCTGGCGGCTCCCGAAGCCTGGGCCACTGCTTCGGGAATATCCTTGGGCGCCTGGCAGGCGCCGGCCAGAAAGATGCCCGCGGTGTTGGTCTCCACCGGCCTGAGTTTGGGATGGGCTTCGGAGTAGAAATAGTAAGAATCATAACTGACATGGACTTTCTGGGCCAATTCCTCGGCCCCGGCATTGGCCACGCCGGCCGTGGCCAGCACCACCATGTCGGCCTCGATCTCCATGGGCCTGGCCCCGAGCAGGGTATCGGCGCCCTTGACGATCAGTTTGCCGCCGCGCTCGTAGATGCGCGAAACGCGGCCGCGGATGTACTGCACGCCGTCCTCCTCCATGGCCCGGCGCACGAATTCCTCGTACATCTTGCCCCCGGCGCGGATGTCCATGTAAAACACATACGGCTTGCCCTGGTGCACCTTGTGCTTGTAGAGCATGGCGTGTTTGGCCGTGTACATGCAGCATATCTTGGAACAGTATTCGATGCCCTTGGCCGGGTCGCGCGAACCGGCGCAGGCGACAAAGACGACCGTTTCCGGCACCTTGCCGTCCGAGGGCCGGCGCATTTCGCCCAGGGTTGGCCCTGATGCGGAAGCCAGCCGCTCGAACTGCAGGCCGTCGATGACGTCCTTGTATTTCCCGTAGCCGTACTCAGGAAAAAAATCGCCGTGTTTGATGTCAAAGCCGCTGGCCAGGACCACGGCGCCGACCTCGGCTTCCACGATCTCGTCTTCCTGGTCGAAGCGGATGGCCTGGGTGGGGCAGACCTTTTCGCAAAGGCGGCATTTGCCTTTCAGGTAATAGGTGCAATGGCTGCGGTCGATGACCGGCTTGTTGGGAACGGCCTGGGGAAAGGGAACATAAATGGCCGGACGTGTCCCCAAGCCGGCGTCGAACTCGCTGGGGATTTTTTTGAGCGGACATTTCAGAGCACATAATCCGCAGCCGGTGCAGAGCTTTTCATCCAGGCTGCGCGCCTTTTTGCGGATGCGCGCCTTGAAATTGCCGATGAAGCCGTCCAGGCTTTCCAATTCGGAGTAGGAATACAGCGTGATGTTGGCATGCTGGGCCACCTCCACCATGCGCGGCGTTAGGATGCACTGGGAACAGTCCAGGGTGGGAAAAGTTTCCGACAGCTGCGACATGTGGCCGCCGATGGAGGGTTCCTTTTCCACCAGGATCACCTTGTGGCCGCAGTTGGCGATGTCCAGGCTGGCCTGGATGCCGGCGATGCCGCCGCCGATGACCAGGGCGGTCTTGGTCACCGGCACCTTGATGGGCTGCAGGGCCTTGTTCTTTTTCACCTTGGCCACAAGGGTGCGCACGATGTCGATGGCCTTGTTGGTGGTGGCGTCGCTTTTTTCGTGGACCCAGGAACAATGTTCGCGGATGTTGGCCATCTCGCAGAGGAAGGGATTCAAGCCCGCTTCGGAGCAGGCGCGGCGGAAGGTCGGCTCGTGCATGCGCGGCGAGCAGGCGGCCACCACCACCCCGGTCAGGTTCTTCTCCTTGATGGCGTTCTGGATCATCTGCTGGCCGGGGTCGGAACACATGTATTTGTATTCGACGCTATGGGCCACGCCGGGAATTTTGGCCGCGGCGGCAGCGACCTTCTGGACATCGACCGTGGCACTGATGTTTTCACCGCAGAGACAGACGAATACGCCAATGCGCGCCATGTCACACTTCCCCAACAGCGGCCAGCTTGTCCGCCGAAGGAGGCTTTGCCTCTGGAGGCGGAAATTTCACCGCCACTTTGTGGCGCTGCAGGCCGAGTTTTTTCGGTGCGAGTCCGATGGCCAGGCCCAGGGCCTGGGTGAGATAGATGACCGGGATATTGAATTTCTTTTTGGCAAGCTTTTCAATGTTCGGCCGGCGCATGTCCAGATTGAGATGGCACATGGGGCAGGCGACGATCACGGCCTCGGCTCCCCGCGAAACGGCGTCGTCGAGAATCAGGCCGCTCAGCCTGGCCACCAGGTCGGTGCGCGAAACGGAAAATCCCGCCCCGCAGCATTCGGTCTTGAAGGCCCAGTCCAGGGGCTCGGCGCCGATCTTTTTCATCAGCAGGTCCATGGACTGCGGTTCCTCGGGACGGTCGAACTTCACCACGCCGGCCGGCCGCACCAGCAGGCAGCCGTAGTAACAGGCCACGCGGCGTGCGAAGGGCACCTTGACCAGTTTTTCCAGCTCGGGGACACCGGCCAGCCATTCGATGATGTTCAGCACCCGGGCCGTGCCGCGGTAGTCGGCCTCGATCAATCCCGATATCTTCTGCCGCAATTCTTCATCTTCCAGGAGTTCGTGGCGGGTGACGCTCAGGCGGCTGTAGCAGGCGGCGCAGGGCACCAGTACCTCGTCCATGCCGTCTTTTTCGGCCGCGGCCAGGATGCGCGCCGGCAGGGCCAGGGCCAGGTTGCGGTCGAGGTTGTGGGCGGCGGTGGCGCCGCAGCAGTTCCAGTCGGGGATCTCCGGCAGTTCCCGGCCCAAGGCCCGGGCCACGGCCAGCAGCGATTCGCTGTACTCGCGGGCCGATCCCTTCATCGAGCAGCCGGGGTAGAATCCGGTTTTCATGTGCGCTTCTCCTTGCCTTTCAGGGTCTTGGCGAAGATCCGGCCCAGCAGGCGGCGGCCGCGGACGCGCTCGGGCATCAGGTGCAGCTTGCCGACCAGGAACATCCACGGCGCCTGCAGCAGATCCTGCAGAAAATGGCGGCTGCGCAGCTTGTAGTCGACGATCTGCCCCATCTCGAACAAACGGCCGGTGTAGCGCACCGAGTCAAGGAAGGCGCGGTGAAAGGCCAGGATATCCTTGGCCTTGGGATTGACCTTCTTTTGCGCCAGCGATTCGTGGCGCAGCGCGTCCATGAGCTTGGGAATGTCGAGTTCCATGGGGCAGCGGCAGTAGCAGATCTCGCAGGTCAGGCAGAGCCAGATGGTGTGGGAGCGCAGCGCCAGTTCGGCGAATTCGGGAAATTCGCGCAGCTGCAGCAGGTGCATGATCTGGCTGGGGGGGAAATCCATGTCCGCGGCCAGGGGACACCCGGCCGAGCATTTGCCGCACTGGTAGCAGCGGGCGACGTCGACACCGGTCTTTTCCTGGACGCGATCGGCCAGGGTGCGGCCGACGGGATGAGCGTGATTGTCACTGCGCATCGCGGGTCTCCTTGTCAAGACATAAGGAGCGATTGTAGCGCATTTTTTTTTGAAAAGCAAACCGGATTCAGCAACGGAAATATTCCAGGAAAACAGCCTGCCGGGCCACGGCGGCAGGAGCGCTCACGGCATGGGGCCTGTGATGCCTGCCTTATTTGCCTGCTGCCAGAAATTCAGTGATGGAAGCAAAGACTTTTTCGGGCTGCTCGATCCATGAATAATGGCCGCACTTTTCAATGAAGACAAGTTTGGACTTGGAGTAATAAGAAGCCAAGGATTGGGCGACCGTTTCGCCCAGGGGATCCTGGCGCCCCTGAAGGATCAGGACAGGTTTGGCGAATTTCGCATCCGCCTTGGCAAGGTCCTTTTTTACGATGTCCTTCCAGAGCCAGTCGCCGAGGTCGAAATTGAAATCGGATTCCTTCATGGTCTGGCTGACCAGCAGGGATTTTTTGCGGTCGAAAAAATATCCGGGCATTTTGGCGCGGATGATTTCCGTGATCGCCCGGCTGCGGTTTTCGGTGAGCCGGGCCGGATCACTCCAGTAATTCACCCGCTCCAAATCCGCAGCCCAGAGCCGCGAGGTGATGTTGTCGTCAAAATGGCCAAAAGCGTCCGTATTCAAACCCATGGATCCCAGCAGAACCAGCGAGGATACTGCAGAGGGAAAGGAGTCGGCATAGAGCGAGGCCAGGTAGCCGCCGTAGGAAAAGCCGAGGATCGTCCATTGTTTCAGGCCGAGCTGGTTGCGAATGGCTTCGAAATCAGCGAGGGTCAGGGCCAGGGAGATCGTGGTCGAATCAAACACGGCGGGAGTAGATTTCCCGGTTCCCCTTTGGTCTACCAAAATGCACTGGTGGTTTTTGGCAATGCCCTGGCTCAAACTCAAATAACGGTCGGCAACATCGCCCGGACCGCCGCCGATGATCAGTATCGGCGTTCCCGCGCCGAAAACCCGGTAGTAAATATCCAGGCCGCTGTTGTTCACTTTTTGGTACTCCCCATGGGCAGGCAGGGCAAGGAGCGCACCCAGGAACAAGACGCTGAAAAAGCGTGCCGTTTTTTTTGGAAATCGTTTTTTATTCATGGGGAAATCATAATTTAGGTCCGGTTGATAGTCAAGACGGAATGGACGATCGCAACCGCCGTTTTCAGTCCCCGGCTAGGATCTGCTTGCGCTGCTGCAGGGCGCGGATGTCCTTTTCCACCTCAATCGCTTTTCCCGCAGGCGATAGGCCGGCATGATACATGGCCGTGGACAAGGTGCCGGGGGTGGGAGTGAAGAGCTGCGCGTCGCAGGTCTTCAGGCCCAGGGCGCGCATTTTCTTTTTCATGGTTTGGACCATGGCCGCGGTCTCGCCGGGATGGCCGACGATCAGGTAGGGAGCCAGCTCGACCGGGCGCGGCAAGCCGCGGTTCAGGCGCTTGAAAAGGGCGACGAATTCCTCGAAAACCGCGAAGCGCGGCTTGCCCATCAGCACCAGCACCTCGTCCTCCGTATGCTCCGGGGCGACACGCAGGAAACGGCCGCAGTGTTCGCGCATGATCTCTTCCAGCAGGTCGGGATTTTGCAGCAACAGGTCGTGGCGCACCCCGGAGCCCAGCATGATCTTTTTGACTCCGGGCAGGGCCCTTGCCCGGCGCAGCAGTTCACGATACGGCTCGCCGGGATCGAAATGGCGGCAAGCCCGGGGCTGCAGGCAGGAATCGCGCCGGCAGGATGCGACCGGGCAATCGCTGCCGTACATTTCGGCGGTGGCCCCGCCGATATCAGAGACCACGCCGCGCCATTCGGGATGGAAGGCCAGGGAGCGGATCTCTTTAAAAATCGAATCCGCGGAACGCGAGACCACCCACCGGCCTTCGCTCAGCGTGATCGAACAGAAGGCGCAGCCGCCGGCGCAGCCCCGGTGCGCCGTGACCGAAAAAAGGTTCATGCGCAAGGCCGGGGAATAGACCGGGTGTTCCAAGTGGCGGCGGCTGTAACCGAGTCCGTAAATATGGTCCAGGTCGGCGCTCTGGTAATGCTCGGCCGGGTTTTGCACCACCCAGCGGTTGGCGTGTTTCTGGGCCAGGGAGCGCTGGCCGCCGGCATGGCCGATCCGCAACTGGCTCTGCAGCAGTTGGGCGGGATCGGCCTGCACTTCTTCGCAAGCGGGCAGCTCCAGGCAATTTTTTTCCAACGGCAGCCGGGAACAAATCCTGGCCGTACCGGGAATGTCGATCTGCGCCGCCGGCACTCCCTGGTGCAGCAGGCGGGCGATGGCCACGATCTGCTTTTCGCCGTTGCCGCTGACCAGGATATCGGCGCGGGAATCAAGCAGGACGGAGCGCCGGACCCTGTTTTCCTGGAAATCATAATGGGCGAAACAACGCAGGCTGGCTTCGACGCCGCCAATGACCACCTGCACTTCGCGGTACACTTCGCGCAGCCGGTTGCAGAACACGGTCAGGGTGCGGTCAGGGCGGATCTTGAACTTGATGTCTGGAGGACGGCCGCTGAAAAAGGCTGCGCCTTCAAACTGGTACAAGTCTTTACGGCGCCGGCGGCGGCTGGCGGTATAGTTCAGCACCAGCGAATCGAGCGGGCCCGAGATCACGGCAAAAAAAAGCCGCGGCCGGCCTAGGGTCGCAAAAGACTCTTTATCCTGCCAGAACGGCGTTTCGATCACGCCGACACGGAAACCCGCCGCCTCCAGGGCCCTTTTCAGGATCCCCTCGGGGAAAGAAGGGTGATCGGCGAACGGATAGGGTTGCACCAGGATGACGTCGTACATCAGATATCGCCTCGATGGTCATTGTAACATAAAAAAAGAAGACGTTAGACGGAAATAGTCAGACGTTAGCAAGAGAACAGCAATCCCAAGAATTCAGTTACTGGTGCCTTGCTAACGTCCAACGTCTGACATCCAACGTCTAATTCTGCCTGCCGTTCAGTTCGTAGGCGCCGATATCAAAAAAACCGTGCCCGGAAAGATTGAACAGGATGACTTTCTCCTCTCCCGTACGCGCGGCCTGCTGGGCTGCTTCGATCACGGCGGCTATGGCGTGGGCCGATTCGGGGGCCGGCAGCACCCCTTCGCTGGTATAAAAAGTTTTGGCGGCGGCGAACACGGCGGCCTGGGAGTAGGAGCAGGCCCGCACCTGCCCGGTGGCGGCCAGGTGGCTGACCAGGGGCGCCATGCCGTGGTAGCGCAGGCCGCCGGCGTGGATGGGCGGGGGAATGAAATCCCGCCCCAGGGTATACATGTACAGCAGCGGCGTCAGTCCGGCGCTGTCGCCGTGATCATAGCGCAATTCGCCGCCGGTCAGTGAAGGGCAAACCTCGGGCTCGACGGCGATGCAATCGATTTTATTTCCTTCGGCCAGGTTTTTCCTGATGAAGGGAAAACTGATGCCGGCGAAATTGGAGCCGCCGCCCACGCAGCCGATGACCGTGTCCGGCTCCATGCCGATTTCATTGAATTGCTTTTCCGCTTCCAGCCCGATCACGGTCTGGTGCAGCAGCACACTGTCTAATACCGAACCCAGGGCATATTTGCTGGTTGGATTGTTCAGGACAGTTTCCACGGCTTCGGAAATGGCGATGCCCAGGCTGCCCGGATGGTCGGCATTTTTTAAAAAATACCCGCGGCCGGACTCGGTGTTGGGGCCGGGACTTTCCTCGACCTGCGCCCCGAACAGGTTCATGAGCGTGCGCCTTCCGGGCTTCTGGCGATAACTGGCCCGCACCATGAACACCCGCGTGGAGATGCCGAAGCGCGATCCGGCATAGGCCAGGGCCGAACCCCATTGGCCGGCACCGGTTTCGGTCACCAGCGTGTTGACCCCTTCTTCGGCGGCAAGATAGGCCTGCATCAGCGCCGTGTTGCTCTTGTGGCTGCCGGTGGGGCTGACGCCCTCGAATTTGTAAAAAATGTGGGCCGGAGTCTGCAGGGTTTTTTTCAGTTCCGCGGCATAGATCAACGGCGTGGGCCGGAACTGGGCGTAGGCCTCCAGCACCGCCGCCGGGATCGGCAGATAGCGCTCGCGGCTGATCTCCTGATCAATGAAAGCGCGCGGGAAGATCGCCTGCAAAGCGCTTGGATCGAGGGCCTGGCCGCTGCGCGGGTCCAGGGGCGGCTTGGGCTGATCGGCCAGGTCGGCCTTGATATTATAGAAATGGGTCGGCAGATGTTCTTTTTTTCTGGTTGAAAATCTTTCCATGTTTTTCTCCTTGGGATTTTTTTAATTTTCAGGAAATAAAAAAAAGGATGGATGGATAGATTTTCAGGCGGACGGGACCGCCCACCAGCAACCGCGGTGCCAGTCAAAGGCGGGCGACAGAAATAAACCTGATTCGTACAACATAAGGAAAATTTGTATCACAAAAATAGGAAGCAGTCAAATCTGCAGACCGAAGTTCGACGTTCGAAGTTCAATGTTGGAATACAATAAACGAGACATCTGTTTTTGAAGCAGCGGACAAGACCGTCCTGAGGGAACGTGGGGTTTGGACTTGGACCCCGCCTGGTTGAGGGCGAGCGGTCCTCCGTAGGGGAACACCCGTGACTGTCGGAGCCCGCAAGGTCAACCAAGGCGGGGCGACTCCGCGGGGGTAGCGAGAACGAATCCATCAGCGGGTAAGGACAAATCCCCGAGTGAGCGAAGGGCCGGCTTGCCGGCATGGCAGAATGCACTGTTTCTTACAGCCAGTTTTTCTTTTTGAAAAAATAGAGCATCAGCCCGCCCACGCCCAGCATGATGAGCAGCACCAGGGGGTAGCCCCAGCGCCAGCCAAGCTCGGGCATGTATTTGAAGTTCATACCGTAGATGCCGGCCAGGAAGGTGAGGGGCATGAAAATGGTGGCAATGACGGTCAACACTTTCATGACCTGGTTCATGCGGTTGCTCACCGAGGAAAGATAGATGTCCAGCATGCTGGACAGCATCTCGCGATAGGTTTCGATGCTGTCGATGATGTGCACGGCATGGTCGTAGATGTCGCGGAGAAAAATTTTCGTGCCCGGTAGGATCAGGTCGGAATCGCTCTTTTCCAGGCCGTAGATCACTTCGCGCAGCGGCCAGGCCGACTTGCGCAAAAAGATCATTTCCCGTTTCAGGTGGTGGATCTGGTGCAGCGTTTCCGGCCCGGGATCGCCGATCAGTTTTTCCTCGAGCGTCTCGATGCGCTCGGCGAATCTTTCCAGGATGAGGAAATAACGGTCGATCACGGCATCGAGCAGGGAATAGGCCAGGTAATCGGGACCCAGCTTGCGGATGCGCCCCTTGCCGCTGCGGATGCGCTCGCGCAACGGCTCGAACGGGTCGCCTTCGCGCCCCTCCTGTATGGAGATCACGAAATTGCGGCCGAAAACGATGCTGACCTGTTCGGAAACGATCTGCAGACTTGACGGGTCGAAATCGAGCATCTTGAGCACCACGTAGATGTAGCTCTCCATGTCGTCAAGCTTGGGACGCTGGTCGGTGTTGAGAATGTCCTCGAGAATCAGGGGGTGCAGGCCGTAGCCGCTGCCCAGGCGCTCCAGCAGGCCGACGTCCCGGAGCCCCTCGATGTCGATCCAGGTCAGCGAATCGCTCGCGCGCAATGAGAGACATTCATCGATGGCTGCCTGCTTTGTTTCGCGCACGGAACCCTCGTCGTAGTCCAGGATGCGCATGCGGCTGTCCTTATCCTTCATGGTGCCGATGTGCATCAGCGTGCCCGGAGGCAGGCCGCTCTTGAGCGATCTTTTCTTTATTGTTTCAACCATTGTCAGACCAACCTTTTGACATAGATTATCTTGTCATCGTTTGCACTGTAAAAACCTTTGAGCACTGCCTCCTCCTCGTATCCCAAGCGCAGGTAGAATTTCCGTGTCGGCAGGTATTTTTCCTGTCCCGAAGTTTCCACCCAGATGGCGCGCCCTTTGCGGCCGGCGATCAGCGCCTCGGTCTTTTCGAGCAGAATTTTTCCGATGCCCTGGTGGCGACAATCATCATGTACAGCGATCCAGTATAGGTCGTAGCTGCCGTCGCTGCAGGCGATCTCGCCGTAGCAGCTGTAGGCCACCGTACGGCCACCCTGATCGGCGAACAGGAAAAGGTAGCCGCTTTCCGTCCCTTTTTGCAGCCGCTCATCCACCAGTTCCACCGCCACATCGATCTCATGGTCATAGAAAAACGCCGTTGACGCTACGATTCTTCTGACCACTTCGGGATCGCCGGGCAGAACATTTTCGCGAAAAACCAACGATTCGCGCTTATTCATGAATTCCTCCGCTATTCATGCAAAAATTCTATTCTTTACCGGACAAACAATCATTGACGATCCGTTCCACTGTTTTGCTGAACGACAGACCGTTCCTTTCCGCGGCGGCATGGAAGCCGCCGTCCGGAGAGAGGCAGGGATTGGTATTGATCTCCAGCACCCAGGGACGGTTGTGGTTGTCCACCCGGAAGTCGACACGGGCATAACCGCGCAGGTTGAAAAAATCCCAGCAGCGTCTGGCGATGCTCCGCAGCTCGGCGAGTAGGGGCTGATCGGCGGCCGGGAAATCAAAGGTACGCGGGGTGTGGGTGTATTCAAACGACTCCTCTTCCCATTTGGCACGGAAATCAACGATGCGCAATTTGTTGTCTGGGAATTCGACAAATTGGATCTCCGCTGCCGGTAAAAACTCACCGGTCAGCAGGGCCAGGTTGAACTCACGCCCATCGATATAGCTTTCGGCATAGAAGCGGCCGTGGCCGCTGCGGTTCTTCTTCTCCAGCAGCGCGCCCAATTCCGCGGCACCGCCGACCTGGACGAGGGAGCTGTCGTCGAACCAATTGCTGGCATGCTCCCAAACAGATTTCAGCAGGTACCTCCCCGCTCCCAGCGCAGCGGCATCCCGGGGATTTCCATCACCCAGCCAGGGCGGGGAAGCCACCCCGGCCGCCGAGAGCAGTTTCTTGGACAGGGCCTTGTTGGAGGTAACGAAAATGGCTTCCTGGCTATTGCCGGTGTAGGGCAGGCCGAGGTGGTCGAGCAGCGCCGGCGCCAAATGGATCAGCTGGCCGTTGCCTTCCACCGTCTCCACCAGGTTGAAGACAAAGAGCGGATCCATTTTTTTTAGGGTGCGGATATTTTTATCAATATCCAGGGAAAAGGGTACGGTCACCGGTTGATAGCCCAATTCGGCCAGGGATTTGGAAACCTCGTCAGCCTGGACCAGCACGTCCTGTTCGTCCTTGGGCGAATCTTCCCCAACCTGGCTGTGCAGGATGACCACTTTTTTACCATTCATGGGCGCGCCCTGCGGCCGGCGGAAGCCATGATCCTCTCCATCAGCGTCTGGAAGGGGATGCCCACCAGGCTGCAGATGATCGGCAGGTCGGAGTGCTCGGGATGCAAGCCGGCCAAAGGATTGACCTCTATAAAATTAACGGCACCGTTCCCGTCCATTTTCAGGTCGACGCGGCCGGCATCGAGGCAACCCAAGCCGCGCCAGGTCCGCAAAGCCACATCCCGGCACGGCCCGGCCGCGTCTTCCGGGGCCAGGGAGTATTGGACCAATTCCTGAAAGTTTTCCTTGTTGACATAAGAATAGGCGTTGGCTTCGGCTTCGGCCCGCAAAAAAACTTCCATCACGCCGACAACCTCGGCCGCGTTGCCACTGCCCACGATGCCGACGGTGAACTCCCGACCGGGCAGATAGGTCTCCACCAGCACCGGCTGCTTGAATTTTTCCAACAATTCGCAACAGATGGCCGTCAACTGCCGGCGGGAATCTATCTTGGACCTGGCATTGATACCCAACCCCGTGCCTTCAGCCAGGGGCTTGGCAAAGAGGGGAAAGGCCAGATCAACGGCATCGATATCCTCCTTGGCAGCAACCACCGCGAAATCGGGGGTGGCCACGCCCAGAGAGCGGACCACGCGCTTGGTCAGAGCCTTGTCCAGGGTAAGGGCCAGCACCAGAGGCCCGGAAAAGGTATAGGGGATCTGGTAGGCATCGAGCAGGGCCGGCACCTGGGCTTCGCGGCCCAAACCGAACATGCCTTCGCAGATGTTGAAGACCAACTCCCAGCGCTCGCCGGCAGCCAGCCGCAAAACCAAACTTTTCACATTGCCGATGCGCCTGCTCTCATGCCCCATGACGATGAGCGCTTTCTCAATGGCGGCGATGGTGTCGGGACTGTCGAACTCAGCGGTTTGTTCTTCGCTGTACCCTGCATCCAGGTAATCCTGTCTCAAATCATAGGTTAAGCCAATGGTCATGGGTTCCTCTGCGTTTGGATTTCATGGTAATTTTATTCCAGTTGATAAAAATTGGCAAGCGGATTTTTCAGCCGGGCCCGGGCTTTTACAAACCCTCTGCCGGCGCCGCATCCTCGCTCTTCTGATCGGGGTAGCGGTATATTTTTTGTTGGTAGTTTCTCAGCAACACGTTGCCGTCGGCGCGGCCCTGGTAATAATCGGGAAGCAGGGGGATCTTGCCGCCGCCGCCTGGGGCATCGATCACGTAATGGGGAACGGCATAGCCGCTGGTGTGGCCGCGCAGGCCTTCGATTATCTCCAGGCCTTTTTCCACCGGGGTGCGGAAATGGGAAGATCCGAGAATGGGATCGCACTGGTACAGATAATAGGGACGGACCCTGATCTTGAGCAGTTCATGCATCATTTTTTTCATGACCGGCACAGAATCGTTGATGTCTTTCAGCAGCACGGTCTGACTGCCCAAGGGGATACCGGCATCGGCCAGCCGTTCACAAGCCTGGACGCTTTCCGGAGTGATCTCGTCAGGGTGGGTGAAATGGATGCTCATCCACAAGGGACGGAAACGTTTCAATATATTGACCAGCGAATGGGTGATGCGCTGCGGCAGGACCACCGGCACCTTGCTGCCGATGCGGACGAATTCCACGTGCGGGATGCGGCTCAAGCGGGTCAGCAGGTATTCGAGGCTGTCATCGGGCAACGTCAGCGGGTCACCGCCGGAGAGCAGGACATCACGCACGGCAGGATTCAGTTCGATGTAGGAGAGGGCCCGGTCCCATTGATCGCGGTTGAGATGACGCTTGTTCTGGTCACCCACTAGGCGCGAGCGGGTGCAGTAGCGGCAATAGGTCGAACAGAAACCGGTGACCAGGAAAAGCACCCGGTCGGGATAGCGATGCACCAGACCGGGGACGCGGCTGTGGGAGTCTTCACCCAGCGGGTCGGCAGCTTCACCGCAGGAGATCAGGTGCTCGGCGGTTACCGGCACGACGCTGCGGCGCAGCGGCTGCATGGAGTCGAGGGGATCGAGCAGGCTGGCATAATACGGAGTGACGCGCAGGGGCAGGCTGCCGCTCTGCACGGTCATGGCCCGGACTTCATCATCGGACAGCTGCAGAATTTGCTGCAGCGCTTTCCAGCTGGTGAAGCTGTTGCGCAGCTGCCATTCCCAATTGTTCCAGTCATCCTTTGTCGCCAATGGGAAATATTTTCTCAGGAACTGCAGGGAACGGGCTCCGATCTTCAGAACTGTTTTGTCGGGTTTTGAATTGGGGAATTGTATTAACTCGGGAAACAGCAACGACGGAGCAGCGTTGTTGCTTTCCTCCAGCAGCGCACTGCTTGGAGGTTCAGCCTCCTCACTGGGAATTTCAGCTTCTTTCATCACCATTAGGTGATTGGCTTTTTTCAATTTTTTTGCCTCCCACTTTTCAATTAAGAATATAGTTCGTTTTTTACCACCTGTCAATAGAAATAAATAATTAAAATAAATTTTTTGCCGGGGAAACCACCGGTTGGCAGGATTTTTTTTGAGCGGTCAGTTTTTCAAAGCTCCCGCTAATCCCCTTCGCGTCATTCGTTCATCTTCATTGCCAATCATCTCACAAGGAGTTTTCGCGGGCCGTCCTCGTCGAAGTTCAGTCAGACTGGATCTCGCCGGTGACCATGAAGATGATCCGTTCGCAGATGTTGGTCACCCGGTCGGCGATGCGTTCCAGGTTGTGGCTCACCCAGATCAGGTAGACGGCTCGAGTAATGGTCTTGGGATCCTCCATCATGTAGGTCAGGAGCTCGCGGAAAATCTGGTCGTACAAAGCATCCACTTCATTGTCCATTTGGATGATGGCATGGGCGGCGTCCACATCCTGGGTGATGAAGGCGGTCAGGCTTTTCTGGATCATTTCTCGGGTCTTCTCGGCCATGCGCGGGATATCGATCAGCGGCTTGAGCAGCGGCTTCTGGTCGTGTCGGACCACGATGGTGGCGATGCCCTTGGCATGGTCGGCCATGCGCTCCAGGTTGGTGATCAGGTCGATAAAGGAGACGATCTCGCGCAGGTCGCCGGCCACGGGCTGCTGGGTGGCGAACAATTGGATGCATTGGTTCTCGATGTCCCAGCGCCGCTGGTTGATCAAGGCATCGTCGGCGATGATGCGTTCGGCTTCGACCTTGTCGACGTTCTTCAGCGCCAGGATCGAGCGGTCGATGGCGGTGATGACCATCTCGCCCATTGCCACCAGCTCCTGCTCCAGCGCGCGCAACATGTTTTGAAAATGCTCTCTTGCCATATTCTCTCTCCTGGTTTCAGCCGAAACGGCCGCTGATATAATTTTCGGTCATGGCCTGCGCCGGCTTGGTGAATATTTTTGCGGTTTCGTCGAACTCGATGAGTTTGCCGAGGTACAGGAAGCCGGTGCGGTCCGAGGCGCGGGCCGCCTGCTGCATGTTGTGGGTGACGATGACGATGGTGTACTCTTTTTTCAATTTTTGCATGAGCTCTTCGATGTGCAGGGTGGCGATGGGATCGAGGGCGGAACAGGGTTCGTCCATGAGCAGGATCTGCGGTTTCAAAGGCAGCACCCTGGCGATGCACAGGCGCTGCTGCTGCTCCAGAGACAGTTTCAATGCCGAACGGTGCAGCCGGTCCTTGAGGTCGTCCCAAAGCAGCACGCTGCGCAAGGCCTGCTCCACCAGGCCACCGTAGTCCTGCCGGCGCGCCAGGCGATGCACGGCCAAACCGAAAACGATGTTCTCATACACCGAAAGGGGAAAGGGGTTGGGGCGCTGAAAGACCATGCCCACCTTTTCGCGCAGGCGGAGCAGGTCGGCGCCAGGGGCAAAGATGTCCTGGCCGTCGATCAGGACCTGGCCGCTGACGCGCACGCCGTCTATCAAGTCGTTCATGCGGTTGAACACCCGCAGCAGGGTGCTCTTGCCGCAGCCGCTGGGCCCGATCAGGGCGGTCACCTGGCGGACGGGTATCTGCAGATCGATCCCGATCAGGGCCTGGAAATCGCCGTAAAAAAGGTCAAGAGCGCGGGTTTCTATACTGATCTCGTTCATGTCAGCCAAACTTGCCGGTAATGTAGTCGCTGGTGCGGTTGTCGGCCGGCGTGGTGAACATCTTGCCCGTGTCGCTCACTTCGATCATGTCACCCATCAGAAAGAACGCGGTGCGGTCCCCCACCCGGGCCGCCTGGGCCACGTTGTTGGTCACCAGCACGATGGTGTATTTCTCTTTTAAAATAAGTAGTGTCTCCTCGATCTTGGCCGTCGAGATCGGATCGAGTCCCGAAGTAGGCTCGTCGAAAAGCAGCACGTCGGGCTGGCCGGCCAGGATCCTGGCCATGCACAGGCGCTGCTGCTGGCCGCCGGAAAGATTCATGGCCGGCGTGCGCAAACGGTCTTTGACTTCCTCCCACAGATACGATTCGCGCAGACTTCTCTCTACCGCTTCGTTCAGGCGCTGCGGGTCGCGTATGCCCTGCATGCGCAGGCCGTAGACCACATTTTCAAAAATGGAAATGGGCAGCGGCAGCGGCAGGGCGAAGACGATGCCGACCTTGCGGCGCAGGGCCTCGATCTCCAACCCGCGGCGGATGTCGATGCCGTCCAGCCTGATCTCTCCCCGGCAGCGGCTGACCGGGACCAGGTCGATCAAGCGGTTCAACGAATGGAGGAAGGTGGTTTTGCCTGAATTGGCCGGCCCGATTATAGTGAATATTTCGTTGGCGCGGATATCCAGGTTCAGGTCGCGCAGGGCGCTGAACTGGCCGTAATGGACATGAAGGTCGCGAATGGAAAACTTGGCGGCCGGGTCTACCATTTTTTCTTCCTGCGGAAACGGGAGCGGATCAGGATGGCGGCCAGGTTGAGCAGCAGCACCAAAGACAGCAGCACCAGCGCCGTCCCGTAGCGGACGTTCTCGGCGATACCCGGCACCTGGGTGGAGATGACGTAGAGGTGGTAGGGCAAAGCCATGGTCTGGTCAAAAACCGACTGCGGCAGGCGCGGCAGGTAAAATGCGGCCACGGTAAAAAGGATGGGGGCGGTCTCACCGGCGGCCCGGCCCAGGCCCAGGATCATGCCGGTCAAAATTCCCGGTAGCGCGTGCGGCAGCACCGAATGGCGGATGGTCTGCCAGCGGCTGGCTCCCAGCGACAGGCTGACAGTGCGGAAATGCCGGGGTACGCTTTCCAGCGCTTCACGCGAAGAGGTGATGATCACCGGCAGGATCATGATGCCCAGCGTCAGCGACCCGGATAAAATCGAGGCGCCGAAACGGAAAAAGGTGACAAATATCCCCAGGCCGAAAAGCCCGTACACGACCGAAGGCACGCCGGCCAGGTTGACGATGGACAGCTTGACCAGGCGCGACAGCCAGTTGTCGCTGGAATACTCGACCAGGTACACAGCGGCCAGGACGCCCAACGGCACGGCAAAGATGATGGCCCCGATCACCAGGTAGAGCGTGCCCAGGATGGCCGGAAAAATGCCGCCGGCGGTCATGCCGTCACGGGGCATGGAAAACAGGAAATCCCAGCTGATGGCGCTGGCCCCTTTGGCCACGATGATCAGCAGGATGACCAGCACCGGCAGCACCACCAGCAGGGTGGCCAGCAGCAGGAAGGCAAAAGCGATCTTCTGGGCCAGGCGCGGCTTCATGCTTAGCGTCGCGAGCGGTGCAGGTAAAGATCGGCCACACCGTTGATCAGGAAGGTGATGACAAAGAGCACGATGCCGATGGCGAACAAGGCCGCGTAATGCGGCCCTCCCTGCACCGACTCGCCCATCTCGGCGGCGATGGTGGCGGTCAGGGTGCGCACCGGCTGCAGGAAACTCTTGGGGATGATGGCGGCGTTGCCGGTGACCATCATCACGGCCATGGTCTCGCCGATGACCCGGCCGATGCCCAGCATGACCGCGGCCAGCATGCCCGGCCGGGCCGCACGGGCCACGATGCGCCAGGTGGTCTGCCACTTGGTGGCGCCCATGGCGATGGCCGCCTCGCGGTATTGCCGCGGCACGGCGGTGATGGCGTCCTCGGCGATGGAGACGATGGTGGGCATGGCCATGAAGGCCAGGGTGACCGACCCGGTCAGGGCTGTCAGCCCGGTAGGGATGTTGAAAAAGTTTTTGATCCAGGGACCAAGAGTGATCATGCCGATGAAGCCGATGACCACCGAGGGGATGGAGGCCAGCAGCTCGATGCCGGCTTTCAGCCCCTCCCTGAGCCGCAGCGGCGCGATCTCGGCGATGTACAATGCGGCAGCGATGCCGATGGGCACCGAAATGGCGGCCGCTCCCAGGGTGACCAGCAGCGAGCCGAGGATCAGCGGCAGGATGCCGAAGCGCGGCGGATCGGAGATGGGATACCAGCTTTTGCCGAAAATAAAGTCGATCACGCTTTCGCCGCGAAAAAGGGAAAGTCCTTCGCGCAGCAAAAAAAGGAATATCAGCAAGACGAAAACAACGGAAAATATGCCGCTGAGCAAAATGGATTTTTCAATAAGCCATTCTTTCAGCTTGCGTACCCGCATGGGTTTCATTTTTGCTTAATTGCTTTTCACCGGCACGAAATCGATCTTAACCACGATCTTTTGTCCTTCCGGGCTGAGGACAAAATCGATAAAACGGGCCACCAGCCCAGTGGGCTGGCCGCGGGTGACCATGAGCAGCGGACGCGAAATGGGATAGGCCTGGCTGACGACATTTTCAATGGTAGGCTGAACATATGGAGAATCGGCATCCTTGGCAATGGCCAGGGTTTTCTCCTTTACCGAAATATAGCCCATGCCGAAATAACCGATGGCGCCGGAATTCTGGGCCACTTCGTCGGCGATGGCCTGGGAACTGGGCAGCATCAATGCCGTGGGGGCGAACTCCACTTGGCTCTCCTTGCGGTTGCGGCGCAGCACGTGCTCCTTGAAATAGACGTGGGTGCCGGAGTTTACCTCGCGCGACAGGACCACGATAGGCAGGTCGCTGCCGCCCACTTCCTTCCAATTGGATACGCTGCCGGAAAAGATCGCGGCCAGCTGGTCCTGGGTCAGCTGCGAGAGCGGATTGGCGGGGTGGACCACCACGGCCAGCCCGTCCAGGGCCACGACGATCTGTTTGGGTTCAAAGCCCTTCTGCTTGGCCATGGCGATCTCTTCGGGCTTGAGCTCACGCGAGAGCTCGGCGATGTCGCAGGTATTGGAAAGCATGGCGGCGATGCCCGTGCCCGAACCGCCGCCGGTGACGGCCACCGAAGCCTTGGGGTCGGCCTGCATGAAGGCTTCGGCCCAGGCCTGGCCCAGGTTGACCATGGTGTCCGAGCCCTTGATCTGGAGAGAATCGGCCTTCTGCCCCTGACGGCCGCAGCCGGAGAACGCGAGACCCAGCGCCAGGCAGAGGGCCATTCCTGAAAATATCCGATTTTTATGCGCCACTTTTTTCTCCTTGTATTTAAAATGATTTTGGAAATTTGTTTTGGAGAATATATAGATTTTATTTTATCAATTTTCAAGGTGTTGTCAACCCCGGAATCGAACCCGATAAAATGGAAGACAGTTTTAAAAACAGTAATCATTCAAGCGAAAGAAGATCCGTGATCCTGCTGCTTTCTCTTGCTGCCGGCGGCGAGCAAACGCCTCAGGTTTTCCCTTCAATTATGATGCTTCCTTCCTCTCAGCCGGGCAGATGCAGCAGCGAAATGCCGTACCAGCACAGGGCTGAGATCAGTGCCGAACCGGGTATGGTCAGGATCCAGGCCCAAACGATGCGGTATGCCAGGCCCCAGCGGATGGCTGACAGGCGGCTGGTGGCACCGACGCCGATGATGGCACCGGTGATGGTGTGGGTGGTGGAAACCGGGATGCCCATGAAAGTCGAAAAAAGAATGGAAGTGGCCGCTGCGGTTTCGGCACTGAAGCCGTGTACCGGCTTGAGCTTTGTCACTTTCATGCCCAGGGTCTCGATCACCTTCCAGCCGCCGCTCAAGGTACCCAGGGAAATCGCCAGGTAACAACTGATGATCACCCAAAAAGGCACATAGAAGGTGCTGCCCAGGTGGCCGGTTGAGTACAGCAGCATGGCGATAACACCCATGGTCTTCTGGGCATCGTTGGTGCCGTGGCCGAGGCTGTACAGGGCGGCTGAAAGCAGCTGCAGGCGGCGGAACCAGCGGTCCACCGTCTGCGGCGAACGCTTGTGGCAGAGCCACATGACCAGGATCATGAACATGTAGCCGAGCAGCATTCCCATCAGCGGCGCCAGGACGATGAACAGGGAGATCTTCAACAAGCCGGAAATGACCAGCGCCTTGATGCCGCCTTTGGCCAGGGCGGCGCCGACCAGGCCGCCGACCAGGGCGTGCGAAACGCTGATCGGGAAACCCATGCGGGTGCATAAGTACGACCAGACAATGGCGCCGATCAGGGTAGCCAGGATCAGGGGAGCGGAAACGATTTTGACATCGATGATGCCCTTGCCGATGGTGTTGGCTACGTGCATGCCGAAAAGAAAGGCGGCGGTAAAGTTGAAGAAAGCCGCCCAAAGCACGGCCTGGCGCGGGGAGAGGACGCGCGTGGAGACGATGGTCGCCACCGAGTTGGCGGCATCGTTCATGCCGTTGATGAAATCGAACAACAAGGCAAGTAATACTACGAAAATAACCAGGATCAGCATCGTGGTCTCTTTTTCAGGTGTTTTCCAGGACGATGCCTTCGGTGATGTCGGCTACATCCTCGCAGCGGTCGGTGGCCCGCTCAATGTATTCCAGGATATCTTTCCACTTGATCAGTTCAAAGGGGTCTTTTTCCTCGCGGAAAAGCCGGGCCAGGGTGCTGCGGCGGATGTAGTCGGCCTGGTCTTCCAGGCGGTTGATCTCCACGGTCAGTTCCATGATGCGGGCCGGCTTTTTCAGCATGCGCAGCAAGCTGACCATCTCCTTAACCAATTTGACACTTTCCAGCAGCACGAGGCTCAGTTCCTTGGCTTCGCGCGGCACGTTGCAAGGGCGGTAGAGGTCGATGCGCGAGCTGGCGGCTTCGGCCAGGTCGAGGATGTCGTCGAGACGGACAGCCAGCTGGTGGATGTCTTCGCGGTCGATGGGGGTGACGAATGTCTTGTGCAGGTGTGACATGACGCTGTGCACCAGCAGGTCGGTCTGGTGCTCCAGCGACTTCAGGCTGACGGCGTATTCGTTGTAATGCTCACAGTCGTCGAGCATCTTGACCAGGGCTTGCACGCCTTCGACAGTGTTGGTACTGATCTGGTTGAACAGCTCGTAAAAAATTTCGTTTTTCGGAACCAGGGATTTGAACATGTTTCGCACCTCTTTCATCCGATCGGATTGGCTGGAAGCCAAAGAGAAACGGAATGGTAACACAGCCCGATACGAATGTCAAAAAGGTTCGAAGTTCGAGGTTGAAGAAATCTGTGGACGGCAAACGGCTCACGGCATACGTTTGGGAACAATGATACAGGCGGAAAATCAATAAAACCACTTTATACGACCACAAAAGATTGTAATCGATGGAAATGTTGAAAGGGCTTTTTTCATACTTATTCTTTTTGCCTTTTTACTTTGTCTTTTTCTTTCCATACAACGTACGCCCTGCACCTAATGCCAAGTTCTTATCCATGTATTCCTTTAGCTTCGAAAAGAACTTGTGGTTCGCCGCCGGAAAAGGGTAATGGCGCAGTTCGGCGAACTGAACCCAGGCGTGGGGCCGGAGCGGGCACGGTGCGGAACCGCGCAGCCGGCAGGCGAAGACGTGCAGGACGATATGAAAGTGGCTATAGGCATGGCCGACCTGGGCCAGCTTGGCCAGCACCTCCACCTCCGCCGCCAATTCCTCGCGGCATTCACGGACCACCGCCCGCTCCGGTTTCTCGCCCGCCCGGCACTTGCCGCCGGGAAATTCCCATAGTCCCCCCAGGTGACCTTGCTCAGGGCGCTGTTGAATGTACAGGCGGCTGCCGCGAACGATGACCGCCAGCGCCACCGGGAAGAGGGGCGGAGGCGGCCGGCGACTTTTAAAGGGCAGCACCGCGGTCAGGCCGCGGCGGTAAGCATGGCAGTTCGTCCGCAACGGGCACTCGCCGCAGACAGGATTTTTAGTGGTGCAGACTAGGGCCCCCAGTTCCATCATGGCCTCGTTGAATTCCCCGGGAGCCGCGGGCGGAATGATCTCCTGGAGAAAGGCGCGCACCGCATCCCGGGTGTGGCGGCTGCGGATATCGGTTTCGATCCCCCGCCAGCGGCAGACGACGCGCAGCACGTTTCCGTCCACGGCCGCCAAGGCCTGGCCGCAGGCGATGCTTAACACGGCCGCGGCGGTGTATTCCCCCACCCCGGGCAGTTTTCTGAACTCAGCATAGGAGGTGGGAATCCGGCCGCCGTGGTTTTCATGAACGGCGCGAGCGGCCAGCCACAAATGGCGGGCCCGTGAATAATAGCCCAACCCTTCCCAGACCTTGAGCACTTCGGGCAGCGGGGCGGCAGCCAGTCCGGCCAGCGAAGGGAAACGTTCCAGGAAACTGCGGTAGTAGCCATTCGCCGTAGCGGTCCGGGTCTGCTGCAACATGACCTCGGCCACCCATACGCTGTAAAGACTGCGGTTTTTCCGCCAGGACAGGTCGCGGCGGCGAATGGCGAACCAGTCCAGCAGACGCGCGGCTGGATCAAAAGCGCTGCCGGGAAGGCTCTTCAATCTTTTTTATCCAGGATCTCAGCGATTTTTTCCAGCAATTCCTGGCGGTTGTAAGGCTTGCATATGAAATGGATGTTCTGGTCCGGTTTCCCAGTCAGCAGCAAACGCTTTTCAGAATAGCCGGAGGTAAGCAGCACCCTGGCTTCAGGGTGCGCGGCCCATATTTTTTGCGCCGCTTCCCAGCCGGGCATTTCCGGGGCCATGACATCGGCCAGCAGCAGGTCAAGCGGGTGGGGATTCTCCTTGACCAGGCGCAGGGCCAGCGGCCAATTCACTGATTCCAATACCTGGAACCCGGCCGCCAGCAGGACCTTTTCGGTCAGCTTGCGCACGGTATCATCGGCTTCTATCAAAAGTACGGTCCGGCCGGCAAAGGGAGGTTTTATTTCGGCGCTCTTGTCCCCCGCTTCTCTAGGCTCCAGATATTTGTGCTTTGGAAAATAGATGCTGAAACGCGTTCCCAGGCCGGGCTCGCTGTCAAATGTGATGTAGCCCCGGTTCTGCTTGACGATGCCGTATATCGAGGCCAGCCCGAGTCCGGTGCCCTCGCCCAGCCGCTTGGTGGTGAAAAATGGCTCAAAGATATGCTGCTGCACTTCCAGAGCCATGCCCAGGCCGCTATCGGAGATCTCCAAGCGTACATATTCGCCCTTTTTGGCCCCAAGATGGTGCCCGACGAAATCGTCGTCCATGCTGAAATTCATGCTGCTGAGCAGAAGCCGGCCCCCGGAAGGCATGGCGTCCCGGGCATTGACCACCAGGTTCATGATCACCTGCTCCAGTTGGGAGTAGTCGATGCGGATCGGGGCAGCGTCGGCGGCCAGGTCGATTTGCAAAATGATCTTTTCGCCCAGGATGCCGCGAATCATCTGCTGCAGTTCCCGTACCACGCCATTGACATTCAGCACCCGCGGATAAATGATCTGCTTGCGGCTGAAAGCCAGGATGTGGGAGATCAGCCGCGCCGCTTTCTCACCGGCGTTGTATATGCATTGCACATTCTCACGCACCCGGCCGCTGCTGCTGCCGTCGGCCAGCAACATTTCAGCGTAGCCGTTGATGATGGTCAGCAGGTTGTTGAAATCATGAGCGATGCCCCCGGCCAAACGTCCCAGAGAATCCATTTTCAGCTCTTGAAAAAACTGTTCCTCGATATTTTTTTTGTTGCTGATGTCTGTGGCCATGGCCAAAAAATGACTGATGCCCCCATCGGGATCAAAAACCGGAGAAATGGATGTGCCCTGGGTGTACAGGTAACCATTTTTTTTCTTGTTGATGAATTCACCCTGCCAGGATTTGCCGCTGGCAAGCCGGTCCCACAACTCGCGGTAAAAGGCCCGGGTCTGGCTGCCGCTACCGAGCAGGCGCGGATTTTTTCCCAGCACCTCGGCGGCGGAGTAGCCGGTGAGTTTCTCAAAGGCGGGATTGGCAAAGCAGATCATTCCTTGCCGGTCGGTGAGGAACACGGCTTCGCTAGCGGTCAGGATGGCGGAGCGCAGCAGGCGGTTCAGCGACACAGGATTCATTTTTTCAATGGTGGCGGCCTTGTTCCCGGCAGCCGAAATATTGTTTTTTTCTTTTTTCATGTTCTCCAGCCTTGCTTCATCGTCGCTTCAATTGCTTTTCTATTTCGGCCTGAGTCAGGGTGACGATGATCGGACGGCGGTGCGGGCAAAAATAGGGATGGGCGCAGGCAAAAAGGTCCCTGACCAAAGCACGCTGCTGCTCGGGCTGCAAGCGCTGGTTAACCTTGACGGCGTCGTGGCAGGCCAGGGCGGCAAGCCAACGTTCATCATCGCTCAATTCTCCGGGCGCCTTGTCCCCAGCAAGGGACTCGCGCAGGGCGGCGCGCACGGAATCGCGGATGCCCGCTTCGCTTAAAAATTGCGGAAAGGCCTTGATCTCGATGGCCGAGCCGCTCATGAGACGGATGTCAAAACCGGCTTTTTTAAAAAAAATCATTTTGCTTTCATCGAGGGCCGACCTTTCCGCCGGAGACAGTTCCAGCAGCAGGGGGAACAGGGCCTGGGCCGAAGCGGCGTTGCCGGAATGGTAACCGGACTGCAAGCGCTCGAACAACACTCTTTCCCGGGCGTTGTGCTGGTCGATGATCAGCAGTTCGCCGTTTTTTTCGACCACGATATAAGAATCAAGGTATTGGCCCAGCACGAAAAAATCATCCCCGGGATCAAGCGCTGCCCTGTCGAAAAGCGCGGGCGCCCAAGCGGAGATCGCATTGCTTCCGGCGTCCGGGCCGGCAAAAACCGCAGGCTGAAAAAATTCGTGGAACGCCGCCGGCCGCCCCAGGGTGGCGTCAATGGCCTGCTGCAGGAACTGGTAGACGCGTTGGCTGTCCAGGAAGCGGATTTCCAGCTTCATGGGATGGATGTTGACGTCGATCTGGTTGGGAGGAACGGTAAAATTGAGCACCCCGACCGGACTGCGCGATTTTTCCAAGTAGGGCTGATAGGTGTTGTTGAAAGCGGCCAGCATGGTTTTTTCCTTGACCGGCCGGCCGTTGACCATGAAAAACTGGCGTCCTTTACCGCTGACGCCGGTTTGCACCGCTGAAATGAAACCATTTAGTGAGAAGTCGCCGGAGGCAAAATCCATGGGCCGCAAATCGTCCAAAAATTCTTTGCCGAAGACCTGGTAGATGCGTTCAGAGAGGTTCGCGGCCGCGGGATAGGAAAATACCGTCCTGCCGTTGTGCTGCAGGGTGAAGGCAATGGCGGGACGGGCCAGGGCCGTATTTTCCAGAAAAGCGGTGACCGGGCGCATTTCTCCCTGGTCGCTTTTCATGAACTTGCGGCGCACCGGGAAATTGGCGAACAACTGCTGCACGGTCACGGTGCTGCCCCGGCGGCAGGAGGTTTGTTTTTTTTCCTGCAGCCTGCCGCCGCGGAAACGGCATTGCCAGCCGCGGCCATCGTTGTTGTCGGCCGTGACCACATCGATGTCGGCCACTTCCAGGATCGAGGGCAGGGCCTCGCCGCGAAAACCCAGAGTCATCAGGCGGTCCAGGTCTTCCAGTTCAACCAGCTTGGAAGTGCTGTGGCTCTGGAAAGCAATCTCGATTTCGGCTGCGCCAAAGCCGCAACCGTTGTCCTCGACGCGAATCATTTCCTTGCCGCCGGACAGCAGGGCGACGGCGATCTCGCTGGCACCGGCATCAATGGCGTTTTCCACCAGTTCCTTGACCACGGAAAGCGGGCGTTCGATCACCTCGCCGGCGGCGATCTTGCGAAATACACTTTCAGCTAAAACCTGAATTCTGGCCACGGCAACTCCCATGGGCCGGCTCTGCAACCGGCAGTCTGGAAAAAATATCACAAAGCCGCTTATTTTGCAATTAAGGAATGAAATGAGATTCCAAGTACGATGTTCGACGTTCGAGGTCGAAGTAGAGCGAGCTTAAAGGTGAGGGGTGATTGGTGATGGGAAAGATAGAAATGGCCGATGTTTTCCGACCTATAACCCATTACCCATGACCTCTAACCTATTACCCATAACTTATCGATTCTTGCCTCTTCCTACTGACTACTGACTGCCATCAATTGACAAAAGTTCCCTGAAAAAATATAATCATTCCGTGGAAAACGAGACTTTGAAGATCTGCAAATACGGCGACGCTGTGCTGAAAGTGAAGGCGCGCGAAATCCGCGACATCGACCGGCACATCATCGACCTGGCCGCGGCCATGGTGCATGCTATGCACCAGGCCCCGGGCATCGGCCTGGCCGCGCCCCAGGTGAGCGAATCCGTTCAGCTGCTTACCCTTGATCTGTCGGTCGGGGAAAATCCCGAAGAGTTGCTGATCATCCTCAATCCGCAGATCATCGAAGCCGAAGGCTATGAGATCAGCGAGGAGGGTTGCCTGTCCGTTCCCGGCTATTCCCTGCCCATCAAGCGCAGCGCCCGTATTTTCCTGCAGGCCACCCTGCCTGACGGTCAAGAAATGCGCGCCGAATTCGACGGCCTGAAGGCGCGGGTGCTGCAGCATGAGATCGACCACCTCAACGGCATGCTGATCGTGGACCGCGTATCCAGTTTGAAACGCACCCTGATCAAAAAAGAGATCAGCCAAAAGAGAAAAAGTGGCCAATGGTGAATTGGTTTTTTTCGGAACCTCGGCCATAGGTCTGCCCATCCTCAAAGAACTGAACAGAAATTTCAACCTGAAACTGATCGTCACCCAGCCGGACAATTACGGCGGGCGCAACCGCCAGCTGCTCGTCCCACCGGTCAAGCAGTTCGCCGTCGAAAACCGCCTTCCCTACATTCAACCGCCCGATCTGCGCACGCCGGAGCTGGAATTGGCCATGCGCCGCATCGACCCGGCCATCGCCGTCGCCGTGGCCTACGGCCGGTTCATTCCCAGCGCCGTTTATTCCCTGCCCCACTACAGGACGATCAACGTCCATTTTTCTCTGCTGCCCGCCTACCGCGGGGCCGCGCCGGTGCAGCGCGCTCTTGAAAACGGGGAGAGCCGCAGCGGCATCACCGTTTTTGAGATCAGCGGCCGCATGGATGCCGGACCGGTCTGGGCAAAGGAGGAGCTTCCCATTCGTCCCGACGACACCACCGCCTCTTATCAACTGCGCCTGGGTGAAAGGGCCGCTCCCTTCTTGTTGCAAACATTGAAGCAGATTTTTTCGGGCAAGATCCGCAAGCATCCCCAGGACGAATCCCTTGCCACTTTGGCGCCCGCGGTCAACAAAAGCGAAGGCCGGGTTGATTGGCGGCTGCCGGCCCAACGACTTTACGACCGCCTGCGGGCTTTCACGCCCTGGCCCGGGTTGTTTTTCAGCCTGGAAAAGCGGCAGATCAAAATCCTGGATGCCAGAGTGTCCGGAAAAGAACACCACAGCCAGGCAGGCCAAGTACTGGCCCTGGGCTCCCAAGGCCTGCTGGTCGCCTGCGGTTTGGAAACGGTCCTGGAAATTACCGCCATCCAACCCGAAGGTAAAAAGGCCATGAGCCCCGGGCAGTTTTCCCTGGGAAACCGCCTGCCTGAACTGCTGCCGTGAATTTTATCACCCCGGCCGCCAGCGTCCTGCGCGAGTATTTCGCCGATCCGCAAACCAATCTGCGCATGCTTTTATCGCGATTTTTGGAGCGTTATCCCGGCAGCGACAAAAATGCGTTGACCCGCACGGTGTACGGGGTCGTACGCAAGGACATCGCCCTGGAATATGTTATCGGGCTTTTCCTGAAAAACAAAAACCAGGCGCCGGCCACGGCCACGCATATATTTTTAAAAATCGCCGTTTTCCTGCTGTTGTATTCCGATTCCTATCCCGAATACGCGGTGGTCAACGAAGTGGTGAATGCCGTTGCCAAGAAAGAGAAACCTTTTGTCAACGCCGTTTTGCGCCAACTGCTACGCCGCAAGCAGGAGGTCAAAAACACCATCAGCCGCAGCGAAAACCTAGGCTTGAAATTCTCCATCGCGGCACAGTTGCTCACCAGCCTGCAGCAAGTGTCGGCCGCCACGGAAGCGGACCTGGAATACCTGGACCGCGAACCCGCCTTTCACCTGCGTTTCAACCCTAAGCAGATGACCATGGACCAGGCCCGCCAGATCCTGACCAGCGCAGGCATCCCCTACCGAGAATTGCAGCACCTGGACTGTTTCGAAACCACGGCCGCCGGCCAGGTACTGGAAAAGCCGGAACAATTGGGCGGATTTTACATCCAGAATAGCGGTTCCCAAGCCGTGGCGCTGCTGGCGGCCGCTGCTGCCGAAAAAACCGTTTGCGACGTGGCCGCAGCCCCGGGAGGCAAATCATTGACCCTGGCCTGCCTGCGGCCCGATGTAAAAATATGGGCCAGCGATGTCAGCCCGCAGCGGCTGCGCCTGCTCGAGCAAAACATCCGCCGTTTGCACCTGGATAAGATTTTCCCTTTCGTTGCCGATATCTTCAAGTATCCGCAAGGCCATGAGGCAGCCGACCTGGTCATCCTCGACGCACCCTGCACAGCGAGCGGCACCTTGCGCAAAAATCCCGATTTAAAAAGCAAGATCAACAAGGAAATGATCGAAAAAAATGCCCGGCAGCAACGTCTCATGCTGGCCAGCCTGGTCGAACGCTTCCCGCACGCCCGTTGGTTGTATGCCGTCTGCTCATTTATCCATGAAGAAAGCGAGGGGGTGGTGGAAAAAGTCGCCGCCAGTCGCGGACTGCAGGCGGTGGCCATTCAGCCGCTGCTGGAAAAATACCACTACCGGGTGAAGAAGACGAAATTCGGCTGTTATCTCTTGCCTTCTGAACTGAACAACGATTTGTTCTATATTGCCTTGTTAGAGCCAAATACAGGAAATAAGTGAATAGTGATTAGTGAAAAGTGATTAGTGGAGAGGAAAGCCCTTAAGGCTCCAAGTGAATATTATTAACTCGAGCAATAAAAATCAGATGTCAATACCTGCTCGTTTACCAATCACTAATTACTAATCACCAATTACTGACTCTTCTCAACTCCAGAGCACCAGGTTCATCTGATTGGGATCGCTCAGCAGCGGATGAAAAGGCGTAACGCGCAGTTTGAAACCGAAGCTGCCGGTGCGGGTGCAGGGGATGACGCCGCTGAAGCGGAAGCGGCCCTCCTCGATCTTTTCAACATCGCCGAGAGTGACCAGGGCGGAATGGTGCAAAACGTCTTCGCCAACGAGGGTACCGTAATATACATCGACCCGTATTTCTCCGGGTTGGACCTTGCCCAAAAAAAGGTCGGCCTGCACGCGGAACGCCTCGCCGCTCTTGTAGGTGCGGCTGGTGTCGGCCTGGACGTTCTCGATGCGCACGGCCGGGAATTCGTTCCTCATCCTGCTCCGCCACTTGACCAGTTCACGGCAGGCGGCGAAGCCGTCGGCGCTCAGCTTGGCGTAGTTGTCCGAAGCGTTTTTATAGAATTTGTTGAAATATTCCTTGACCATGCGGTTGGTGTTGTAGCGCGAGGCGATGGTGACCAGGGAATGCTTCATCATGCGGATCCATTCGCGCGGCAGGCCGTCGGAGCCCCGTTCGTAAAACAGGGGGATGATGTCTTTTTCAAGAATGGAATAAATGGCCTTGCTTTCGACCTCGTCCTGGTATTTCTTGTCGGAGTAGGCTTCGCGGTTGCCGATGGCCCAGCCGTTCTTCAAGTCATAGGCCTCGTCCCACCAGCCGTCTAAAACACTGAAATTCAAGACTCCGTTGCAGGCGGCCTTCATGCCCGAAGTGCCGCAGGCCTCAAACGGCCGCAGCGGCGTGTTCAACCAAATATCAACGCCCGAAACCAGATAGCGGGCCACGTTGATGTCATAGTCTTCGACAAAGGCGATCTTGCCGCGCAGGTGCTCTGTCGACATGAAAGAAATGATGTCCTTGATCAGTTCCTTGCCGGCCTGGTCCTGCGGATGGGCCTTGCCGGCGAAGATCAGCTGCACGGGCCGCTCCGGGTTATTCAGTATTTTAAGCAACCGTTCCCGATCCTTGAAGATAAGGTAGGCGCGTTTGTAGGTGGCGAAGCGGCGGGCGAAACCGATGGTCAGGGCCACCGGGTTCAAGGCTTCCTGTGATTCGCTGACCAGCAGGTTCGAGGCACCCTTGGCGATCAGCTGTTTCTGCAGGCGCTGGCGGGTGAAGGCAATCAGGCGCCGCCGGCGGATCTCGTGCACGTTCCAGAGTTCGGGATCGGGGATATTCAGCACCTTTTCCCAAGCATCTCGGTAATCCTGTTTTTCACGCCACTTGCCGCCCAGATACCTTTCGAACAGGTCGTTCATTTCAAAAGAGATCCAGGAGGGAATGTGGATGCCGTTGGTGATCGGCTGAATGGGAACATGCTCCAACGGCACGGTCGGCCAGAGATTTTTCAGGATGTCCTTGGCCACTTGGGCGTGCAGGGTGGAAACACCGTTGACAAAGGCCGAATTCTTCACGGCGGCCACGGTCATGGAAAAATTTTCCTGCTGGTTTTCATGATCAACGCGGCCGAAGGCCATGAATTCGTTCAAGGGAATGTTGAATTCCTTCAGGTAGTTTCCGAAATAGTTTTTCAAAAGTTCGGGATTGAAGACATCATTGGCGGCCTGGACATTGGTATGGGTGGTGAACACGCTCGACTGGCGCACCAGTTCCATGGCCTCGGCGAAGCTGAGGCCGTCGTTTTTCATCAACATCCTGGCCCGCTCGAAAGGCGCGAAAGCGGAATGGCCCTCGTTCATGTGCACGGCGGTGACCTGGATGCCGAGCGCTTCCAACATCTTCACACCGCCGATGCCCAGGATGATCTCCTGCTGCAAACGGGTTTCGGGCCCGCCCCCGTAAAGCTGGGAAGTCAAGCGCCGGTCATAGTCACTGTTTTTGTCAATGTTGGAATCAAGCATATGGATGGAAACCCTTCCCACCCTGATCTGCCAGACCTTGGCATAAACCTTGCGCCCGGGAAAATCCAGTTCGATTTCCAAAGGCAGTCCGTCCGGCTTTTTCACTTCATGGACCTGCATGTTATGGAAATCGTTGACCTGGTAAAAATCCTGCTGCCAGCCGTCCATGTTCAAGTACTGCTGAAAATAGCCCAACTGGTAGAGCAATCCGACGCCGTGGAAGTTAAGGTTCAAATCGCTGGCCGCTTTGACATGGTCGCCGGAAAGGACCCCCAGTCCCCCGGAATAAATGGGCAGGGTGTCGCTCAGGCCGTATTCAGCGGAAAAGTAGGCAATGCTGACCTGCTGGGTACGGTTGATACTGCTCAGCAGGTGCAGGTACTGGTCCAGCTGCTCACTTACCCGCTGCAGCTCACTTAAAAACCCTTCATCATGGGCCAGTTCATCAAGCTTTTCCTGGCTGATTTCACCCAGAATGCGGATCGGGTTGTGCTGGTTTTTTTCCCACAAATCACTGTCCATTGTTATGAAAAGTTTGATGGCTTCAGGATTCCAGGTCAGCCACAGGTTGGAGGCGATGACCAGCAGCGGCTTCAACTTTTCCGGCAGATCGGGGACTACTTTGAATTTTTTAAAAATTCCCATGGCTTACACTCCTGAAAAATTTGCTGGAAACGACTGGTTCAAAGCAAAGCGAGGATACTGTTTTTTTTTAAATTCAGGTAATAATTCAATTTCCCGGAAATCAAATTCGGCCCGGAAAAAAAAAGCAGGAAATAACCGCTGTTCAATGAATGAACCATGATCTTGAATTTTCCGGAAACATATTCGATATGGAAATCGGCACGGGTCACTTCCAGGTTGTCCAGTTTCCCGACCACTTCGGCCAGCTCGGCGCCGAGCAGGTCCGTGTCGGTGTCGGGAGGCAGGTATACCGCTTTTTCCAATTCCAGCCCGTCCTTACCCCAAATCCCGATCAGGTAAATTTCCGGATTGCGGGCCTGTATATCATTAAAAATCGTTCTAAACAATTTGGTTTCCCCTTTGTTGGATCAGCTGCAAAAACTTCTGCAGTTGTTCGATGACCTGGTTGCTTTTTTCGGTACGCAGCAGCAGCAAAATGGCCTTGATCTTCATGAAAAAGTCGGTGCGGCCGGTTTTTTCAAACAGGTTCTTGTAGATGGCCATGGATTCACGGTAAAGACCCTGCTTGAAATACAGTTCGGCGGCACTTTCCGTTTCAAAAGGCTTTTCCTCACCTGGCCGCGGCGTTCCCTTTTCAGCCGTCAGCACTGTTGGCCCGGGTTCGCCCTCAAAAGTGATCTGGGGCGGCGCGGAGAGTTTCCGGGACACGCTGTCTTCCTGAGACAATTCCACTTTGGTATCGTCCAATTTGGCAGTCACACCGGCCTCAAGCAGCCCCTGTAGCTGCTTGACCCGCTCATGGGCAGCCGTGTTGAAAGAATCCAAGAAAAGCAGTTTCTTGTAATAAAGCAGGCTCTCGGGGTGTTTTTGCTGCTGAAAATTCAAGTCAGCCAGTTCTTTCAGGACCATGATATTGTCGCCGAACATGACGTGCATTTCACGCAGTAGCAGCATGGCTTCCTCGGTCTTTTCCAAGGCGCGCAGGAATTTAAACTTAAGGAACCGCAATTGAAAGGAAGCCGGGAACTCTTTGATCACCGCGTCAGCCTGGGCCAGGCCGTCGATGAATTTTTTTTGCTGGAACAGGTCTTCCAACTGTGCCAGCTGCTCCCTTTCATTCTGAAAATTGGCCAAATTTACCTCTTCTCCATGCAGTTCCTGTCAGTTTTTTGTACCACATCTGCCGGCAAAATGCAACCCGGGCACCGGCGGGCCGATCCTCTAGCAAAAATCGGACATCTCGCGCCCGGGGCCGGGGGTAAGGACCTGTCGGGCCGGGTTATTCCGATATCCCGGCCGTGGTGCCACCGGAATTGTACATGGCGATCGCGATATAATCCTGGGGCACATTGCCTATGTGGCTGAGGCTGCCACGGTCGGCGCGGCCGTCGACCTGCATCAGTGCGTGGATGAACATGAGGCCGGAGTAAAATTCAACCGGGCCGTAGAAGTTAACGCTGACCTCGCCGTTGGCGTTGGTCACCTTCTTGATGGTCACGGCATTGTTTTCAAAATAACCCCAATCAAGCTGACGGGATGAACCGCTATCCTCCAACTGCTCGAAGAAGATCGTTTCGCCGGGAAGCGGGTTGCCCTTGGAATCGGTCACACGCACACGGATCGTGCTGCGGTGGATGTTGCCATCAATGAAGAACACGGCCGGGTCGGCTGAACCCTCGAGCAGCACATAAAAACCGACCGGGCTGTCCCAGTCCGGATCGACAATATCGGAACGCTTGCATGACGAAACGGACAGGCCCAGACTGATTATAAGTAAAAGAAAAAATGTCTTTTTCATGTTCTCTGCCTCCTATCTACTGGCGGCCGCTGTTTCTTGATCGGCGAAATTGCTGCACCAGACGCTGACATAACCGCTCACCGGCGCCACCCGGTGGCCGCCGAGATCCTTGCCGTGGACGGTCACCATGGCCACCAGCTGCAGGACGAAGCCCTGACTGGGGACTTCGCGCAGGGCCAGCAGGGGCGCTTCCAGTTTGGCCACGTGGCGGATCA
>DATKZA010000041.1:0-27252 GCA_035528155.1 Patescibacteria group bacterium | reverse complement strand
GAGATGGTCATGCCGGGTGACAACGCCAACCTGGAGATCGAGCTGATCATGCCCATCGCCATGGAGAAAGGTTTGAAGTTCGCCATCCGCGAGGGCGGACGCACCATCGGCGCCGGCAGCGTCACCGACGTCATCGAGTAAGCCATGGCCAAGAGCGACAAGAGGGTAAAGGTCGGGATGAAGTGTTCCGACTGTTCCGAGAAGAATTATTCCACTTATAAAAACAAGCAGAACACGGCCGACAAGATGAATTTCAATAAATATTGCCCGCGCTGCCGCAAGCACACCCTGCACAAGGAGGTCAAATAGGTCAGTAGCTCAATGGTAGAGCACCGGTCTCCAAAACCGGGGGTTGGGGGTTCGAGTCCCTTCTGACCTGCATTGAAACATGGAAAAAGAAAAAAATATATTCAAACGCATGGGGGCTTACCTGAGAGAAGTCAGGGGCGAAATGAAAAAAGTCACCTGGCCCAGCAAGAATGACATGATCAAGACCACGATCGCAGTCATCGTCATTTCGCTGTTTTTCGGGATTTACCTTTTTGGGGTTGATTTCATTTTCTCGCACATCTTCCGGCAGATCGGCAATATTTTTCAATAAGGGAAACTGAAAGCCAATGGATTGGTATATCATTCACGTTTTTTCCGGGGCCGAAGAATTTGTAGTCAAGGCTCTTAATGAAAAGATAAACAAATATTCCATGCAGAGCCAGGTCACTGAGATCGTCATCCCCAAGGAAAACGTCATTGAGATCAAGGACGGCAGAAAGGTCGTCTCTGAGAAGCGCTCTTTTCCCGGCTACATCCTGGTGAACATGGAAATGAACGACAAGAACTGGTATTTCGTGCGCAACACGCCCAAGGTGACCGGCTTTGTCGGGGCCGGCAAAAAGCCCAAACCACTTTTGGCAAAGGAAGTGGCCACGATCCTGAAGCACATCGAGACCACCCAGGAGACACCGAAGCCCAAATATCATTTCGATGTGGGTGAGGGTGTGAAGATTATCGATGGACCGTTTATCAATTTCAATGGCGTAGTGGACGCGGTCAATGAGGAAAAGAACCTGTTGAAGGTGACCGTGACCATTTTCGGCCGCGCCACGCCGGTTGATCTGAATTATTTGCAGGTTGAAAAAATATAGGAGAAATACCCATGGCAAGTCCAAAAATGAAGGCAGTTGTTAAAACGTTCAGGCTGCAGCTCCCCGCCGGCAAAGCCACTCCCGCCCCTCCGGTCGGTCCGGCCCTGAGCCAGCACGGCTTGAACATCATGGAATTCGTCAACCAGTTCAACAAATTGACGGCGAAATTGGAAGACGACATGATCATCCCCGTGGATATCATGGTCCATGCCGACAAGACCTTCACTCTGAAGCTGAAGACCCCCCCGGCCTCTTATTTGCTCAAGAAAGCCGCTGGTGTCTTGAAGGGTTCGGGAGAGCCCAACAAGAACAAAGTGGGCAAAGTGAGTAAAAAACAGGTGGAAGATATCGCCAAGACAAAGATGGAGGACCTCAATACCAAGGACCTGCAGCAGGCGATCAAGATCATCGAGGGTTCGGCCCGCAGTCTGGGCCTGGAGATAAAATAATGTCCAAACGTGGAAAAGCATATGCCAAGGCCAAGGAAAGGATAGAGGAACGCGATTATCCTTTGAACGAAGCGATCGCCCTTTTAAAGGAGATCAAGGCCTCGAAGTTCGATGAATCGGTAGATGTTTCGGTTCGTTTGTCGGTCGATCCCAAGTACCCGGAACAGATGGTGCGCGGGACCGTTGTCCTGCCCCACGGCACCGGCAAGGTCAAGCGGGTGCTGGTTATCGCAGCCGGTGAAAAGCAAAAGGAAGCCATGGAGGCCGGTGCCGATTTCGTGGGTGGTGACGAGATCGTCGAAAAGATCCAGAAGGAAAACTGGTTTGATTACGATGTGGTCATTTCCACTCCCGACATGATGAAAAGCGTCGGTAAGCTCGGTAAGGCGTTGGGGACCAAGGGACTGATGCCCAGTCCGAAATCGGGTACCGTGACCTTCAATGTCAGGGATACCGTGGCCGAGATCAAGAAGGGCCGGGTAGAGTTCCGCGTCGACAAGAGCGGCATCATCAATTCCAGCATTGCCAAAACCTCTTTCGATGCCGAAAAGATCGTCGAGAATTCCAAGACCTTCATCACTGCCATCCTGAAAGCACGGCCGGTGACTCTGAAAGGCAGATACGTCAAGAGTGTTTTTATTTCCTCGACAATGAGCCCCTCGATCAAGATCAATATATCGGAACTGGAAAGTTAGGCAAAGGAGAGCACTATGGGAAGCGTACAGATACTCGAAAAAAAGAAGAAAACGGTGGACGGGCTGGCTGAGATTTTCAACTGCAGTGGTGTTTACCTTTTCGATTACCGCGGTCTCAAGGTTTCCGAAATGGGCAACCTGCGCAACCGCATCAAAGCCCTGGGGGCCAATGTCAAAGTGGTCAAGAATCGCCTGGCCATCAAGTTCTTTGAGAGGGAAAAAATCGCCATCGGCCGCGATCTCTTCAATGGTCCGATCGCCGTGGCCTACAGCAATGAAAAATTCGTTGAGACCGCCAAGGTCCTGGTCGATTTTGAAAAAGAGAGCAAGAAAATAAAGATTATGTCTGGTTTTATTGAAAAAAAACTGGTCAGCGAAAAACAGGTAGTCGAAGTGGCCAAGCTGCCCGGCAAGGAACAAATGCTGGCCCAGCTGGTTTATTCCATCGGCATGCCCTTGCGGCGCTTCGGTTCGGCGCTGTCATCGCCGCTGACCCATATGTTGGTTTTGCTGAAAAATTTGCAAAATAAAAAAGAAAATGAAAAAGGAGGACAAATATAATGGCCGAAATGAAAAAGGAAGATTTTTTCAAGCATTTGGATAATCTGACGGTCCTGGACCTCGCCGATTATATCAAAGAGTTTGAAAGCCGGTATGGTATCAAGGCAGAAATGGCCGCTGTGGCCGTCGGCGCTGCTCCTGCCGCAGCGGCTGAAGCCGATCAGGAAGAAGAAAAGACCGATTTTGAGGTCGTTTTGAAGAACGTCGGTGACAAGAAGATCAATGTCATCAAAGTGGTCCGCGAAGTCACGGATCTGGGTTTGAAAGAAGCCAAGGATGTCGTAGACAAAGCCCCCGCTTCCGTCAAGAAAGGCGTTTCCAAGGAAGAAGCCGAAACCATCAAGAAGAAGTTCGCTGAAGTAGGAGCCGAGATCGAAATCAAGTAGTAAATGATTTTTTTATTGCCTTTAAAAAAATAAAAAAATTGAAGGACTGGTATGCAAACAACTAACAAGTATGTGCAAAGGATAAGTTTCTCCAGAATTTTCAGTCCCGTCGAAGTCCCTGACTTGCTTGAAATTCAAAAGAAATCGTACAAAACTTTTCTGCAGATCGATCAGCTGCCGGAAAACCGCAAAAGCATCGGTATCCAGGCTGCTTTCAAATCCATTTTTCCTATCTCCGACTTCAAGGAAACCGCGATCCTGGATTTCGTTTCCTATTCCCTGGGCGATTGGCTGTGCAAATGCGGCGCTCTGCTGGGGATCGAGAATTCGATGCCGGTCTGCAAACACTGCGGTGCCGTGCTTTCGGCTGAAAGCGAAACCGGAAGCGATTCGGTATGCAGTGAATGCCACGAAAAGGGGACGGTCATATACAAGACCTGTGAATTGTGCGGTGACCGGGTGCGGCTCAAAATTAACAATACCCCGGAAGAGTGCCTGGACAAGGGATTCGATTATTCAATTCCTTTAAAGGTGAAACTACGCTTGGCCCTTTACGGCGAAAACAAAAATGGTGAAAAGGTTATCCGCGACGTCAAAGAGCAGGAGATTTTTTTCGGAGAGATCCCTTACATGACCGATAAGGGGACTTTCATCATCAACGGTACCGAAAGGGTGGTTGTCTCCCAGCTGCAGCGTTCCCCCGGCGTCTATTTCATGCCTGGAAAATCGCGCGGTGAATTCACGGCCAAGATCATTCCGGCCCGCGGCGCCTGGATCGAACTGGAAGAGAAACTGAACCTGTTGCAGGTGCGCCTGGACAAGAAGACCAAGCGCATTAATATCACTACTTTTATAAAGGCCATGGGCCTGGCCGATGATGCCGAGATCCTGAAGCG
This sequence comes from Patescibacteria group bacterium, assembly GCA_035528155.1. Lineage (GTDB taxonomy): Bacteria > Acidobacteriota > Aminicenantia > UBA2199 > UBA2199 > UBA2199. The sequence goes on along the minus strand of DATKZA010000041.1, from coordinate 23,123 downwards.
GTTTTATACCATTGTCCCGGCCAAGGTCCAGAATGGGATTTTCTATTTTCAGAATTCGCGTTTTTTAAAAGACAACAAGCTGACAGCTCCGGTTTTAGACCAGAAAGGCAACGAAGTGCTGGCCACCGGTACCAAGCTGATGATCAAACATATCAAGGATTTTGAAAAGCTCGGCATCGAGTATGTGCCGGTGGACGTAGAACTTTTTGAAGACCTGTATGCGGCCGACGACCTGGACGGCGTGCTGAAGCTTAATGAGGGCATCGGTACGGCCCAGATCAAGAAACTGCGCAAGATCAATTGCGAATTTAAGGTTTTTTTCCCTGACAGTGAGGAAGAAGAACTGGGTTCCATGCTGGCTTTCACCCTGCGCAAGGATAAAAAGCGCAAGGAAGCCGAAAGTGCCGAAAAGATCGCCATCCATTCGGACAGCGAAGCCGAAGACAAGGTAGCCAAGAACCAGGGTGACGCTTATATCGAAGTGTTCAAGAAGCTGCGTCCCGGGGAACCGGTGACCCTGGAAGGGGCGCGGAAGTTTTTTGAGAACATGATCTTTGATCCCAAGCGCTACGATCTTTCCTCGGTTGGTCGCATGAAACTGAACATCAAGCTTGGCTTCAAAAAAGAATTCAACGAAAACATCTTCACCCTGACCCTGGAAGATATGGTGCAGATCGTCCGCTATTTCCTTAAATTGAAATATGACCGCACCGGCACCATGCGTGTTGATGACATCGACCATTTGGCCAACCGTCGTATCCGCGCTGTCGGTGAACTGGTGGAAAATGCCTTCCGCATCGGCTTGATGCGCCTGGAAAAGATCATCCGTGAGCGCATCACCAACTCCCCGGATATCACTGTGGTGCTGCCGCGCGAACTGCTCAACACCAAGCCGGTCTTTGCCGCTCTCAAGGAATTCTTCGGCACTTCGCAGTTGTCGCAATTCATGGACCAGACCAACGCTCTGGCCGAAACCACCCACAAGCGCCGTATTTCGGCGCTGGGTCCCGGCGGTTTGAACCGCGAGCGGGCGGGTTTTGAAGTCCGCGACGTCCATTCATCCCATTACGGCCGCATTTGCCCGATCGAAACTCCCGAGGGTCCGAATATCGGCTTGATATCTTCTCTGACCACTTATGCCAGGGTGAATGACTACGGATTCATTGAAACGCCTTACCGTAAGGTGGAAAACGGGCAGGTCATCGACTATTGCCTCATCAAGTACGCCGGAGATTCCAAGTTTGCTTATGGAGAGATCGTCCGTGAAAAAGAGGCCAAAGCCGAGATGGCCCGCTTGCAGAAGGCCGGCAAAAAGCTGCCCATGATCAGTTACCATCCTTTTTATCTGACCGCCTGGGAAGAGGAAGAATTTACCATCGCCCAGGCCAATGCCGAATTGGATGACAAAGGCCGTCTGGTTTCCAAGAGGATCAACGCACGCAAGGAAGGGGAAACCATATTGGTCGACCCATCGGAAGTCAATTTCATGGATATCTCGCCCAAGCAGATCGTTTCCTCTTCGGCGGCACTGATCCCCTTTCTGGAAAATGACGATGCCAACCGTGCCCTTATGGGTTCCAACATGCAGCGCCAGGCTGTCCCCCTGATCAATCCCGAGGCAGCGATCGTCGCCACCGGCATGGAGCACAAGCTGATCAAGGATTCGGGCATGGTGATCGTCTGCCGCCGTTCCGGCGTGGTGATGAACGCCGATGCCGAGCGCATCATTGTCCGCGTAGATGCCGACAATGCCGACGAGAGCAATTTTTCCGAGATCCAGGCCGACCTGTACGAGCTGCAGAAGTTCAGACGCTCAAACCAGAACACCATCATCAACCAGAAGCCTTTGGTCAAGATCGGCGAACGGGTGGAAAAAGGACAGATCCTGTGCGACGGGCCCGCTTCCGACATGGGCGAGCTGGCCATGGGCCGGAATATCCTGACCGCTTTTGTCCCCTGGCGCGGTTACAATTATGAAGATGCCATCATCTTGAGCGAGAGGCTGGTCAAGAATTCCGCCTTCAATTCGATTTACATCGTCGAAGAAACCATCGAAGCCCGGGAAACCAAGCTGGGACCCGAAGAAATTACCCGAGACATCCCCAGCGTTTCCGAAACCGCCCTAAAAAATCTCGATGAAAGCGGCATCGTGCGCATCGGCGCCAAGGTCAAGCCCGGCGAGATCCTGGTCGGCAAGGTGTCGCCCAAGGGTGAAACGCAACTCTCACCCGAAGAAAAGCTGCTGCGCGCCATTTTTGGTGAGCAGGCATCCGAGATCAAGGATTCTTCCCTGTATTGCCCGCCGGGCGTGGAGGGGACGGTTATCGACGTCAAGGTTTTCACCCGCCGCGGTCTGAACAAGGACAGCCGCGCCATCGAAATCGACACGATCCAAACCGCCAAGCTGGAACGGAATTTTGCCGATGAGAAAAAGATCCTGCTGGCCGAGAAATTCCAGAAGATCGCCAAGCTGCTGCGCAAGGAAAAGCTGAACAAGAATCTCACTTACAATAAGAAGAAATTTGAAAAGAGCCATGCCATTCCGTTAAAGGATCTCGAACAGATGGATGATGCTTTCTTGAAAGAAGTGAAGAAATATATTAATGATGACAGCAAAAACCTCATCAGCGAAGTGGAGAAAAAAGTCAGGCTGCATATCGAAGCCCTGAAGCTTGAGATCCAGGAAAAGATCGACCAGATGAAAAGGGGCGATGAATTCTCCCCCGGCATCATCAAGATCGTCAAGGTCCTGATCGCCGTCAATCGCAAAATATCGGTCGGTGACAAGATGGCCGGCCGTCACGGCAACAAGGGCGTGGTAGCCAAGATCCTGCCGGTCGAAGACATGCCTTTTCTGGAAAACGGCCGCCACGTGGATATGGTGCTCAACCCCCTGGGTGTTCCTTCGCGCATGAACGTCGGCCAGGTTTATGAAATGATCCTGGCCTGGGCCGGCAAGGAACTGAACTGCTATTTTGAAACACCGGTTTTTGACGGAGCCACGGAAAATGACGTCATCAGCTACATGAAAAAGGCCGGGTTGCCCGAGGACGGCAAAGTAGTTCTCTATGACGGTGTTTCGGGCGAGGCCTTTAAAAGCAAGGTCACGGTCGGCTACATGTACATGATGAAACTGGAACACATGGTCGACGACAAGATCCATGCTCGTTCCACCGGTCCGTATTCGCTGATCACCCAGCAGCCTCTTGGCGGCAAGGCCCAGTTCGGCGGCCAGCGCGTTGGTGAAATGGAGGTCTGGGCCTTGGAAGCGTACGGCGCCGCTTACATCCTGCAGGAGATGCTGACCATCAAGTCCGACAACATCAGCGGCAGGAATGAGATCTATTCGGCGATCGTCAAGGGCACCATGGACTTCAACCCGGGGCTGCCCGAATCGTTCAATGTATTGATCAAGGAATTGAAAAGTCTGGTGCTGAATGTGGAGCTTATCAAGAAGGATAAGTTGAGCGAGGAAAGCCTGGCGCAGGAAAACATCGCCAATATTTCGTAAGGAGCGAGGATGCGAAAATTAAAAAAAGACGGTAAAGAAATCAAGATCATGGATTACAGCAAGGTGAAGATCAGCATCGCCTCCCCGGAAATCATCAGGAGCTGGTCTTACGGGGAAGTCACCAAGCCGGAAACCATCAATTACCGTACCTTCAAGCCCGAGCGTGACGGGCTGTTCTGCGCCAAGATATTCGGTCCCACCCAGGATTTTCGCTGTTTGTGCGGCAAATACAAGGGCTTGAAATACAAAGGAATCGTCTGTGAAAAGTGCGGAGTGGAGGTCACCCTGTCGTCGGTACGCCGAGACCGTATGGGGCATATCGAACTGAATTCCAAAGTGGCCCATATCTGGTTTTTCAGGGGCATACCTTCGCGCATCGGTGTGCTGCTTGAGATCAGTTCCAAGGAATTGGAACACATCGTTTACTTTGAAAGTTATATCGTTCTCGATGCAAAGAATGTCCCCACCCTGAAATTCAAGCAGGTGCTCTCCGAAGAGGAGTACTTGGAAAATATCGCCAAATATGGCGAGGACTCTTTCCGGGCCGGCATGGGCGCCGAAGCCCTGCATGAACTCCTGTTGGGCCTGGATTTAGATGAGGAAGTGACCAGCCTAAAATCGCGTATTCGTGTGGAAAAATCGTTCCAGCGCAAGAAAAATATGGCCCGGCGCCTGAAGCTGATGGAGGATTTTCTGAAATCAGGCAACCATCCGGAATGGATGGTCCTGGGTGTTCTGCCGGTCATGCCACCCGACCTGCGCCCACTGGTGCGTTTAGACGGCGGCCGTTTCGCATCTTCAGATCTGAACGATCTGTATCGCCGGGTTATCAACCGTAACAATCGCCTGAAGCGGCTTCTGGACTTGAAAGCTCCGGAGCTGATCATCAAGAATGAAAAGCGCATGTTGCAGGAATCGGCCGATGCCCTTTTCGACAACCAGAAACGCAGCCGCAGTTATATGAGTTCTCAGAAACGTCCCCTGAAGTCGCTTTCCGACGCTTTGAAAGGCAAACAGGGCCGCTTCCGCCAAAACCTGCTGGGCAAGCGCGTCGATTACTCGGGCCGTTCGGTGATCGTGGTCGATCCCCATTTGAAGCTGGACGAATGCGGCATCCCCAAGAAAATGGCCCTTGAGCTTTTTAAACCCTTCATTTACAACAAGCTGGAGAAGAAGGGCATGGTGACCACCCTGAAAGTGGCCCGTACCTGGGTCGAAGAAAATCGCGATGAAATATGGGACGCCCTGGATGAGGTCATCAAGGACCATACCGTCATGCTCAACCGTGCCCCAACCCTGCACCGGCTGGGCATCCAGGCCTTCAAGCCCCACCTGGTTGAAGGCAACGCCATCACCCTGCACCCACTGGTTTGCCCGGCTTTCAACGCCGATTTCGACGGCGACCAGATGGCGGTGCACATCCCGCTTTCCCTGGAAGCCCAAGCCGAAGCCAAGATCCTGATGCTTTCCTCCAACAACATCCTGTCGCCGGCCAACGGCAAACCCCTGGCCGTTCCTACCCAGGACATGATCCTTGGCTTCTACTACATGACCTTCACCAAACGCAACCTCTTGGGCGAGCACATGATATTTGCCCAGTTCAAGGACGTACTGCAGGCCTACGAGCAGGGTAAGGTGGATCTGAACGCCTGCATCCGCGTCAAGTATCTCGGCACCGTCAAGAACCAGGACGCCTACATCCTCGATCCCCAAGACATCGTCAACTGCCCGATCACTGAGATCAAGAGAGAAGACAACCACCTGCTGGTAACCACCCCGGGACGGGTCATTTTCAACCAGCTCCTACCCAAGGGCATCCCCTTTATCAACGGTTTGATGAAAAAGAAAGGTGTGCAGAACCTGATCTATTTCATTTACCTCAACCATGGCTTCGGACCCACGGTCGAGACCCTGGACAAAATGAAGGAAGCCGGATTCGAATACGCCACCCGGGCCGGTTTTACCATCAGTATTTCCGACCTGCTGGTTCCACCGGAGAAGCAGGAAATCATCGCCGGAGCTGAAAAGGAACTTGAAAAGATAGACCGCAATTACAAGGCCGGCCATTTAACTGCCGGAGAGCGGCACAACAAGATTATCGAGATTTGGAGCAAGGCCACCGACGATATCCGCGAAAAAATGTTCGCCCAGATGCGCACGATGAGCTATGAAGGTGAGGGGATGAATCCCATCTTCGTCATGTCGGATTCGGGAGCACGCGGCAGCAAGGACCAGCTGAAGCAGCTGGCCGGCATGCGCGGCCTGATGGCCAAGCCGTCTGGCGATATTCTGGAAACCCCGATCACCGCCAATTTCAAGGAAGGCCTATCGGTCCTGCAGTACTTCATCTCCACCCACGGCGCCCGCAAGGGCCTGGCCGACACAGCCCTGAAAACCGCTGACGCCGGGTACTTGACCCGCAAGCTGGTCGATGCCGCCAACGAGGTGATCGTCAAGGAAGAGGACTGCCACACCATGAACAGCGTCGAGGTTTCGGCCATTATCGAGAACGGCAAGGAGATCGAGCCCCTGATCGACCGTCTGATCGGCCGCTTTGCCTTGGATGACATTTATGCGCCGGACAACCCGGAAAAGATCATTGTTGAGGCCGGCACGGAGATCGATGAATACAAAGGCAAGGAGATCGTGGATTCCGGAATCATGAAGACCAAGATCCGCTCGGTCCTGACCTGCGAGACACGCAGCGGCGTCTGCACCAAGTGTTACGGACGCAACCTTTCCACCGGCAAGCTGATCGAATTGGGCGAAGCAGTGGGCATCATCGCCGCCCAATCCATCGGTGAGCCGGGCACGCAGCTGACCATGCGCACCTTCCACATTGGGGGCATCGGCCGCCATGAAGGTCAGACTCGCTTGCAATCCGGGTACGAAGGAATCGTCAAGTACACCAACCTGGAGATCGTCGAGGACAAGAACGGCGATTTTATCGCCATGAACCGCATCGGTTCCGTGCAGATATTGGATTCCAAGAAAAGAGAAAAAGCCATGTACCCCGTGGCCTACGGCTCCAAGATCCTGGTTAAGGACAACCAGGCCGTCAAAAAAGGCGACGTGCTACTGGAATGGGATCCTTTCGCCAACTCGATGCTGACCAACGATGACGGTATCGCGGAACTGAAGGACCTGGAGGAGAACATTTCCTTTGTCAACGCCCGTGACGAAGAGACCGGCAAGATCACCCAGCTAGTCATCGATATCAAGAACGAGAAGTTGCGCGATGAATTGCTGCCCCATATCGCCATCCGCGACAAAGCGACCAACAAGATCAAGCGCAAGTATTATCTTCCGGTCAACGCCCATATTTCGGTCAAGGACGGCGATGAGGTCAAGGCTGGGGACGTTTTGTCCAAAATTCCCTCGGAATTCGCCAAGACCAAGGACATTACCGGCGGCCTGCCGCGCGTCACCGAGTTGTTCGAAGCACGCAAGCCGAAATTCCCGGCCAAGATGGCCCAGATTGACGGTGTGGTAGAATACGGCAAGGTGCAGAAAGGCGCCCGCAAGCTCACCATCCGTTCTTTTGACAAGAACATCAAGCCCGACGAGCACACGATCCCCCGCGGCGCCCACATCATCGTCGATGAAGGCGACAAGATCACGGCCGGCACTCCCCTGATGGACGGCCCGCTCAACCCCGTTGACATCCTATCTGTTCTGGGCGAGCAGAAGCTGGCCGAATACCTGCTTAAGGAGATCCAGGACGTCTACCGCCTGCAGGGCGTGGAGATCAACGACAAGCATATCGAGGTCATCATCCGCCAGATGATCAAGTGGCGGCGCGTCGAGGAGGTCGGGGACACTTCACTCATTCCCGACCAGATCATCGAGAAGTGGAAGTTCGAAGAGGAGAACGCCCGCGTCGGGGCCGAAGGCGGCCGCCCGGCCAAGGCCCAGCCCGCACTGCTGCCCATTTCCCGGGCGGCGCTGGCCAACGACAGCTTCCTTTCCGCCGCCGCTTTCCAGGAAACCACCCGCGTGCTGACCGACGCCGCCATCGCCGGCAAGGAAGACCACTTGCGCGGCATCAAGGAAAACGTGACCATGGGGCGGCTGATACCGGCCGGGACCGGGTATTCCTATTACCAGCAGGTCGAATTGGACCAGATGGAAGACAAGTTCAAGATCGCCAAATAGGGCGGCCTTTGCGGCCGCCCCCGGTACACGGTGTAAGGTGTACGGTAGAAGGTAAAGAAAATCAATGTAGGGGCGGGTTTGCTTGTCCCCGAAGGGGGAAACCCGCCCTTTTTTTATTTCAAATCACAAATCCCAAATAAATTCCAATGTTCCAAATTCCAATAACCAAAACGAAAGCCCCCAAAATATCCCCCCGCCTGCGGCACCCCCCTTACCAAGGGGGGATGAAGGGGGGATCAAGAGTCCTTACGTAACTTGGTTCTTGCTCTCTACAACCAGATTACTCACCCACGGTGCCCGCCGGTCTACTCCGGATAGCGGTATTTCTTCTTGAACGCGGCGATTTCGTAATCCTTTAATTCCCGCCATTCGCCCAGCGGCAGTTTGCCGAGGCTGAGGCTGCCGATGGCTATGCGCCTGAGCTTTTCCACCGGGTGCCCCGAATACTTGAAGGCATTGCGCAGGATATGCTTCTTGCCTTCGCTGATGGTCACTTTCAGCCAGGAGTTGCCGGAGCTGGTCATTTTCACCGGCTCGATGACGAAGGGGTTCAGCCGTTCCCCTTCCAGGAATACCCCTTTTTCCAGTTTTTTTTGCGTGGACTCGCTTAAAGACCCTTTGACTTTCAGCAGGTAGGTCTTGGGAACCTGATTCTTGGCTGAGATGATGAAATTGGCCAGGTCGCCGTCGTTGGTCAACAGCATGAGCCCGTCGGAGTTATAATCCAGCCTGCCCACCGGATAGACCCTCTCCTTGATGCGGGCGATGAAAGAACGGACGGTGGGCCGCCCCTGCGGGTCGTCCAGGGTGGAAACGATCCCAACCGGCTTGTTGAACAGGAAATAACTCTTGTTTTGCGGGTTGAGTTTCAGCAGCTTGTTTTTCAGGTGGATGCGGTCGCCCGGGGTGCGGACCGGGAAATTGGGATCGGTCACGGTGCGTTGGTTGACCTTGATCTTGCCATCATGGATCCAGGCGCGGAGTTCGCGGCGGCTGGCCACTCCGCAGCTTTGCAGGTATTTTTGCAGTTTGCTCTCTTTCATTTGTCTATCCTCAGTCGCTTGATCAGTTCATAGAGCGTGGATGGCTTGAGTCCCAGGTCCTCAGCGGTTTTTTTCTGGACCCAGTTGTTTTTTTCCATGGTTTCGATGATCAGCTGCCGTTTAAAAGTATCCACTTTTTCGTTGAAGCCGCCCGGTTCCTGTCGCTGGCTCTTGTTGGAAATGATCTCCGGGGTCAGTGCTTCGGGCGTCAACGTGTCTCCATTGGAAAGAAGAACGGCCCGCAGCATCGTATTCTGCAGTTCGCGGATATTCCCCGGCCAATTGTAGTCCATCAAATGACGCAGGAATTTCGCGTTCATGCCCTTGGTGGATTTATTATTTTCAAGGGCAAACCTTTTCAAAAAAGCCTCGGCCAGCAGGGGAATGTCCTCCTTGCGCTCACGCAGGGGGGGGAGGTGGATGTTGATAATATTCAAGCGGTAATAAAGGTCTTCACGGAATTCGTTGCTTTTTACTTTGGTCAACAGATCGATGTTGGTAGCCGCTAGAATGCGTACATCGACTTTTTTGATCACATTGCCGCCCAGGGGTTGGATTTCCTTTTCCTGAATGACGCGCAGGATCTTGGATTGGGTCTCTGTGGTCAGATTGGCGATTTCGTCGAAAAAAATGGTGCCGCCATCCGCCTCCTCGAAAATCCCTTTTTTGTCACTTACGGCACCTGTGTAGGCGCCTTTTTTATAGCCGAAAAGCAGGCTTTCAAATAAATTGGCCGGGATATTGCTCGAATTAAAAGGCGAAAACGGCATGTTTCTGCGGTTGGAGTTGGAGTGGATGGCCTTGGCGATCAACTCCTTGCCGGTACCGCTTTCCCCGGTGATTAAAATAGTAGAATTGGCATCGGCCACGCTTTCCACGATGCCCAAAATCTTTTTCAGTAGCGGGCTGCGGCCGATGATGTTGTGGAAGGAAAACCGGTCGCCGATTGTTTTTTTAAGCTGCGTATTTTCCCGCTTCAGTTTTTTCTCCTTGATAACGCGGTCCACCTTATGCTTAAGTTCTATATTGTTGAAGGGCTTTTGCAGATAATCCAATGCTCCCTGCTGGATGGCTTCGATGGCGGCTTCGATCGTTCCGAAAGCGGTAAGAAAAATGACCTTGATCTGCGGGTCACTGTTTTTCAGTTCCTTGAAGATCTCCAACCCTGAACTGCCGGGGATCATCTGGTCCATGATCACCACGTCCACATCCTCATCGTGGTTGGTTTTGGCCTGGGATTTGTTTTCCGAAATACGCAACTCGTACTCGGGTTCCTGGAAAATTCTCCTGAAAATATCGTGGATGATGCTTTCGTCGTCGACCAGATGGATCGTTTTTCTTTTCATAAACTAATGCTCCTCAACGGGCTTTGCTGCGGGAAGGTGATGATGAAAGTGGTGCCGCGGTCTATCTTGCTGTTCACCTGAATGTTGCCGAAGTGCTCTTTGACGATGTTGTAGACGATGGCCAGGCCCAGTCCCGTTCCCTTACCGATTTCCTTGGTGGTGAAAAACGGGTCAAATATCTTTTCCAGGTTCCTGTCACGGATGCCGCGACCGTTGTCCTTAAAGCGCACGATGATCTCTTCGGCGCTTTCTTCACCGCTGATCGATATCCAGCCTTCGCTGTCGATGGCATCGATGGCGTTGATGAAAAGATTGATGAAAAGTTGTTGCAGACGGGTGGAAAAACCGTGAAAGCTCTTCTGAAATTCAATTTCTTTTTTGAAGGTGATGTTCTTTTTTTTCAGCTTATGCTCGACCAGGGCCAGGCTTTCGTCGATCACCTTGTTCAGGTTGATGGGCAGGGGTTGCTGACCTTTTTGCCGGGAAAAATCGAGCAGGGTGCGGATGATCTTGTTCACGCGCAGTACCTGGTCCTGCATTTTCCCGACCAGCTCCTGGTTTTCCGCTCCGTTCGGGTTGTCGAGCAGGAATTGGCAGTATGAGGAAATGCCGGTCAAGGGGGTATTGATCTCATGGGCGATGCCGGCGGAAAGCAATCCCAGCGAAGCCAGTTTTTCTGAAGTGATCAACTGGTTCTGGATGTTGTTTTTTTCGGTTACGTCCTCGAATACGAATATGCGGCCGGATATGCTGCCGCTCTCGTTTTTCAACGGGGATATATACACGTCGTAGATCGATTCCGCGCCCTGGATCTGCACCTTGACATTGCGCAGGGTGTGGGTGGCGAATCGCTCGGTTCGGATCTTGCGCCAGAATCCCTGTCCCAGGACCAAAGGTGCTTTTTTGCGCAGCGCTTTTTCCCGCTTGATCTGAAAGCGATCTTCCATGAAATAATTCCAAGATTGCACCTGGTTCAGGCGCGAGACGACCATGATGCCGAGATTGATGTTTTCGATGATGTTTTCATTGAATTCCTTCAGCAGGTTCAACTCTTCGAGCTGGGTTTCCAAACGCGAATACAGGAAGGCATTTTCCACCGAAAGGGCCAGAGGCGAGGAAATGCTGGACATCAGTTCCCAATCCTCGACGGTCAGGTAGGTATGGTCTGTTTTACGGCCCATGGCCACGATGCCGATCAACCGGTCGGCGATCTTCAAAGGCAGGAACTGGAAAAATTTATTCGGCGGCAGGGCGGCACGATCGCCGGGAAATTTTGTTGCGAATTCCTGTTCAGAAAGGAAAATGAGATGCTCCTGGTTTTCCAAAGTGCTGCGGAACGCTCTGGTCAAATGCAGGCGAGAGCGGTTGGGCATCGAGTAGAACAAGTTGTTTTTGTAATGGATTAAAAGGGAAGAATCATGCAGTTGGAAACCGCGGTTGATGATCTCCAGGAAATTCTGCGATAATGAGGAAAGATCCCTCTGGGCGCTGATCGAGTGTTCCAGCTCTTTCAGCTTGCGCTTGAAATTGAATGTTTCGCGATAGAATAGTTTTTCAAAGAATTTCTGGATGGTGCTTTCCAAGGGCTTGAACAGCAGCCCGGCCATCAGAATGGCGGCGATGGACCAGAAAATGCCCAGCAGCTTGTTCTGCTCGATATTCAGTCCCAAAAACATGTAGGTGCCGAAAATGAAAACAAAAAGCGATGAGATCGACAGGGTTTTCTTGATGATATTTTCAATATCGGTCACCCGTTTTGGGGATAGAAAGTAAACCAAACTCAAGGGCAGGAAAGGGAGAAAGAACAGGCCAAGGAAAATGCCGAGATTGGTTTTTCCGGCAAATGCCTGCGGGGAATAATTCAGCAACAGCAGGGAAATAAAACTCAGTGAGATACCGCTTAAAGGAAAAATATAGCGCCTTTGCTTTTTTTTCAGGATCAGGGTCAGGGATGAAACGACGATGCTGATCCAGGCCAGAAAAACGTAGAGTGTGAAATATTGGCTGGCCAGGGAGCGGAAATGGTTGATGGCGGTGGTCAGAATCTCCGGATCGGGTTTGAAAATATTCTGCAGAATGAAATAAAAATTGATGAAAAGGAAAAACAGCGGGGGCAGGTAGATCAGCAAGTAGCGGAAATTATGGCTGAATTTTTTGAAGGCTTTGGTTCTGAGCGGATACTGCAATGCGTAATGGAGCAGCACGGCAGGAAAAAAAATATAGCAGATCGTATCCAGGACCAGGAAAATGAAATCGGCCGGGCCGTAATCGCCGCTGGGCGAAAATATCAGAAATCCGGACAGGGTGAGGCTGAGGATGAAAAAGATCTGCGGCGGCGGGAAAAGGGTCGCTTGCTTGACATACATGTTGAGAATGCCCAGGGTCAGCAAGATGGAGAGGATGCCTATGAAAACCAGTATGTAGTAGGAAAAAGGCGTAAAAACCGGATTGATGTCCACGCCGACGTTTTTCAGGATGCCCTGGCGTTCAATCTCGTAGCGACAGTAATTCCTGCCGGCGATGGAACGCAGCAGATCGATCCTGTTGCTGACCGAGTATTTGTTGACGGCCAGGAGGATGTCTCCCGGCTTGATCTGACTGTTGGCCGGGGCCGATGCGCAGACCAGTCCCTGCTCCGAGTTTTCCCAGACCAGGTGATCGGAAACCGAGCTCCATTTCAATTTTTGGAAGAGATTGGCCAGGCTGATGAGGATGAACAGGGCGAAAATGAAGTGCCAGGGATACTTTTTGATCATAATAAAATATTAGCCCTGGCGGTCTTGAAAGACCAGACTATCTTTTCCCTGGAACTCAGCGGCGGCAGGGTTTTTTGAAAGAAGCGGCGCGACAGCAGTTCCCGTTCGTAGTTGGCTGAAAAAATATCGTCCTCGCTCTCGGCATAGCCGTCGCTTTTTTGGGGAATAGAGCTTTGCGGGGGGTCTGCACCGTCCGGGTTCTGTTCGAGCGCCGAGGCTTTGAATCCCCGGGGGGTCTGCAGCAGCAGTATCAGCAAAATGATAAAAAGGATCTTTCTCATTGTTTTTTCCTGTTCGCGATCAGGCGCGTTTCAGCGCTGCTATTATAACAATATATCTTTTTGCTGGCAATCATGCTGCCGGAAACGGCGCAACTCTTGTCAACCGGGGTTTGGGCGGCCGCTGGGGGGAGGCGGTTATTTCCGGTTGGCGACTATGACTTTCAGGGTCTGTTCGGCGATCTCCAGCTCCTCGTTGGTGGGAATGACCATGACGCGGATCCTGGAATCGGGCTTGGAGATGGTGCCGAACTTGCCGAATGCTTCCTGATTGGCGTTTTTATCAAAAACAATGCCCAGAAATTCCATATTTTCCAGGATCATCTCTCTCTCTATAAGCCCCCTTTCACCGATACCGGCGGTGAAAATGATCAGGTCGGCACCATTCATGGCGGCTATATAGGCGCCGATGAATTTCTTGATGCGGTAGGCGAAGATCTCCAGGGCCAGCCGAGCCTGGGCATGGCCGGCGGCTGCCTTTTCGTTGATGTCGCGCATGTCGGACGAAATCTCGGAAATTCCCAGCATGCCGCTTTTGCGGTTGAGCATGGTGTCCACCTGCTCGTGGGTCATGCCCATGCTGCGCTGGAGCACCAGTGGGATGGCCGGGTCGATATCGCCGCAGCGTGTGCCCATGGCCAGGCCTTCCAGGGGGGTGTAGCCCATGGTGGTGTCCACGGAAATTCCGTTCTGGATAGCGGCCATGGATGAGCCGTTGCCCAGGTGGCAGGTGATGATCTTCAGCTCCTCAAGTTTTTTACCCATGGCCTTGGCGCCCTGCTTGGCCACATAGAAGTGCGAGGTGCCGTGAAAGCCATAGCGGCGGATCTTGTACTTGCGGTAGTATTCATAAGGGATAGGGTAGATGTATGCTTTGGCGGGCATGGTCTGGTGAAAGGCGGTGTCGAAGGTCCCGGCCATGGGGATGCCTGGCAGGATCTTCTGGCAGGCCTCGATGCCGATGATGTTGGGCGGGTTGTGCAGGGGCGCCAGGGGGATGCACTCCCTCAGCGCGTTGAGTACGGCCTCGGTGATGGGTACGGTGCCGTTGAATTTTTCCCCGGCGTGCACAACGCGGTGGCCGACGGCGAATATATCGCTTTTATCCTTGATCACTCCGGTCTCAGCATCGGTGAGATTGCTGACGATCAGATTGATGCCCTCTTCGTGGTTGGGAATGTCGAGTTCGCTGACCCGCTTGCGCTCGCCCTGGTAATAGTTCATGACCGAGCCCTTGATGCCGATTCTTTCCAGTAGGCCTTTGGCCAGGACCTGGAGGCTTTCCATGTTGATCAACTGGAATTTGATTGAAGAACTGCCGCTGTTGATGACCAGAATTTTCATTGCTTCCTCTTCTGCCGACGAATTTTTAATTTAAATTATAACGCTTTTTCAATAAAATGCAATACGGCAAGCGGCATAAAATTAAATTATTAACTTTATTTCCAGTGCCGGCCTCGGGCCGGCGCCAGTGTCAGTGGAAGTGGTTGTAAAGAAAGCAGCGAGATCTAAAGATCGTTACAGGGCTTTTTCTAACACTAACACTATCACTATCACTATCACTGACATCGATCTCGTTTAACCTTTATCTCGGCCAGAAATTATGTTAAAATCGCTTATGAAAAAAATTAGACTTTTTCTGCTCTTGACCATATTTCTGGGCCTGCCCCTGTTCTGCTATGTCGGTCCCGGGGCCGGTTTTGCCTTCGTCGGTTCCTTCTTTTTCATATTCGCGGCTTTTTTTCTGGCCATTTTCAATTTCCTGACCTTCCCGGTGCGCGCTCTGCTGCGCTTCATCAAGCGGGCCAGGACGCTGAAAAAAGCCAAGTTCAAGAGGGTGTTGCTGATCGGTTTCGACGGCATGGACTACCACCTCTTCAACCAGTTCAAGAAACAGGGACACAAGTTCCCCAATTTTGATAAGCTGGTCAAGGAGGGGACCTTCTCACCGCTGTGGAGCACCGAACCGCCGATCTCGCCCGTAGCCTGGTCCACTTTCACCACCGGCGTCAATCCCGGCAAGCACAATATTTTCGACTTTCTAACCACCGACCGGGCCACCTATATGCCCAAAATGGCCGGTTCCGACATCATCCCGCCGCGTCGCAACCTGACGATCGGCAACTGGGTGATCCCTCTGGGCAGCCCCAAGATCGAACTGAAGCGCAAGAGCCAGAGCTTCTGGAAGATCGTCAGCAGCAAGGGCATCTATGCTTCAGTGTTGCGCATGCCCTTCACTTTCCCGCCGGAAAAATTCTATGGTTCCATGCTGTCCGGCCTGGGTACGCCGGATCTGCGCGGCACGCAAGGGAGCTTTAGTTTCTATTCCGACGGCCCGGCCGAAAATTACGACATTTCCGACGGTGTGTTTGAATCCCTGCAGCCCCTGGGCGGCGATTGTTTCAGCGGCAGGATCAAGGGACCCGGGCACCCTTTTCGCAAGGGCAACCCACCGCTGGAGATTCCCTTTACCCTGACCCTGGATCGCGAAAACAAGAGCGTTGAGATCGCGGTCGGCAAGGAAAGGATCAAGCTGCGGCAGAACCAATTGTCCCCCTGGGTCAAGCTGGATTTCAAGGCCGGACTGATCGGGGTGGCCGGTATCGCCCAATGGGTGCTGGAAGACCTCGAACCCTTGAAGCTCTACCTGTCGCCGATCAACATCGACCCGGAAAAGCCGTCCATGCCGGTTTCTCATCCAAAAATATTCTCGGTTTACCTGGCCAAGCTGCTGGGTCCGTTCGCCACCCTGGGCATGGCCGAAGATACCTGGTCGCTGAACGAGCGCGTCCTGTCTGAAAAAAACTTCATCGACCAGGTTTATCGTACCCAGGAGGAGAGGGAAAAGATCTTTTTCAACACCCTGGCCAAGATCAAGGATGGACTGGTTATCCAGGTTTTTGAAACCACCGACCGCATCCAGCACATGTTCTGGCGCTACCTGCCCGATTCCGGCTCGCCGGCGCCCAGGCCCAGCAACGATCCGCTGGTGACCGGGTCCATTTTGGAAAGCTACCGGCGCATGGACGCTTTTCTGGAAAAACTTTATAAAAAAATGCGCCCGCATGACCTGCTGATGATCGTCTCCGACCATGGCTTCAACGCTTTCAATCGCGGTTTCAACCTGAACACCTGGCTGCACAAGGAAGGTTACCTTGTCCTGAACGATGGCAAGGAAACAAGCGGCAAATGGTATGCCGACGTGGACTGGAGCCGCTCGCGGGCCTACGGCCAGGGCCTGAACGGCGTCTTCCTCAACCTCAAGGGCCGGGAAGGCCAGGGCATTGTCAATCCCGGCGCCGAGGCCGAGGCGCTGAAAAAAGAGATCAGGGAAAAGCTGGTGAAGGTGGTGGACGAAAAGCACAAAAAAAACGCCGTCAAGTCGGCCTTTATCCGCGAAGAGATCTATCGCGGACCCTACACGGTCAACGCCCCCGATATCGTGGTCGGATATACCGTCGGCTACCGCGTATCCTGGGAATCGGCGGTGAATTACGTCGGAGAGGAGGTATTTTCCGACAATACCCGCATGTGGAGCGGTGACCATGCTTTTACCCGTGACCAGATCCCAGGCGTATTCTTCTGCAACCACAGGATCGGTGAAAAAGACCCGGGGCTGATCGATATTTCGCCGACCGTGCTGGCCGCTTTCGGCATTGAAAAACCCGGTTTTATCGAAGGCCGCGACCTGAAAATAGAATGACCGGTTTTCCTGATTGAAAATTTCTGAAATTTAATATATATATACTTAGAAAAAGAGGGGAGCACCATGATAAAAAAAAGAGAAGAAAAACGCATTGATTTCCGCAAACTTGTGCTCTGCAAGTGCGGCGAGGAGATGCACCCGGGTTTCAGCCAGGATGTTTCCCAGCACGGCATCGGCATCCAGACCGTGCAGTATCCCTCTCTCAATCACAAGGTGCGCATCGCGCTGGCGGTCGGACAGGACTCTATATTTCTCGACGGCGAGATCCGCTGGGCGTGTGAATCATCCGACCAGCATGAAGTGAAACCCCGGGAGATTGGCATCTATATCCGTAAGCCGCCGGCCGACTACCTGCGCCTGGTGGCCGAATGCTGCGACAACGCCAAGCCCCGCCCCGCCTACGAACCGCTGAAGTAGGCATCTTCCTTCCAGTTCCGCTTGAGTATTTTAAATGAAATAACCCAGGATCTCATTCATTTGCTCAAAATAAGGATTTTCCTTATTGAAATGTTTATTTATTAGAATTACTATTATTTTATGCGGGAAGCATGTGTTATTGGCATAGCATTTTTATAATCTTTATTGATTATCATTAAAATCAGAAAAAAGGAATCTCTATGAAAAAAAGAAAGGTCATTTTATTGTTTTTACCTTTTATATTAATGAATATTGGCATTTTCGGCCAGGAACAGGTCCATGAACGGATCGAGGTGATCAATCAGGAAATACTGGTGCGGGTGTTTTCGGGTGGGAAGCCGGTGGCTGGACTGAATGCCGGGGATTTTACCTTGTTTGAAGATGGGAAAAAAATAAAGATCAACTACTGCCGCGAGCTGCGGCGCTCCCTGGCCCAACCAGAAGGTCCTGCCGGCGTCTCGACGGCCGTTGCCAGCCGCCCGCGTCTCTTCCTGTTCATGCTCTGGTTCAACGAAGAGAGCCGGGAGTGGCCCAAGGCCTGGGAGTATTTCCTATCAAAGATCTACCGCGTCGGCGACCGCGTGATCCTGAGTGACGGCGAGCGGGTGATCGAGGTGTCATCTCCCGGTGGAGACAAGGAGAAGATAGCCGTTTTTTTTGCCGGGATGGCCGAGGAGCTGAAAAAGAAAAAGCTCGACAAGACGAAACTGGTCAGTGAACTGGAAAGAAGCGCGGCTGACTATTATAATTCCCTTGTCTTTGAAGCGGGCACCCTCCTAGCGGCGAAAAAAAAACAGGAGGAACAGGAGGAAGCAGGGAGTAAATATAGAGAACCTTTACTGGATCTGTTTAAGGAACGTTATAAAGGAGCGCTGAACGAATACCGAATGGCACGGCTGAAAGGTTATCCGCGCTGGTTGGAGCGCCTGGCCGGTGCGCTGAAAGCGGTGGAGGCCGAGAAATGGGTGCTGGTGTTTCTGCAGAATGAGCGGCTGCCGTTGCTGGACCGCTCCGGGCGGCTTTTCGTCGAGGTGCCAGGGAAGGTCAAAGCCGAACTTGAGCGCTTCATGGATGAGACGGAACAGCAAATCAATCTTAGCAGCGACGTGATCGGATATTTGCGCGACCTGCGGCCGCTGTTCGTCGGCGCCAACGCCACTTACCATCTATTCCTCAGCGATGCCGCCGGCGAGACCCTGACCGGTGAGCACCTGCTATGGCGGCCGATCTTCTCTTCCTGGGAAGGGACCTTCCGCCAGATCAGCGCCGATACCGGCGGCCGGGTAAGCAACACGACACGGCTGAGCGAGGCCCTGCAAAAGGCGGCCGCGAGCGAAGACATTTATTATATTCTCACCTACAAGCCCGCCGAGGGCAAAGATCGGAAACGCGATATCAGTGTCGCAATGAACCGTCCGGGCCTGAAGGCGGTCTATTCGCGCAAGCTGACGCTGGGCGACTTGTTTCCTTTGAAAATCCAAGCGACGGAGTGGCTGGATGGGAAATTGAAAATCTCGCTGAGTGACTTCCAGAGGATGTACGGCGACGCGGGCCTTACCGGCAGGCTGAGGGTCAATGTCCGGGCCGAGGTAGAAAGCGGGGCGGCGTTGTCCGCCGAAAAAGAGATACTGCCCACGGAACCCGCCGTGGACGTGGAGATGGCACTAAACTTTCCCGCCCCGGGGCGCTACCTGGTGAAAGCCGAGGTGGAGGACCTGTTGTCCAACAACAAGGCCCGCGCCGAAAAGGAGGTAGAGATCCTTCCGCCGCCGCCTCCCCCTTCCCTGGCTCCGGTGATTGATGAAAAGCCGCTGCCGGCCGAGTTGGCATCTGTTCTGGAAAAAGCCGCCGGCTATTGCCGCAAGCTGAAGGAGGCGGCGTTCCGTTTCTACTGCCTGGAAAAGGTGGATGAGAAGGTGCTGGAGCGCAACCCGCTGAAGCAGCAGGTGGAACCGGTTGAGAGACGCTGGGAATATGACTACCAGATCACCGGGACCGGCGGCGTGATCAGGGAACAGCGGCGGCTGATCCGGGCGGCGGGGCTCGAGGCGGACAGGAAGAACGCCTCATTGGAGACGCGCTTTTCCTCCCGCTATTCGATATTCATGCCCGTGACCCTGTTGGCAGCAGAGAACCGCCACAAGTACCGCTTCCTGCCGGCCGGGCGCAAGAAGCTGAAGAACCGCCATTGCCAAGTAGTTGAAGTGTTGCCGCGTGACCCGAACGTCGGGGAGATCGCACAGGGGAAAGTGTGGATCGACGAGTCCGACGGGTCGGTGCTCAAGATCGAAATGAGTCCGCAGGGAATCGCCGGGATCAAGTCCCTCGAGGAGGCGGCTCGCAAAATATCGGCCCGGCTTGATCTTTCCGTGACCCACTGGTACCTGGCCGAGCATGACGGGTTGCGCTTCCCCTCCGAGACCGAGTTTGTCGAAACCTATGAATTCGACAAGAGCCTTGTCACAAAAGAGATGGGAGATCCAAAGAATGCACCTAATAAAAAATATACTGAACAGCCGCGGACTTCTATAACTTTGTTTCATCTGGAAAATCGAAAGCGGAATGTTGAATTCGGCCGCCTGCGCCAGGTTTATGAAAAATACAGGTTTTTCGAGGTGGAAAGCCGCGAGGAGATCAAGAATCTGGAATGATTGGGCAACAGTGATTGGCGGAGATACTGACTCTCAAGGAAATTTTATCACAGTCGAAATCTTTAGCAACCGGATCATTTAATTTATTGGATTTCGGAGCCATACCACCGATTTTTTGGGACTTTTCGGATTGAATATGAATTAGCCATTGTTCCGATTTTTTCACGGATAATAACTCATTTCAGGGCTGGCCAGCGACTTTTTTTGCTTTGAGGAAAACTTTTTGCTGAAAAAAACGTCTATATATAATATAGGATTGCTTTAGGCAATTTCATTGAAAAAAAAATCGAGGAGGTTTTCATGGCTGAAATGAGCAGGCGTTCTTTTTTGAAAACTACGGCCGGTGCCGCCGCCGCCGTGCCGGTCCTTGCCGGCGGCTGGCAGCACCTGCTGGGCGCCGAAAAGCCCGGGTATTTCGAACGGGAATTCGGCATCAGCGATGCCCTGTGCCGGAAAGTGCTGGCCGCGGCGCTGGCCAGGGGCGGTGACTACGCCGACCTGTATTTCGAGCATACCATCGGCAACTGGATCGTTCTGGAGGACGGCAAGGTCAGCCGCGCCTACAGCGATGTGGCGCTGGGAGTGGGCATCCGCACCGTCAAGGGCGACCAGGTTGGCTACGGATTTACCCAGGAACTGGATGAGAAGGCGATGCTCAATGCCGCCGCCATCGCCGCCACCATTGCCGCCGGGGGCAAAACCGAGCCGGCCAAGCAATTCGCCTGGCTGAAAACCGCCAATCATTATCCCCTGAAAAAACTGCTGACCGACGTGCCTTTGACCGCGAAACTGCCCCTGGTCCAGGGAGTCAATAAAAAGTGTTTCGCCCTTTCGCCGCTGGTGGTCAAAGTCAATGCCACCTTTCATGACCAGCAGAAACGCATCATGGTGGTCACCTCGGACGGCGTCAAGGCCGAAGATTTACAGCCGCGCGACTACCTCACGGCAGCGGTTGTCGCGGAAAAGGATGGCAGGCGGGAGCAGGCGGGCTGGAACCTGGGCGGGCGCCGGGATTTTTCCTATTTCTCGCAGGCTGCCGTCGAGGCCATCGCCGCCAAGGCTGTCGCTGATACCCTGCTGCTTTTCGACGCTGTGCAGCCGCCGGCCGGGGAAATGCCGGTGGTCCTGGGACCAGGAGTGACGGGCGTCCTGCTGCATGAAGCCATCGGCCACGGCATGGAAGCCGATTTCAACCGCAAGAAAACGTCGACCTACTGCACCATGATCGGCAAAAAGGTGGCCGAGCCTTTTGTGACCATCATCGATGACGGCACCATCCCCGGCATGCTGGGCTCCATCAACTTCGACGACGAGGGCATCCCGGGCCAGAGGACGGTACTGGTGGAGAACGGCATGCTGAAGAGTTACATGCATGACCGGATTTCAGCCCGGTACTACAAGGTGAAACCCACCGGCAACGGCCGCCGCGAAAGCTACCAGCACTACGTGCAGCCGCGCATGCGCAACACGCTCATGCTGGCCGGCCCGGCCGATCCCCAGGACGTGATCCGCGCCGCCGGCAAGGGGATCTACGTGCAGAATGTCAGCAACGGCCAGGTGAAGATCGGCGAGGGCGATTTCGCTTTCTATGTTTCTCAAGGACGGATGATCGAGGACGGCAAGCTCGGCGCCCCGATCAAGGATATCAACATCATGGGCAACGGCCCCAAAATGCTGCAGAACATCGCCATGGTGGCCAATGACCTGGAATTGTTCCAGGGCGGCACCGGCGCCTGCGGCAAAGGCGGGCAGGCCGTTCCCTGCGGTTTCGGACAACCTTCGTGCCTGGTCAAGTCGCTGACTGTCGGCGGCGTCAGGTCGTGAGCAAAGGAGAATAGGAAATGAACAAGGAAATGTTAGAATTGTGTGCCTGGGTGGTCAAAACCGCCAAGGTGGCCGGCGCCGACGCCTGCATGGTCAACCTGGACAGCAACCGTTCCGTTGAGGTCAGTTACCGCGATCGCCGGCCGGAAAACATCAAGGAGGCCTCCACCAAGGCCCTCAATGTCCGGGTTTTCGTCAACGGCCGTTATTCCAACCAGAGCACTTCCGACCTGAGGAAGGAAGCTCTGCGGGATTTCCTGGCCAACGCCGTGGCCGCCACCAGGCTTCTGGCCGAAGATCCCTACCGTACCCTTCCCGACCCGAAATACTGCCAGGGCCGGGCTGAAATGGACCTCGAACTCGCGGATGCCGCCTATGCGTCCTTCACGCCGGAAAACCGCCACGAATTGGCCAAGGCCATGGAGAATGCCTGCCTGCAGGCCGGCGGCGACAAGGTGATCTCGGTCACGGCCCAGGAGGAGGACGGCAACCAGGAATCGGTTATGGTGGCCAGCAACGGTTTCGAAGGTTATAGCCGGGGGACTTACTACGCGGCCGTCACCCAGATGACAGCCCAGGACGCCGGCGACCGCCGGCCCAACGGCTACAGCTACGCGGTGACCGTCTGCCGCCGCGACCTGCCCAGCCCGGAAGAGATCGGCGCCCGGGCCGCCCGGCGCACCCTGGACCTGATGGGGGCCAAAAAGATCAAGACCGAGACCCTGCCCATCATCATCGAGAACCAGAACGTGGGCCGCCTCTTCGGAGGATTCCTCGGCGCCATGTTCGGCCGCAGCATCCAGCAAAAACGGTCGTTCCTGGCCGACAAGAAAGGCCAGGCGGTTGGCAGCCGGCATCTCACCCTGGTCGACGATCCGTTCATCCCCAAGGGCCTGGGCAGCCGCCTGTACGACAACGACGGCCTCACCGCCCAAAAGAGGGTCATGATCGAGGCCGGGATGTTGAAGGAATTTTTCGTCGACTGGTATTACAGCCGCAAGCTGGAGTGGGAACCCACTGCGGGCGGACCGTCCAACCTGCTCATCCCCCCGGGTCAGCGCCCGGTCAAGGAGATCATGAAAGACCTGGGCCGCGGAATCCTGGTCAGCGGCTTTATCGGCGGCAACTCCAACCCGACTACCGGCGACGCCTCGATCGGTATTACCGGCCAGCTGTTCGAGAACGGCGAGCCGGTGCAGGCCGTGGCCGAAATGAACATCGCCGACAACCACCTGAAGTTCTGGCACAAGCTCATCGAAGTGGCCAACGACCCCTTCCTCTACTCTTCCTTCCGCTTCCCCAGCCTGGTTTTCGAGAACGTGGTCGTGTCGGGAGTATAAAAAAGTATTGTTCAAGGGCAGGGGGCAAAATATTGCCCCCTGCCTTCTTTAGCAAATCCATCGTGACCCGCAGTAAATAATTCTGCGCAAAATAAG
>DATKZA010000040.1:0-10570 GCA_035528155.1 Patescibacteria group bacterium | reverse complement strand
AAGAACGGCCGTTTGATGTTTGAGGCCGCGGCCGCCGATCTGAAGGAAATGGATATCAAGGACCTTTATTTGAAATTTCTAAATTGATATTTTCTGCCGGACTTTTTTTTATTTTGCCATTCCGTTATTTTGCGGTAAAGGGATGAGCGCGAAATGCCCAGGATCTCGGCCGCCAAGGTATGGTTTTGGTCGGTCCGGCGCAGGACTTTTTGGATATGAGTGATTTCTATTTCGGCCAGGCTGAAAGCGCGATCATCGCCGCCGGCAATTTTTCCAGGCTGGAGGATATTGACCGGCAGGTGTTCGGGCCGGATCAGGGCATGGTGGCCGGAGGCAGAGACCTTGAAAACGGTATTTTTCAATTCGCGCACATTGCCCGGCCATGAATAGTCGGTCAGCAGGTGCTGTGCTTCAACGCTGATGCCGGATATAGGCCTTGAATTGGCCAGGTTGGCAATGCGCAGGAAATGGTCAGCCATGGGGACGATATCGGTTTTTCTTTCCCGCAGGGGCGGGATGTGGATCTTCAGTTCGTCTATGCGGTAAAAGAGGTCGGCGCGAAAGCGCTTTTGCCTGACCTCGTCTTCCAATTCCTTGTTGGTGGCGGCCAGGACGCGGATATCGACACGGACGGGATTTTTACTTTTCAGGGGGGTGACTTCGCCGTTTTCCAGGACGCGCAGGAGTTTGGCCTGGATATTGGGCGGCAGTTCGCCGATCTCATCCAGAAAAATCGTACCGTGGTCGGCCAGGACGAATTTGCCGGGCGAATCCGCGTAGGCGCCCGTGAATGCGCCCTTTTTGTATCCGAACAATTCCGATTCGGCCAGGTTTTCCGGAATTGAGGCGCAGTTGACGGAAAGCAACGGCTGGTTTTTGCGTCGGGAGCAGGCATGGATGGCCTGGGCCATCAACTCCTTGCCCGTGCCGGTTTCGCCGCTGATCAGGATGGTGTGGGCTGTGGCCGCGTATGAGCTGGCCGTGCGGATCAGTTCACCCATGATCCTGCTGTTGAATGTGAATTTTTCGAAGCCGGCCACGCTGCTGATCTCCTGTTTGAGGTCCTGGCAATCGCTGCGGGCCTGGATGAATTCGAAAATACGATGAAGCGTGATGAGCAGCAATTCCGGGTTGACCGGTTTTTGCAGAAAATCGTGCGCGCCTTTTTTCATCGCCAGTACTGCAGTTTCTATGGAACCGGTCCCGGTCAGCACCACCATGCGGTTGGGGTAATGCCGGGAAAACCTTTCCAGGATATCCAGACCGTTGCCGTCGGGCAGGGTCAGGTCCAGGAGAACCAGGTCAAAAGAATTCGCTTCCAGTTGCTGCTTGGCATCGGCCAGGCAAGCGCTTTGCGTCACCTGAAAACCATTCTGGCCAAGGAATTTGTCAAGTGCTTCACGCAGGGGCTTGTCATCTTCGACCAGCAATATGTGTCTTTGGATTTCCATGTTCACCTCGAGGGCAGGATCAGGTTGACCCGGGTACCTTGTCCGGAACTGTGGATTTCCAGGTCGCCCTTCAAGGTTTTCATGATGCTGTATGAAATGTACAATCCCAGTCCGGTGCCTTCTTTTTTAGTTGTGAAAAAGGGTTCCAACACCCTGTCCTTGATTGCGTCGGGTATGCCCGGACCATTATCGGATATAGCGATGATATGGCGGATGTTCTTGGGCAGATCCTTGTATTCGCTGTAAATGCGGATTTGGATGGCAGCGCTTTTCTGATTGCTCAGGGCCTCCAAGGCATTGAACAGAACATTGATGAAAACCTGTCTCAAGCGGTTGCCGTCGCTGGAAACCTGGATCTCTTTTTCAGCCTGAACCTGGACAGTTACCCGGGAGGAGATTTTATTAGCCGGAATTTCCTGCAACGTGCGTTCTATAAATTCGCGCAGGAAAATGGGGATGATGTGCAGGTCCTTGAATTTGGAAAATACCAACAGGGATTCGATCATCTGGTTGGCCCTGGCGATCTCGCGATTGATCGTTTCGTAGGTGCTGGTGATCTTTTCGTCGGCCGGCAGCTGTTTCTTCATGGTTGCGAGTTCAAAAAGAACGGTGGTCAGAGGTGTTCGCATTTCATGGGCCAGGGAGGCCGCCATTTGTCCCAGCAAGACCAAGCGATCGAATTTGAACAGCCGGTAATAATTTTTGTCATTTTCATATTCCATCTGTTCGGCTTCGATCTGGGGAATGAACATGAGCGCTGCCGTTTGCACGGCTTCGGCCAAAATAGAAACTGATTTGCGGTCCGCGGCATTCATGGAAGCCAGCAGCAGACCTCGGAAATACTTGCGCGCGTGCAGGGGTATGACCAAGTTCAGTGAATTCTTGGCAAAGAAATCATCGTTGTCACGGTTGAACAGGTCGAAATACATTCGATTTTGGGAGTCAGCCAAAAGAAATTCGCTGCGGCCGGTGAAACTTTCGATCAAATTGGCCTCTTCACTTATAAGCGGCAGCCCTGTCTCCTTGCCGTCACCGCTGTAGGGCCGGAAGACATTGCCTTCGGCTTCCTTGTAATACAGTATGCAGCGCCGGCAGGAAAAATACTTTTGCAGGAGAACCGGAAAAGAGGGTAGAAAAGAACGAGCGCTGCGTGCTTCCTGGAGCGACATGGCTGTTTGGTTGATGAATTCCTTGAGTTGAGATAGACGCATTTTTTCTCTTTTTTCAGCGAATTTTTACTATATACTGCAAACAAAGCCTTGTCAAACCCTGGTTTTTACTTGCTTTTTATCGGCGGCTGTGTTATTTTTAATATTTACTTTTGGGAGTCGAAAATGAAAAAAACCAAAATCAATGAGGCGCATTACATTCTCAAAGGAAAAATGGTGGAGTTCTGCGGCTGGGACCTGCCGGTCCAATATGCCGGTTTAAATACCGAGCACATGGCCGTGCGCACCACCGGGGGGATTTTCGACGTCAGCCATATGGGTGAGATCTGGTTCCGCGGCCGGGAGGCGCTGAAAGCCGTGCAGAACCTGATCTCCAACGACGCTTCCAAGCTGCAGCCCGGCAGGATCCAGTACGCGGGGCTGCTGACCGAGGACGGCTGTTTTGTAGACGACCTGCTGGTCTACATGATGAATGAGAACGAGTACTTGCTGGTGGTGAATGCCGCCAACCTCGAAAAGGATTTCCAGTGGATGAAGAAGCACAGCGCCCGTTACGCTGTTCAGATAGAGAATCGCAGCGATGAGTATTCCCAGATCGCCATCCAGGGTCCGGTGGCCGAAAAACTCCTGCAGGAATTCACCGATTGCGACCTGGCGGCCATGGTTTATTACCATTTCGCCATGGGCCGGGTTCAGGGATTGGAAGCCATTGTGTCGCGCACAGGTTATACCGGCGAGGACGGTTTCGAAATCTACTTCCGTTCGGATGCGGCAACGGCCAGTAAATTGTTTCTGAATCTGGCCGAGAAAGGGGAGAAGTATGATGCTCTGCCCGCCGGCCTGGGGGCGCGCGATACCCTGCGCCTGGAAGCCAAAATGGCCCTTTACGGAAATGATATTGACGACAGTCATACCGTTCTGGAAGCTGACCTGGCCTGGATATTGAAATTAAAAAAAGAGCAGCCGTTCATCGGCCAGGAAGCCTTGGCCAGGCAAAAAGAAGCGGGTATCCGCCGCAAGCTGGTCGGTTTCGAGCTGCTGGACAAAGGGATCGCCCGCCATGGGTATCCCGTTTTCGTTCAGGGCAAAGAATTCGGCGCCGTTACTTCCGGGACCTTCGCTCCCTTCCTGAAAAAATCAATTGGCATGGCCTACCTGCCCCTGGAACAATCAGAAGTGGGAAGCGATTTCCAGATCGGCATCCGTGAAAAAATGACTGCCGCCAAAGTTGTGGAAACACCGTTTTATAAAAGAAATAAGTAGGAGGTTCTCATGGCTCAGGAAAATCTGCTTTTTAGCAAAGATCACGAATGGCTGAAGGTTGAAGGAGACATGGTAGTGGTCGGGGTCACTGATTATGCCCAGCATGAACTTGGAGACGTGGTTTACGTTGACTTGCCGGCCGTGGGCAAGGAATTAAAGAAGGGCGATCCCGTCGCCAACATCGAATCGGTCAAGGCCGTCTCCGATGTGTACGCCCCGGTTTCTGGAAAAATCACCGAAGTGAACCAGAATTTGAACAGCACCCCGGAATTAATCAACCAGGAACCGTTTGCCGGCGGTTGGATCTTCAAGATCAGCATGACCCAGGCATCCGAATTGCAAGAACTCATGGATGGAAAAAAATACGAAGAATACCTGAAGGGCATCAGCGGGGAGTAAGTGATGAGATATCTACCCCTGACCGACCCTGAAAGGGAGGAAATGAAGAAAACCATCGGCATCACCGATGTGAAAGATCTTTTTTCCTGCCTGCCCTCAGGGAAATGCTATCCCTCCCTGAACAAATTCCCTGCGGCGCTGAGTGAGCCGCAACTGGTCTCCACTTTCAAGGAATGGGGCCGGAAAAATTCTTTTTCCGATCACCTTAGCTTCCTGGGAGCGGGGGCGTACGCCCATTTCATCCCCGAGGTGGTCTCTTATCTCAGCTCCAGGGGGGAGTTCCTGACTCCCTACACCCCTTACCAGCCCGAGGTCAGCCAGGGCAGCCTGCAGGCGATCTTCGAATACCAGACCATGATGACCATGCTGACCGGCCTGGACGTGGCCAATGCCTCGCTCTATGACGGCGGAACGGCCGCGGCCGAGGCCGTGCTGCTGGCCGTGCGCAAATCGGGGCGGCACCGCGTGCTGCTGGCCGCCAACCTGCATCCCGAATATATGGCAATCATCCGTACCTACGTGCAGAACCTGCCTATCGAATTGCTGACCGTCGCCGTGGATGAAAAGAGCGGCCGGGTAGATGGAAAGGACTTGGGTACCAAGCTCGACGACACCACGGCCGCTTTTGTCTTCCAGTCGCCCAATTTCCTGGGTGTGGTCGAGGATAGCCGCGCTATTGCGGCGGCTGCGCATGAGCGCCAGGCGTTTGCCGTTCAGGTGGTCAGCGAAGCCATGTCCCTGGCCTATCTGGTTCCCCCCGCCGATTGCGGCGTCGACCTGGTGGTGGGCGAGGCCCAAAGTTTTGGCCTGCCCCTTGGTTTCGGCGGCCCCTACTTGGGTTTCCTCACCGCGCGCGAGGAATTCCTCCGGCAGCTGCCGGGGCGCCTGGTGGGGCAGACCGTTGACCTGGACGGGAAACGGGGATATGTGTTGACCCTTTCGACCCGTGAACAGCATATCAAGCGTGAAAAAGCGACTTCCAATATCTGCACCAACCAAGCCTGGTGCGCCATGCGTGCCGGCATGTACCTGGCCGTCATGGGCAAAACCGGCCTGGCCAGGGCTGCCAAAACATGTCATCTCAATGCTGCTTATTTCGCTGCTGCCGCGGCCCGTTTGAAACAGATCAAAGTTGTTTACCCTGAGAATTTTTATAACGAAGTGCTGATAGAAGTGAAAAATGGCCATGCTGCCGATTTTCTGGAAGCGCTGAAGAAGAAGGGGATCCTGGCCGGAGTGCCCTTGACCTGGTTCGATCCGGCCTGGCAGAACCGCCTGCTGCTCGCCTTCAGCGAGCTCCATGACCGCAAGGCCATCGACCGTCTGCTGGCCGCGATGGGAGAATGCGCATGACTGCCTTACCCAAACTGATTTTTGAATTGAGCCGGGACGGGAAGGTCGGCTGCGGTTTGCATGAAGCCGACGTGCCGGCGGAAGCCGTCATCGCCGCGGCTGATCGCCGCGTCGATATCGCCGATTTCCCGCAAGTTTCCGAGGTGGAGATCGTACGCCATTACATGGCCCTGGCCCGGCTGAATTATTCGGTCGACGCCGGCTTTTATCCGCTGGGATCGTGCACCATGAAATACAATCCCAAAATCAATGAGAAGCTGGCTGCTGCCGATGAGCTCCAGGCCCATCCCTATACGCCCCATGACCTGGTGCAGGGCAACCTGGAGATCATGGCCCAGCTAGAGGAATGGCTGGTGTCCCTTACCGGCCTGGCCGGTTTCACCCTGAACCCGGCGGCCGGCGCCCACGGCGAATTCACTGGCATGCTGATCATTCGCAAATACCTGCAGGAAAAAGGCGATGCGCGCAAAGTGGTGCTGATCCCCGATTCTGCCCATGGCACCAACCCGGCCTCGGCCCATTTCGCCGGCTACGAGATCCGTGAGATCCCCTCCAACGTCCAGGGCATCATTGGCATCGAGGAGCTACGCGCCCACCTCAAGCCCGATGTGGCCGCCTTGATGATGACCAATCCCAATACCCTGGGGATATTCGAATCCAACATCAATGCCATTGCCGATGCGCTCCATGCCAATGGATCTTTGCTCTACATGGACGGCG
This sequence comes from Patescibacteria group bacterium, assembly GCA_035528155.1. Classification (GTDB taxonomy): domain Bacteria; phylum Acidobacteriota; class Aminicenantia; order UBA2199; family UBA2199; genus UBA2199. Next base: position 4,215 of record DATKZA010000040.1, on the reverse strand, counting down.
CCAACCTGAATGCCCTGCTGGGGATCGTCCGCCCGGGCGATCTCGGGGTCGATGTCATGCACCTCAACCTGCACAAAACCTTTGCCACTCCCCATGGCGGTGGCGGTCCGGGGTCAGGACCGGTCGGCGTGGCGGCCCATCTGCTGCCTTTCCTGCCCTTACCTCGGGTCAAGAAAAACAAGGATCGATACGAAGTGGTGTACGACGATCCCCGTAGCATCGGCAGGGTGAAGAATTTTTACGGCCAGTTCCTTGTCATGGTGCGGGCCTTGGCCTACCTGCTGGCCCTGGGCCGGGAAAATATCAGGCGCGTGGCCGAAGACGCCGTATTGAACGCAAATTATATTCGTAAAAAACTGGAAGGAGTCCTGGACCTGCCTTATCCCGCTCCTTCCCTCCACGAAGTTGTTTTTTCCGATAAGGACCTGCCGGTCAAAACGCTGGACATCGCCAAAAGATTGCTTGATTACGGACTTCATCCTTTCACCATCTATTTTCCGCTCATCGTGCATGGGGCCATGATGATCGAACCGACCGAGACCGAGAGCAAAGAGACCCTTGACGAATTTATCAATGTCATGAACACCATCATCCGTGAAGCCCGGGAAAATCCCGAACTGCTGCGCCAGGCACCGGTGCAAACCCCGGTGCGCCGCCTGGACGAAACGCTGGCAGCCCGTAAACCGGTCTTAAAATGGCGCAGGGGAGAGAACATTTGAGCGTTCAAAACGTGATTTTAAAACTTCAGGAATTCTGGGCCGAGAGGGGATGTTACATCGCCTCCGGCTACGACAGCGAGGTCGGAGCCGGGACCATGACCCCGGACACTTTTTTCCGGGTTTTGGGCAAAAAACCATGGCAGGTGGCTTACTGGCAACCGGCGCGCCGTCCCGATGACGGCCGCTACGGCCAAAACCCCAACCGTGTGCAGAAACACAACCAGTTCCAGGTCATCCTGAAGCCGGTGCCGGTCGACGGGCAGCTGCTGTTTTTGGACAGTTTGATCTATCTCGGCGTCGACATCCGCATCCATGATATCAAATTCGATGATGACAACTGGGCTTCGCCTTCGCTGGGGGCCTGGGGCGTTGGCTGGCAGGTGATGTGCGATGGGCTGGAGATTACCCAGTTCACTTATTTCCAACAGGCCGGGGGCATCGAACTCAATCCCAATTCCCTGGAGATCACCTATGGTGTGGAACGCCTGGCCATGTTCCTTGACGGAAAAAGCAATCTCTATGAACTGGATTGGGGCAACAAGGTTTCCTATGCCCATTTGAAGCTCGAGGAAGAACGGCAATTTTCCATATACAATTTTGAACTGGCTGATATCAATATGCTGCGCGACCTGTTTGTGCAGTACCAGAAGGAAGCCGAAAGACTTTTAGACCACAACCTGTTCCTGCCGGCATATGACTACGTGTTGAAATGCTCCCATACCTTCAACATCCTGGACGCCCGCAAGGCCATTTCCGTGGCCGAGCGCACAGCGCTGATGGGTATCATGCGCAACCTGGCGGCCCGTATCGCCCAGAAATATGTCATGCAGACGGAAGGTGAAAACCATGGCTGATCTACTTTTTGAATTGGGAGTCGAAGAGATCCCGGCTCTTGCCGTCAGCGGCATCCGCGATCAGCTGCGCGATCTTTTTTTGGCCCGGCTCGACCAGGATCAAATCGCCCATGGTGACATCGAGTGCGTTGCCAGCAACCGCCGCCTTATGGTGCACATCGCCAAGGTCCCCGAGAAAACGGCGAACAAGGAAGAGACCGTGCTGGGTCCGGCCAAACGCATCGCATTGAACGATCAGGGATTGCCGACCGTGGCCCTGAAAAAATTCTGCGAATTCCAGAAGGTCAAGCTGACCGATGTGGTGGAGATCGACACCCCCAAGGGCAAATATTTGGGCATCACCCGGGCTGGTGGTGGGAGTGACGTGGCCGCTCTGCTCACGGCAGGGATCCCTGCCATCCTGGCCGGTTTGACTTTCACTAAAACCATGGTCTGGAACGAGTCACGGCAGCCCTTCATCCGGCCGATCAAGAATATTTTGATCTTGTTCAACAACAAACCCCTGGATGTCGAATTTGCCGGGGTAAAATCGAGTAACAAGGTGTTCGGACACCTGCTGCTATCCGACTCATATTTTGAAGTGAATTGCTTCAAGGATTATATCCAGGGCTTGAGCAAGAATTTCATCATCCTCAAGGAAGAGGAGAGAAGAAGCAAAATTCTCGCCGAGATCCTTGACATCGAAGAAGAATTGGAATGCAAAGTGAAACTGGACGACGAAATGCTGAATTATTACCTGTACAGCAATGAATACCCGGTGGTGTTCAGCGGCAGTTTCAATACTAAGTACCTCGGTCTCCCCACGGAGATCATCACCACCTTCATGACCCACGAAAAGAAGTTGCTGCCGGTGGCCGACCACTCAGGAAAGCTAACCAATCATTTCGTCGGTGTGGCCAATATCCCCGATGAAAACAAAAAAGTCAGCCGCGGCAATGAAAAGGTCATTCAGGCCGCGTTTGAAGATGCCCAGTTTTTCTGGGAAATTGATCGCAAGGAAGATTATTTTGCCCTGAAGCAATTGCTGAAAAACGTCACGTTCCAGAAAGAGTTGGGAACCTATTTTGAGAAAGTGGAGCGGCTGGCCGCCTTGGTCGATCTGTTGGTCAACGAGACCCAGAACGGGGCATTGCGCTCCAAACTACATAAGGCGGCCTTCAACTGCAAAAATGATCTGCTGACCAAAATGGTGCGCGAATTCCCCTCCTTGCAGGGGATCATGGGCGGTTTGTATCTCCAGGCGGCAGGTGAAGATGAAACGGTATGGAAGGCCATATACGGGCACTACAAGCCGCGCGGCCTGACGGACGAAAAGTTGGAAAACCTTGGTGCCGGGATCCTTTCCATTGCCGACCGCATGGACAATATCGCCGGTTTTGTCGGCAAGGGCATCAAGATTTCCAGCTCCAAGGACCCCTTCGGCATACGCCGCGACGCCAATGCCGTCATCAAGATCGTCATAGACCTGGAACTGGACCTGGATTTGGCGCCGCTGATCCGTTTGGCGGTACTCAACTTCGCCAAAAATGACGCCGACCTTGAGCAGAACTTCAAAACCATCCGCGAACTGCTCGCCGCCCGGCTGGAAAACTACCTGAAAGATTACCTGAAATACAGGTACGATGTGGTCAACGCGGTCATGGGCCAGGATACCATGGTCATCCGTGACAAGTTCCTGAAGGCCAAGGCCATTGTCAAACTGATCGATTCCGGGATGATTGAACCGCTGGCGGCCTTGCACCGGCGTTTAAAAAACATCTGCAGCGATTCTGAGCGCTGTAAATTTTCCGAGGGGCTGCTGAAAGAAAAGGAAGAGAAAATTCTTTCGGATGTCTTCAAGGAATCCAAATCGCGCATTGACGACCTGATCATGAGTAAGAATTATCTGCAGGCCAGTTCGGAGATCCTGGAGATGAAACCGATCATCGATCGATTTTTCGAAAAGATACTGGTGATGGAAAAAAACATGCCTCTGCGCAAGAACCGCATCGCTTTGCTTCAGCACATTGATGAACTGCTGACCGCCGTGGCCGATTTTTCACTGCTTGTCGAGATTAAACCTGGAGGAAAAACATGAAGGATACACTGAGCGAGAATTTACGCAACGTGGCCGTGCTCGGCCACGGCCAGAGTGGGAAAACCAGTCTGGTATCGGCTCTGCTTTACAACACCCAAATGGTTAACCGCCTGGGCAAGGTGGACCAGGGCAACACGGTCACCGATTTTGACGAGGAGGAAATCGCCCGCAAAATTTCTATCCAGGCGGCCTTGGCTTATACCTATAAGGATAAAATCAAGATCAACATGCTCGATACTCCCGGTTTCGCCAACTTCATCTGGGAGACCATGGTAACGTTGCGTGTCGTGGAAACCGGGATAATGGTCGTCTCAGCCCAAGAAGGCGTTCAGGTTCAGACTGAGAAATTTTTTGAAGCCATGGCTTCCATGCAGAAGCCGCTGTTGTTCGTGATCAATAAATTGACCAAGGACTTGACCGATTTTGACAAAGTCTTCGACTCTCTTACCGCAGTTTTCGGCAAGAACGTGGTGGCGGTGCACTATCCGATCGGCAAGGGCCCCGATTTCAGCGGCCTGGTGGATATCATCGAAATGAAGGCCTACCAGTTCGGTAGCGATGACAA
>DATKZA010000039.1:0-17593 GCA_035528155.1 Patescibacteria group bacterium | reverse complement strand
CGCCGTTCGGCCCCAGCAGGCCGACGATCTCTCCGGCCCCGACACCCAGGCTTACGCCGTCGACCACTGCCCTTTGGCGGAAGATTTTTCTGATATGGTTTACTTCCAGTTTTTTCATGGTGCTTTGCGGTTGAATACCCTAATTTATTGTAACATGTCAACGGCAGGGTGTCAAAGGAAACGGCAAGGGGCGATAGGGATGAGGTAGGGGCTAGAGGCTATAGGCTATGGGATATGGGCAAGAAAACAGAAGTCAGAGGACAGAGAACAGAGTAAGAAAAAGAATAAAATTAATATGCTTTTATCTGTTTTCTGTCATCTGTCGTCTGACGTCATTTCTTTCCAATCACGAATCACAAAGTTAGGTAGACAGTAGTTGGTAGTCAGTAGACAGTAGAAAGAGGTTAGGGGCGATGGGGAAGAAAACAGAAGTCAGAGGACAGAGAACAGAGTAAGAAAAAGAATAAAATTAATATGCTTTTATCTGTTTTCTGTCATCTGTCGTCTGACTTCTGTCTTCTGACGTCTTTTCCTTCCAATCACTATTCACTAATCACCAATCACTGAGTTCGTCCCAAGTTTATTTTTCGGGCTTGGTGCCGATGATCAGCTTTTTGACTCCGGCACGTTTGGCCAGGTCCATGACCCGGACGACAAAACCATGGGAAATTTCCTGGTCAGCCCGAAGCACCAGGGCGCTGTCTTTCATTTTCGGCAGGGCCTTGCGGATTTCCGCTTCGAGATCGGCCATTACCAGAGGCTGGCGGTTGAGAAACAAATTCCCCTTTTTGTCGACGGTGAGAGCATATTCGTGCGGTTCGGTATTGGCGGAGGTTTTTGCGGCAGGCAGCTCAAGCTTGATGCCCGGCTGCTCCAAAAAGGTCGATGAAATCATGAAAAACAAAAGCAGCATAAATATGACGTCGATCAGCGACGTGATATTGATGATCACCTTGCGGCGCGGCCTGGTTCGCAGTTGCATGGCGTCACTCAACCGTTGCGTTCTGGAACGCGAAGATCTTTTTGAGCAGGCGGTTGGAGTATTTTTCGATCTCCAGCACCAGCGCTTCGGCCCGGCTGGCGAAGTAATTGTAGGCCACCAGCGCCGGGATGCCGATGAAAAGCCCGGTGATGGTGGTGATCAGGGCCTCGGATATGCCGCCGGCCAGCGCCGTCGCCTGGCCGACACCCATGATCGATATGACCTTGAAGACCTTCAGGATACCGAGCACCGTGCCCAGCAGTCCCAACAGTGGGGCCACGCCGGCAATGGTTTCCAGCACCCCCAGCCCCTTTTCCAACTGGTGGACCTCCTGGCGGCCCTGGTCAAGAAGGGTTTCCTTGATCTCTTCGCGGGGTAGGTCATGGTTCTCCAGACTGATGCGGATGATGTTGGCGAAAGGGCCGTTGTACTTTTCGCAGATGGAAACGGCCAGGTCGAAATCATTCGCTCCCTTTACGTTTTCCAGCACGCTGACCACCTCCGGAACCATGACCTTGCGGCGGCGCAGCGAAATAAACTTTTCAATGACGATGGCCAGTCCGGTGATCGAGCATAGGAACAAGGGAACCATGATGATGCCGCCCTTGGCCAGAAAATCCCAGATATGTTTCATGTCGTGCCTCGCTTATTTTTTTACAAAATATGAGAATTTGGCGGTGACTTCAAGGTAGGATTTGGGAAAGTCCGCCGGCAGGTTGGGGAATGGCGCCGATGCCGTGACGGCGAAACGGCTGGTTTCCATCAAGGTGCGGTGTCCGCTGTAGCCGATTAATTCCAGGTCGCTCAGCCGGCCGTCAGGATAGATCTTGAAGCGCAGCAGCGTGTCGCCGTCGATCATCCCCAGCTTGGAAAAAGCCAGGGGCGGGAAGATGTTGCGGCCGATGCGCTCTTTCAGCGCCAGCATGTAGGGGGCGAAATCCCAGTTGTAGGTGTTGAACGACAGTCCGCCTTCGGCCGCGGCCCGTTCGTCCAATTGCTGGTGCAGGACTCCCGGCAATTCCAATCGCAGCGGGTTTTTGGCCTTTGCCGCCTCGCTGTCCCGGGGCCGCGTCATTTCGGCATTTTCGTCAGCCGCCAGGTCGTTTTTCGCGGCTTCCCGGTTTTTTTCAGCTTGGGTCGGATTGTCTTCGGGCTTGACGGGGGGGGCGATTTCCTTTTCGGGGCTGGGCGGCTGCGGCGGCAGGTCGTGGGAGAGGAAATCGCCCCGGGAATAGGGATCGTCGCTCAGGGGCAGCCCCGGGGCGGGCTCCTGGTTACGGGCCAGGGCGTTCTTGTCGGAGAGAAAATCGGCTTTTTGCGGCTTGGGAGTGGTTGGGGCGTCGGCCGGTGTGGCGATCACTTCCCGGGGTTGCTGCGGCTGCTGCAGGTCGAATACCAGGGGAGGGTTTAGCGGCTTGGCCGGAGCGGCAAAAGGGCGGGAAATATCAAGTTTGAAGGCGCTTTCCCAAAAAGAGAGGAACAGGATGTGCAGCAGGATGGAAAGCAGGATGATCTGCTTTTTCACTTTTGCATCCATGGCGCGGTTTTGTCTGTCGCGGCTGTTTTTGGGTGCGAGCATAAATTTAAACATTTTGCGGGCGTATTTCTTGCATTGCCTTTGACACTAAGACGTATTTAATGCGGAGAAAGTTTCCATCTTCCCTTATTCTTCCCTTGCTTTTCTCAATCTTCTTTTGCAAGATTTGGCTTTGGCGCGGTTTTATAATATAATGTAATAGACTTGGAAAAAGAGGTATCACGCGCATGAATATGAAAAAGACATCTGTGATTGCTGTACTGAAAACCACGGCTGTGGTTTTTATCCTGATCCTGCCGCTGGCCAGCTGCAGTTTTTTCGGCCTGCCGGAATATGAACTGTCGATCACCGTTGCCGAGGGTGTGAATGGTACCCCGGTCAGCAGCGTGCAGGTTTTGCCTGAATTAACCGAGGTCGAGTACGCCTATACGCCGGTTGACTCCCTGCACACGGTCGAAGTCATATCCGACGGCAGCCAGGCCGCGGCGACGGGTACCGTCACCATGTATAAGCGCATTACGCTGGTCGCCCGGCTGATCGATATTCGCGCCGTCTGGAACGTATCTATTTACAACTCGGACAGCTCCGCCGGCGAACCTTTCACGATCACTTTTTCCGGAGCCGACATCCTGGGCGGCACCTTCAGTGACAGCCGCGGCTATAGCGGAACCTGGGATGCCGCCAGCAACAAGATCAATTTCAACTACGGCAATTGGGAAAATTACAAGTTTAGCGGAACGCTTTTCAACATGTCCGGCACCTGGAGCAATGATGCCGCAGCCGGCACTTGGGGTGCCGGCAGGGCGGAATGAACAAACTCGCTTCACGGCTTACGGCATCCGGTTGACGGCGAATTTTATAATTCCTTATTCGTGATTCGTAATTCATGACTGGCAAGAAAAGACATCAGAAGACAGAAGTCAGACGACAGATGACAGAAAACAGATAAAAGCATATTAATTTTATTCTTTTTCTTACTCTGTTCTCTGTCCTCTGACTTCTGTTTTCTTCCCCATCGCCCTCACCTCAGACCCATCACCTATAACCCGGTCAGAAAATGAATTTTCTCTGATATTTTTCCAGAAAACTATTGACAGAGTATATTAGATTATTATAATATTCGAATGTTCTGTGAAATCGATCCGGTCGGGCCGGCTGCGGCCGCCGGATTTTTTCGAAAAGGAGTTGCGACATGAATCAAGATGAACTAAAGACTCTCAAGGCCGACAAAGTCGTGGACGCGCGGGGCATGGCCTGCCCGGGGCCGCTGCTGGAAGCCAAGAAGGCGATCACTACCGTGGCCGTGGGCGGCCTCATGGAAGTGCTGTCTTCGGACGAAGGCACGAACAACGATATCCCGCTGTGGGCGAAAAAAATGCAGTATGAATTCCTGGGCCTGGTCGAGGACGCCGGTTTCTGGCGCCTGTTTGTCAAAAGATCCAGGTAGTTGACCTTAACCAAAAAGGTTGACGTCCCGTCCGCAGAGCCGCTCATGAAAAATTCGGCTGCAGCCAAAAAAAGATGCGCCCGGGTGGCCGCGATCCTGAAAACCCTGGCCCATCCGCAGCGCCTTTTTATCCTGTGTACCCTGATCCGCGGCGAAGCCACGGTCAGCGAACTGTGGCGCGAATGCGGCGCCTCGCAGTCGGTTATCTCCCAGCACCTGACGCGCATGCGCCGCGAAGGCCTCGTGCAGGCGCGGCGCAACGGCAATTTTGTCCATTACCGGGTCGCCGACCCCAAGCTGTCCGAATTGATCATGAACATGGAGAGGATTTTCAATGAGTGAGTACAGCCCCAGGATCCTTGTTTTTTCAACCGACAACGTTTCCGACCCGGGCATCGACCTGGCCGGGCGCAACAAGATGCATTATCCGGCCCGGGTTTTCGTGGTGACCGTTCCCTGTTCGAGCGGCATCAAGCCGCGCTGGATCTTCCACGCCTTGGCGAACGGATTCGATGGTGTGTTCATCGCCGCCGACGGCAGCGACTGCTCCTATATCCCCGACTGCACGGCGCGCACCGCCGCCACCGTTGCCGCCGCCCAGGGGCTGTTGAAAGAGAAGTCCCTGGAACCGGCCCGCGTCAAGATGGCAGCGGTGTGTTCGGTCTGCGCCGAGTCGTTCCAGAAACATATGAACAATTTCAGCGAGGCACTCAGGAAAATGGGGCCTGCCGCCAAGGGGGGCTGACATGGATTACGACGTCATGGTCATCGGCGCCGGCATCGCCGGCATGGAAGCCGCCGTCAGCCTGGGCGATATGGACTACCGCGTGCTGCTGGTCGAGAAGGAACCCAGCATCGGCGGCAAGATGATCCTGCTCAGCAAGGTTTTTCCCACCCTGGATTGCGCCAGCTGCATCTCGACGCCCAAGATGGCCCTGGCCTCCAGTCACGTCAACATCGACCTGCGCGTCTTCAGCGAGGTCAAGTCCATCGCCGCCGCCGCCCCGGGCTTCACGGTCAAGGTTGTCAGGAAACCGGCTTTTGTCGACTTCGCCAAGTGCACCGGCTGCCAGGACTGCGAAAAAGCCTGCACGGTCACCGTCCCCGACCAGTTCAATGAGGCGCTGGTCTCGCGCCGGGCGGCTTATATCGCCTTTCCCCAAGCCGTGCCCAAGAAGGCCGTCATCGACCGGGCCGGGACTTCGCCCTGCACCTTCGCCTGCCCGGCCGGGATCAAGGCCAATGGCTACATCTCGCTGATCCGCCAGGGCGAATTCGAAAAGGCCTTCAACCTTGTCCTGGAAGATGCGCCGCTGGTGGGCAGCCTGGGCCGCGCCTGCTATGCTCCCTGCCAGGCCGAATGCACCCGGGAAGCCATCGGCAACGCCCCGCACATCAAGCTGCTCAAACGCTTTGTCGCCGATTGGTATTACGGCAAATATCCCGAACCGCAATACGGACCCCCGGAAACCAGGATGGATAAAAAAGTGGCCATTGTCGGTTCCGGCCCGGCCGGCCTCAGCGCCGCCTTTTTCCTGGCCAGGAAGGGATATCCGGTCACGATTTTCGAGGCCGGACCCAAGGCCGGCGGCATGCTGCGCTCCAGCCTGCCGATCTATCGCCTGCCCAAAGACGTGGTCGAGCGCGACATCCGCAATGTGACCGCCCTCGGAGTCGAGATCAAGACCGGGGTCAGCGTCGATTCCATGAAACAGCTGCGCCGCCAGGGTTTTGACGCCGTATTCGTCTCGGTGGGGGCGCCGGCAGCGAAAAAACTAAAGATCGAGAAAGAGGACCACCCCGATGTGATGAGCGGCATCGATCTCCTGGCCATGGTCAACCGCAAGATCGAGGTCGATCTGACCGGGAAAAGCGTACTGGTCATCGGCGGCGGCAACGTGGCCATCGATGTGGCCCGCACGGCGCGCCGCCTGGGCAGCCGCGAGGTGCGCATGATGTGCCTCGAAAAGCGGGAGGAAATGCCCGCCGCCCCCGAAGAGATCCATGACGCCCTCTCCGAAGGGGTAAAAATCCATTATTCACTGGGTCCCAAGCGCATCGTTGCCGAAGCGGACCGCCTGGTCGGAGTGGAAACGATCCGCTGCACGGCCGTTTTCAACAGCGAAGGGAAATTCGCGCCGCAATTCAAGCTCGGATCGGAAAAAATTCTGGCCGCGGACAAGGTTTTCGTGGCGATCGGCCAGGAGTCATTGACGGCTCACCTGGCCGATGAAGGGATCGAACTCAACCGCAACAAGACCATCAAGGCCGATGCCGCCACCCTGATGACCAGCGTTTCCGGCATTTTCGCCGGCGGTGAATCGGTATTGGGACCGGCCATCATCGTCGAAGCCATCGGCCAGGGCAAGCGCGCCGCCTTCTACATGGACCGCTGGCTGCGCGGCGAACCCCTGGATAACGTCGAATTCGCCCCCCAACTCCCGGCCGTCGGCAAAGAGGATGTCCTGGCCCGCCAGGCGGATTTCCCGGCCCGGCCTGTCGAAAAGAAGGAAGTGTGTGTCGACGAGCGTGTCCAGGACTTCTGCGAAGTGGAGATGCAGCTCAGCGAGGAAGAAGCGCTGGCCAGCGCCGCCAACTGCCTCAACTGCGGCATCTGCTCTGAATGCCAGCAGTGCAAGATCGTCTGTCCGGCCGATGCCGTGGATTTTGATCAGCGACCCGTGGAAAATGAATACAGCGTGGCCGCGGTCATCCTGGCCACCGGCTTTCGCCTGTTCCCGGCCGAGCTCATGGCCAATTTCGGCTTCGGCAAGTTTGCCAACGTTATCAGCGCCATGCAAATGGACCGCCTGGTCGCACCCACCCGGCCCTTCAACTACGTGCTGCGCCCCGGCGACGGCAAGACGCCTTCGAATATCGCCTATGTCTTTTGCACCGGCTCGCGCGACCGCACCGTAAACAATCCCATCTGTTCCCGCGTTTGCTGCATGTATTCGCTCAAGCAGGCCCAGCTCCTGCTCGGCGCCCTGCCCGTGGCCGACGTGACCATTTACAATATCGATATCCGCGCTTTCGGCAAGGGCTACGACGAGTTCTCCGAACAGACCAGGGCCATGGGGGTGCGCTTCGTCAAGGGCAAGATCGCCAAGATCACGGAAAAACCGGGCGGCAACCTGCTGGTGCGCTACGAAGACATCGACGCCGGCGGCAGCGTCCAGGAAGCCGAGCACGACCTGGTCGTCCTCTCGGTGGGCATGGTGGCCCACGACGAGTGCCGGGCGCTCTTTCCGGCCGGGGCTCTCGCCGTGGACGAGACGCTTTTCGTCGACCAGCCCGGCGACGAGACCGATCCGGGCCAAACTTCCATTGCCGGCGTGTTCAGCGCCGGCACGGCCACCGGGCCCATGGATATTCCCGACTCCATCCTGCACGCCGGGGCCGCCGCCGCCCGTACCGCGGCCTACATCGAAAAAATGAAAAGGAAAGCATAATGGAAAACAAGAGAAAGATCGGCGTGTACATCTGCCACTGCGGCGGCAACATCTCCGATCATGTCGACGTTGAAGCCGTGCGCAAACAGGTGGAAAAACAATACGGCGTCACCGTGGCCAAAACCTCCCTGTTCACCTGCTCCGATGCCTCGCAGCAGGACATGATGAAGGACATCAAGGAGCAGGGCCTCGACGGCATGGTGGTGGCTTCCTGCTCGCCCAAGCTGCACCAGATGACCTTCCGCAACATGGCGGCGCGGGCCGGGCTCAACCCCTTCCAGTACGTCCAGGTCAATATCCGCGAGCAGTGCTCCTGGGCCCACGCCGACGACCACCAAGGCGCCACCTGCAAGGCGGCCAACCTGGTGGGCGCCGGCATCGAGAAGGCCAGGCGCCAGGAGGCGCTGCAGCCGATCCGCGTCACCTCGGTGAAAAAGGTCCTGGTCATCGGCGCCGGCGTGGCCGGGCTGCGGGCGGCGCTGGAACTGGCTGACCTGGGGGTCGAGGTCTTCGTGATCGAGCGCCAGGCCCGGGTCGGCGGCATGGTCGCCAAGTTGGGCGAGATGTTCCCTTCCGGCAAAAACGGCGCTGCCATGGTGGCCGCATTGCTGGACGCGGTCAAAAAGCGTGCCAACATCACCCTGTTCCTGAACGCGGAAATGACCGAGAAATCCGGGCATATCGGAGAATTTGAACTTGCCATCACCATAAAAAAACCGTCAGCCGCGACCGCCAGTCCGCCGGAGATTGTCCGTATCCAGGTGGGGGCGATCTTGGTTACCAGCGGTTTCGCCGAATACGAACCGCCGGCCGGGGAGTTCGCCTATGGCCAGGCAGGAGTGCTCACCCTGTCCCGGTTCGAGCAGCTGCTGCAGGAAAGCGGGGAGCGCCTGCTCCACGATGGCCGCGAGGTCAAGAATATCGCTTTCATCTACTGCGTGGGCAGCCGCCAGAACCCGGAGCGGGAGAACGCCAACCGCTACTGTTCGCGCTATTGCTGCAGCGAAGCCGTTCACCTGGCCTGCCTTGCCAAAAAGAAATTCCCGCAGAGCCGCAGTTTCCACTTTTACCGCGACATGCGCACCTACGGCAAACTCGAATATCTTTACGAGGAGGCCGGCAAGGCGGGTTCCATTTTCCTGCGCTTCCACGAAGACCATCCGCCGCACATCGCCAAAGAGGGCGACGCCTGGCTGGTCACGGTCCAGGACCTGCTTACCGGCGGTGAGGAAGTTGCCGTGGCGGCCGACCTGGTGGTGCTGGTCACCGGCATGACGGCCAGGCAGAACGACGAGCTGACCCGGGTGCTGAAACTGCCCTTGGGCGCCGATCGCTTTTACAACGAGATCCACCCCAAGCTGCGCCCGGTGGAAACCGTCATCGACGGCGTCTATATCGCCGGCAGCTGCCAGGGGCCCAAAAACGCGGGCGAAAGCGTGATCTCCTCCCTGGCGGCCGTGTCCAAGGCGGCGGCGCTCCTGGTCAAGGGTTATGTCGACCTCCAGCCTTTTGTCGCCTATGTCCGCTCCGAGCTGTGCGTTTGGTGCGGCAAATGCGCGGACGCCTGCCCTTATTCAGCCATCGAGAAAATCGCTTACGGCGACAAGGAGGTGGCGCAAGTGGTCGACGTCCTGTGCAAGGGCTGCGGGGCCTGCCTGCCCGTCTGCCCCCTGGACGCCACCCAGTTGAAAGGGTATACCGACGATCAGATCGAAGCCATGATCGACATTTTGGCGCGGGAGGCCTCCCATGCAGGATAACAGCCGCACCCGGTTCCCTGAAGAAATTTCCATTATCGGCGCCAAGCGTGAGACCGCCCGCCAGGAATTCGCCGCCAGGAAAAAGATCCTCGACCTGCTGCGCTCCGGGCCGCTGACCGTGCCCGAAGTGGCCCGGGCCCTGGGCATTTCCACCACCGAGGCCAATTGGTGGCTGATGGGTTTTTGGCGCTACAACAAGGTCAAGGCCGGCGAAAAGGCCGATGACGAAGGGTATTATCGATATTCGCTTGTCGAGGGGCAATGAAAATGGAAAAGGTGAATGAGAACGTTCTGGCCCAGATCAAAAAACTCGGTGCCTTCGACATCACCGCCTGCTACAGCTGCGGCACCTGCTCGGCCGTCTGCCCGCTGTCGGAAGGAACCGTCTCGTTCCCGCGGCGCATGATCCGCTATGCCCTGCTGGGACTCGAAAAAAGGATCCTGGCCGCGCCCGAACCCTGGCTGTGTTATTACTGCGGGGAATGCAGCGAGACCTGCCCGCGCCAGGCCGAACCCGCCGCCCTGATGATGGCCCTGCGCCGCTTCGCCACCCGCAAGTATTCCCTGGGCCGCGTGGCCGACGCCGTCTATTCGTCCCTGGCATCGGTTTTCACCTGGTTCCTGCTCAGCACCGCGGCTCTTTTCGCGATCTTCCTGGCCTGGAATCCGAAAATGAACTTGGAAAAAGTGGATTTCCTTTCGTTTATCTCCCTCGACCATATCCACGACGCCGGCTTGGTCCTAGTGGGCTTCATCGTCCTGGCCGCCGGCATCCAGATATGGATCCTGTACCACAACCTGCGCAGCGGTCCCGGCGCCGCCTCCTTCAAGGCGAAAAAGGCCGGCGTTTCGGCCTGGAAGGCCTTGAGCGAATCGGTCGTCCAGAAGCGCTTCGGCGAATGCGACAACGGCCTGCTGCGGCGCCTGGCCCACCTGGCCGTCTCCTGGGGCTTTATGGGCATGTTCCTGGCCACCTTGATCATCGCCGCCGTCGATTTCCAATGGCTGCAATGGCCGCGCTGGATATCGCTGCTGGTCGGTTCCGTCTCCGGGGCGCTGACCACGCTGGGGCTGGCCTATTACATTTATCTGCGCTTCACCCGCAAAACGGCGGTCGGCAAGTTTTCGCACCCCAGCGATTGGGCTTTCCTCGTCCTGCTGCTCCTGTCGGTGCTTAGCGGCTTTGTCATGCTGTTCTTCCGTTTTACCAATATGCCAATGGCCGCCTACTGGACCTTCGCTTTCCACCTGGTCGTGGTTTTCGACCTGCTGGTCACATTCCCCTTCAGCAAGTTCGCCCACGTCATCTACCGGCCGGTCGCCCTGTGGTTCGCCGGCCTCAAATAAGTGATTTGAATCAATGAGGAGGAAATAGAATGAGCGACGCACAACCCGTCGAGAAAGCCAGCATCGTTGTCATGAGCGGCGACATGGACAAGGTCATGGGCGCCTTCATCATCGCCACCGGCGCCGCCGCCTTCGACATGCAGGTATCGATGTTCTTCACTTTCTGGGGTTTGAAAGCCATCCAGAAGGGCAGCCTGACCGGCAAGGGACTGATGGGCAAAATGCTGGGGGTCATGAACCGCGGCGGCATTGACCGCCTCAGCCCGTCCAAGCTGAGCTTCGGCGGCATGGGGCGCTGGATGTTCAAAAAGATGATGAAGAAGCACAAAGTCACCCCGCTGCCCGTGCTGCTCAAACAAGCGCAGGAGCTGGGCGTGAAGCTTACCGCCTGCGAGATGAGCATGAATGTCATGGAGATCAAAAAAGAGAACCTGATCGAAGGCGTGCAGATCGGCGGTGTCGCCTCCTTCATCGCTGATGCTTCGGAGTCCAAGTTCTCGCTGTTCATTTGAAACAGTAGACAGTAGGAAGAGGCAAGAGGCTAGGGGCGTGGGGCTATAGGGAAGAAAACAGAAGTCAGAGATCAGACGACAGAATCAAGACCAGAAAACGATGTGTTTTTTTCAATCTGTTTTCTGACTTCTGTCTTCTGACGTCCTTCCTCCCTAATCACGCATTACGTGTTAGGCGTCACGCAGCCTTCATCAACTTCGAATTTCGAACCTCGTCAAGCCCCTAAGTCTTCCTGGCCTGCACCAGCAGGGTCAGACCGCCCGCCGTCGACGCCGCGCTTGCCTTCAAAAAAGGCGCGTCCATTTGCAGCATGGCCCACAGGCCGAGATAGCCCAGGATCCTGATGATCGCCAGCGCTTTGGGCAGGTCATCCAGCTTCCAGGAAATGCGCACCAGGGCCAGGGCGAACGGCGTATGCAGAATGTATCGCGTCTTTTCAACCGCGAACCCGGCCCGGGCGAGTTTTTCGCCGATATTCTCCGTATTGTAAAAAGTGTTGACCGCGTAGCGCCGCCGGTGGCGCGCCCTTTCAGCGGCGGTGATCCCCGGATTGGACAGGCTGTCGGCGGAGAAAACGAAGCGCCCGCCCGGCTTCAGGACACGACATATGTTCTGCAGCACCGTTTCGTCGCGCCCAAAATGTTCCCCCACGCACAGGCTCATCGCCTTATCGAAGGTCCGGTCCGGCAGGTTCATTTCTTCGGCGTTCATCAAGACGAATTCGGTCGATTCGTCGCTGTAGTATTTTTGGGCGAAAGACAGCGGCGGCGGGTGGATGTCGATGCCCAGTACCCTGGCCCCTGCCCGCGCCACGAGCGAATCGTAGTAGCCGTCGCCGCAGCCGACATCGAGGATGACTTCACCGGAGCGGGCGTCCAGCCAGTTCAGGATGGTCGAACATTCCTGCCGGCGCCTGAAATTGAAACGGTTGAAGGCTCGGAAAATAAATTGCAGTGAAAAGCGGTTCTTTGTTTTTGACGCCATTCCAGGAATCTACACTGAAAATTCTAAAAAAACAACCGCCGCCCCGATTTGACATTGTCAAGTGATTGGATATATATTATTTGCAGTAAAAATGAAATCAGAAATGCATGAGACAACAATAATGGTGGGTTTGTTTTTTTTACTGTTCGAGCGGATGAGTTCAGCTCATTCATCTAGTGAGGCAGAATGATTAAAATTAAGATCGCCATTGTGGGAATGGGAAACTGTGCTAGCGCTTTGATCCAGGGCATCGCCTATTACAGCAAAAAAGAAACGGGTGAGGCCATCGGCCTGATGCATTGGAATCTGGGGGGCTATGCTCCCGGGGACATCGAGGTGGTCGCGGCCTTCGATATCGACCGCAGAAAGGTCGGCCGCGATGTCGGTGAAGCCATTTTCGCCAAACCCAACTGCACCAAGGTTTTTTTCCCGGATGTTCCCAGAATGGGCGTAAAAGTCCAAATGGGCCGGATTCTGGACGGCGTGGCCGGGCACATGAAAAATTACGGGGACGACTGCTCCTTCCTTCCGTCCACTGTCAAAGAAGCGGATAGCAAAAGTGTGGTGGCCGCCCTGAAGGAAAGCGGGGCGGAAGTCCTGCTGAACTACCTGCCGGTCGGCTCGGAGCAAGCGGTCAAATTCTACGCCCAGTGTGCCCTGGATGCCCGTGTCGCGTTTATCAACAACATGCCGGTGTTCATCGCCAGCTCCCCTGACTGGGTGGCAAAATTCTCCGAACGGGGCCTGCCCATCATCGGCGACGACATCAAATCGCAGTTGGGCGCCACCATCACCCACCGCGCGCTGGCCAAGCTGTTCACCGACCGCGGCGTGAAACTCGAAAGGACCTACCAGCTGAACATCGGGGGCAATACCGATTTTTTGAACATGCTCGACCAGAACCGGCTGAAGGACAAGCGGATTTCCAAGACCAGCGCCGTGACATCGGTCTTGGGACAGCCGCTGGAAAGCAGGAACATTCATATCGGCCCCAGCGATTATATCCCTTGGCTACAGGACAACAAGGTCTGTTTCCTGCGCATGGAAGGCAAGATCTTCGGGGATATGCCCATGAACATCGAGATGCGGTTGTCGGTGGAAGATTCTCCCAATTCGGCCGGAGTGGGCATCGACGCCATTCGCTGCATCAAGCTGGCCCTGAAACGCAAGCAGGGGGGGGTGCTCTACGGCCCCTCGGCCTATTTCATGAAACACCCGCCCCGCCAGCATCCCGATAACCTGGCCAGGGAGATGGTGGAGGATTTTATAGACGGAAAATCCCGGGAGTAATCCGTGCAGTGCCTGATCATTGCCGCCGGCCGGGGCAGCCGGCTGGCCCATTTATTCCCGCTCAAGCCCCTGATCCCCGTTGCCGGCACGGCCTTGCTCGAGAGGGTCATGGCCGGCGCCGCCGCCGCCGGCATCGATGAGTTTGTCGTGGTCAGCGGCCAGGGTGCCGGGGAGATCGGGCGCTCGGTCGCCGATATTGCCGGCAAAAGAAAGCTGGCAGCCACGGTCATATTCAATCCCGACTGGGAAAAGGAAAACGGGCTTTCTGTCCTGGCGGCCCAACCGGCGCTGAAAAATGAATTTGTCCTGCTGATGGCCGACCATCTCTTTGACAAACGCATCCTGGGCGCCCTGCTGGCCGCTCCCATCCGCCCGGGCCAGGCCATCCTGGCCGTGGATTTCCGTATCTCCGACCATCCCCACGTCGATCTCGACGACGTGACCAAGGTCCAGGTCCGCGACGGCCGCATCGTCGCCATCGGCAAAACCATTCCGGCCTACAACGCCTTTGACACGGGAATTTTTCGCTGCACGCCGGGACTTTTCGCAGGACTGGCCGAAAGCGTCAGACGGGGCGATTTCTCCCTGTCGGGCGGCATCAGGGTGCTGGCCGAAAAGGGGAACGCCCTGGTGCTGGACAGCGGCGGCCGCTTCTGGATCGATGTGGATGATGAACGCGCCCTCAAATTGGCTGAAAGCGTCTTTTCGCAAGCCGATATGGATCTCTGCGGCCATGAGCGGGTCATGCCATGAATGAAGACGGCGGCAAATCGCAAATCCTGGCGAGATCCCTGAAAAGCGCCCTGGTGCTGATCGGTTTCGTTCTTTTTTGCTATTTGATCCTCCACATGGGCATCGGCACCATCATCGCCCAATTGTCCCGTTTCGGCTGGTGGTTCTCCGCCGTCTGCGTGCTGGGCGCGTCCTGGCTGCTGCTGCAGACCCTGGCCTGGCGGACGATGCAGCGCGAGCAATTCAAAGGGGTCGCGATCGTCTACCTGTTCAACGTGAAATTCATCAGCGACGCCCTCAACACGCTGCTGCCGTCGGCCAACCTGGGCGGGGAGACGGCGCGCCTGTATTTCACCAGCCGCTTCCTTTCCCGGAAGGAAGCCCTGGCCGGCGTGATCGCCGACAAGACATTCGAATACGCCGCCGGCATCCCCTTCATGGTCCTTGGTTTCCTCGTCGCCTGGCTGGGCGGCTTTTTCCCGAAACCCCTTATACTGCCCGCCGTTTTGTGCCTGGTCATCTCGCTGGCCGGGATCGTCATCTTCGCCAGCTTCCAGCTGAAGGGCATGCATCCTGTCCTGGCCGCCGTCTCGCGCTTCATGCCGCCCCTTCGGCGCTGGATCGGGGAGCGGGAGCGGCAGATCCGCGCCCTGGGCGTGCAGCTGCTCCGTTTGTACCGCGTCCCGCCGTCCCGGACCCTGCTGGCATGGGGATTCCATTTCCTGGCCCGGCTGACCGGCGTCCTGGAGACGATCCTGGTCATGCATGTGCTGGGAAGTCCCGTTGACCTGCTGCGGGCCTTGTTCATCACCGCCATGATCGCCGGCGTCAACACCGTTTTCTTCCTCATGCCCGGCCAATGGGGCGTGGCCGAGGGGTCGCACCTTTTCATCCTGCAGAGCATGGGCTATCCGCCTTTGGTCGGCCTCAGCCTGGGGATCATCAAGCGCATGCGCAAGCTGGCCTTTGCCGCCTGCGGACTGCTGCTCTATTCCTGGTACCGCCGTGCCGGCGGCGCCGCCCGCTTGGACAAAAGCCATGGTTGATCAGGCGGTCATCCTGGCCGAGCTTGCGGCCCCAGCCGGCAGCCGCGAAACGGGCGATCCCTGCCGCCAGCTGCTCGGGCTCGGCCTGCTGCAGCGGATGGTCCTGGCTCTCGCCCACGGCGACATCGGGCGCATCCTGGTGCTGGTGAAGGGGGAAGGGGCGTGCCTGCGGGACGCTTGCGCGGGAGATGCCGCCTGGGGCGGCCCGGGGACCGAAGTGCAACTGGCCGACGCCGCTGCGGCGGAACTGCCGCTGGCGGGAGAGCCGTTCCTGCTCCTGGGCGGACCGCTTGTTTTCACCGCCGCCCTGGCCCGGCACCTCCATATGCTGGAGGTCGATGACGACCGTCTCCTGGTCTTCCCGCCAGGGGCGGGACGAGCCGCGCCAGGGGTGAGACCCTCCGCACCCGGCTTTTCGGGACTGGCCGTTTGCCGGTCCGGGATGTTCCCGCGCCTGCAGGCCGCGCTCGGCGGCGAAAAATTCGCAGTGGACCTCGATGCTTTCCTCGCCGCCGTGCCGCCGCTGGCGATAGCGGGCCACGACTGGGTGCAACTTCGCTCCCGGGATAGCGAGAAGCAAGCGCTGCGCCTGCTGCGGCGTTCCCTGGGCAAGCCCAGCGATGGATTTTTCTCGCGCCACCTCAACCGCCGCATTTCCTGGCCCATCAGCCGCCTGCTCATCCGCCTGCGGGTCAGTGCGAACCAGGTCACCCTGGTCAACCTGTCGCTGGGGCTGCTCAGCGGCTGGCTGATCGGCCGGGGCGGAACCGGCCCCACGCTGGCGGCCGGGCTGCTGTTCCAATTCGTATCGATCTTCGACGGCTGCGACGGCGAGATCGCCCGTTTGACCTTTCGCTTTACCACCCTGGGCGCCAGGCTGGACAACCTCAGCGACTTCGTCACCCTGGTCGTTTTTTTCATCAATCTGCCCATCGGCCTTTATGCCGCCACGGCCGATATTTCCTACCTGGCCCTGGGGTTGTTCATGGTGCTGACACAGGCAGTTTTTTACCTGCTGCTGCTGATCCGCATAAAAATATCAGGCCTCCGGGGCAACATCGCCGAAATCGCCAGGCAGGTGCAGGACAAGGGCAGAAGCGCAGAGCCGTCGGGCTGGATGGACCGCTTGGGTTCACGCCTGGGTTTCATCTACCGCAAGGAATTCATTTCCCTGTACGTAATGGCCTGCTGCCTGATCGACCGGGCCGAGGTGATCCTCTGGACCACCATCATCCTCACGCCTTTGGGCATCGGCTACCATGTTTATTCCGGTTGGCGGTTGAGAAGCAAGAAGCGAAATTCGTAATTAGAGATCAGACTGAACTCGGTGGAAGGTTTACGGTTTACGGTGTATGGTAGAGGAATAAAGAAATCCAAATCGAAATAATTCGAGTGTTTTTGTTTTTCTCTTACCGTCTACCGTGTACCGTCTACCGTGAACCGAGCCCGGATAAACCGGAAATCGAACTACGCCATGCAATTTTCTCAATAGTCTGCTAT
Source organism: Patescibacteria group bacterium (assembly GCA_035528155.1). GTDB lineage: Bacteria > Acidobacteriota > Aminicenantia > UBA2199 > UBA2199 > UBA2199. The sequence continues at coordinate 1,003 of DATKZA010000039.1, read as the reverse complement.
GCTTATCCTCTGATGAAGCCAAAGGACATGCTGGCCGGAAAACTGCAAAACAAGCTGGATCGTTTGCTGCGTGCCGCCCCCGAGCTGGCCCCGGGCCCCGACCACAGGCTGGTCATCTTTTCCGACCTGCACCTGGGCGACGGCGGCGGCAACGACGATTTCAAAAAAAACGCCGACCTGTTCCTGGCCATCATGCGCCGCCATTACCTGGAGGGGAATTTCACCCTGATCCTCAACGGCGACATCGAGGAATTGGCGCGCTTCTCCCTGGCGCGGATCGCGACACGCTGGCTCGAGGTATACAGGGTCTGGGCCGAGTTCGCTGCCCGCGGCGCCCTGATCAAGCTGGTCGGCAACCACGACCTGGGACTGCTGCGGCGCCGTCTCCGCGATCTGCCTTTCCCGGTGATCGAGGCGTTGAAGATCCGTTTGGGCGACAACTTGCTTTTCATCGTGCACGGCCACCAGACCTCGCATCTGAACTGGGCTTTCCAGACCCTGGGCATCCTGTTCCTGCGCTGGCTGCTCCATCCGCTGGGCATCGGCAACTACACGGTGGCCCGCAGCAGCCGCCGCCGTTTCCGCGTGGAGAGGCGCGTCTACGGCTTTGCCCGCCGCAAAAAGATCATGGCCCTGATCGGCCACACCCACCGGCCATTGTTCGAATCCCTGTCGCGCCTGGACACCTTGAAAATCGAGATCGAGAACCTGTGCCGCAAGTATCCCCAGGCCGCTTCCGGGGAGAAGCATGTCCTGGAAGCCGCCCTGGCGCGCCTGAAAGGGGAATACGTGGAACTGCAGCGCAAGGACCGCCAGGGGCGGCGTGCCGAAAACCTATACCACGACGGCCCGCTGCTGCCCTGCCTGTTCAACTCGGGCTGCGGCATCGGCCGCCACGGCATCACGGCCATCGAGATCGTCCGCGGCCGCGTCGCCCTGGTCTACTGGATCGACCGCCGCCGTTCCGAAAAATATTTCGCCGCCGCAGGCTACGAGCCGCAGC
>DATKZA010000038.1:0-9715 GCA_035528155.1 Patescibacteria group bacterium | reverse complement strand
TGGGTCAACCTCGACCCGGCCAAAAAAATGCTGCAGGGCCGAGAGATCATCAACTGGACCAACACCAGCCGCGATGCCATCCCGGATTTCTGGTTCCACCTCTATTGGAACGCTTTTAAAAACGAAAAAAGCGCCTTGATGGAAGAAGCCCGCCGCGACTCATTTTCGGGCAGCGACCACGGCGGCATCGCTGTGAAGGACGGCGACTGGGGCTGGATCGACGTGGAAAAGATCCGCATTGGTGACGGGACTGACCTGACCGCCGCCATGGAGTTCATGACCCCCGACGAACCGGTTCATCCAGACGACCAGACCGTCATGCGCGTCAAGTTGCCCAGGCCGCTGCTCCCAGGAGAAACCATCAAGCTGGAACTGCAATTCAAAGCAAGGATCCCGAAAACGATCCGCCGTTCCGGCTATTATCACAACGGCTATTTCATCGGCCAGTGGTTTCCCAAACCCGGCGTATACCAGGAGGGCAAAGGCTGGAACTGCCACCAGTACCACCTGAACAGCGAATTTTTCGCCGACTTCGCCCGCTTCCTGGTGCACATTACCGTGCCCGCCGGGTACGTCGTTGGCGCTTCGGGAAAAGAGATCGCCGCCAGGACCGACGCGGAACGCAAAACCTCCACCCGCACTTTCAGCCAGGAGCGCATCCACGATTTCGCCTGGACCGCCGACCCCGATTATATCAGGATCGAACGCGACTTCGTTGCCGCCCAAGAAGTCAGCCAGGCGGAATACCGGGAAACGGCCGCTGTTTTGCGCGAGCCGGCGGAAAAAATAAAATTGGCCGATGTCAAGATGATCCTGCTGATCAATCCCGAACACCGCAGTCAGGTGGAACGCCATTTCAAGGCCTTGCGCACGGCCCTGAAATATTACGGCCTCTGGTACGGGGCGTACCCGTATGAGACGGTCACCATGGTCGACCCGCCTTTTCGCAGCGGCAGCGGCGGCATGGAGTACCCTACCCTGTTCACCGCCGGCACCCGGATCCTCGCCAGTCCGCAGGTCTTGGACCCCGAGACGGTGATCATCCACGAATTCGGCCACAACTACTGGTATGGAATGTCGGCCAGCAACGAATTCGAGGAGGCCTGGCTGGACGAGGGGATCAACAGCTACTCCACCGCCAAAGTGCTGGCCAAGGCCTACGGGCCCGGCTCCTTGCCCCTTTCCCTGTCCGGCATCCCCCTGACCCGCTACAGCGGTTCATTGAAGTACTCCGACCTGGAATCCGACCGCGCTGCGGCGATCCACATTGTCAAGTACGACCCAGTGGCGACCCCATCCTGGAAATTTTACGATTCCATGAGCTACGGCCTGAATGTTTACATGCGGGCCGCAACCTGCCTGAACACCCTGGAGAATCTCATCGGCAAGGAGGTCATGCTGCGGACCCTGCGCGCTTTTTACTCGCGTTTCCGCTTTCGCCACCCGGTAGGCCGCGATTTCATCGACACGGTCAACGAGGTCAGCGGCCGCGACCTGAACTGGTTCTTCGACGAGTTGTTTTTCAGCACCAAAGAATGGGACTTCGCGGTCGACCAGGTGTACTCGCGCGAGATCAAAACCCCTCGGGGCGTATTCGACCGCGAGGGAAAGAAAAGCGAGAACAAGGCCCAGGCGGTCCGCGCCCATGACAAGAAGAACAAGCACCCCCGTTACCAGTCCGTGGTCCGGGTCAGGCGCCTGGGTGAAGCGCGGCCCGGCCCGGGCGTCCGGCTCAAGATCATAACCGCCTTCGAAGACGGCACAAAAAAAATTGATTATTGGGACGGCCAGGGGAGCTGGGCCGAATTTACCGGCGCCAGCTTCAGCAAGGTCAAGTACGCCCAGATCGACCCCGACAACGTGTTCCTGATCGACCGCGATCTGAGCAACAACAGTTTTGCCGTCAAGGCCAACATGGCCGGGCCCCTGCGCTGGACAGGAAAGCTGCTGTTCTGGATCCAGAACCTGCTGCAATTTGTCAGCAGCGTAAGCTGAGGAGGCAACTATGGGAAATTTCAGAATTTTATTCAAAGGCATGATCCTCGGCTGGCAAAAGCGTCGCCTGGCCATCAAGCTCTGGACGGTTAATATTCTGTTTTCGCTTTTCGCCGTTACGCCGTTTTTCTTCCTGATGATGAAGCATATGTCCCATTCTTTCGCGGCAGAAAGGGCGCTGCAGCGGCTGGATATCTTCTGGCTGGCCGATTTCATTTACCGTTACTGGAATGTCGCTCCGGCGGTCCTTGGCTCGGCGCTGCTGGCGGCGGTTTTGTACTTTCTGCTGTCGGTCTTTCTCAACGGCGGCATCATCGGCTGTTTGAACCGTCCCGAAGTCCGAACGACAATGGCCGAATTTTTCCATGATTGCGGCCTTTATTTCTGGCGTTTTTTCCGGCTGTTCCTCCTCTCCATCCCGGTCTATCTCATCTTTATGGGGTTAAGCCTGCCGCTGCTCAGAGCCTTGCTGGGGATACTCAACCGCCGGGCGACAAGCGAATGGCCGGCGCTGATCGTCCGCAACCTGCGCTTTATCATCCTGGTGCTGCTGCTGACCGTGGTGGTCATGTTTTTCGATTACGTTAAGATCGGCCTGGTGACCGGCGCCCGGAAAAAAGTGCTGAAGGAAACCTGGCTGACGCTGCAATTCATTTGCCGGCGTTTTTTCAAGGCTTGGGGGCTTTATTTGCTGGCCGGGTTGGTCTTTGTGGCGCTGACATTTTTTTACCTGGAGATCGCCCGCCTGCTGCCCAAGAACAGGCCGCTGCTGGTATTACTGGTCTTCATTTGGCAGCAGATCTATATTCTCTGCCGCCAGTGGAGCAAAGTGCTGTTCTTCGCAAGCGAGCTCGAGTTTGTAAGGCAGCACCAGGAGCCGGACCAATCTGCGTGACACGTAACGCGTGACGAAAGTTCGCTCCCTGTCCTTGTTTTTTTGCTGCCCGCATGGTACATTTGAGGCTCGGGAGGACCAGTTGAAAAAAAGCAGGATGTTCTTGAAAGTAGCATTGGCGCTGATTTTTGTGGCGCGTTTGGGAGGCGAGACCATGTTCATTGACAGAGATACCCAGGACGGGGTCCGCGAGTACCTATTGGGGAAATACGGTGAAGAGCAAAAATTCCGCATCAACCGCGGCGTGCAGCAAACCGCCGCCTTTTGGCATGCCGCTGACGGCAGCGCCGAAGAATTTTCGAAATTCTGCAAGACGAACTTCATCACCAACCCGGAGCGGCTGCAGACCCATTTCAAGCGCATCGAAACCAACTTCGAATCGCTCTACGGCCACCTGAACAAGATCAGCCTGGACCTGAAAAGACCGCTGCAGCTGGACTGGGGCAAGATCCTGCCCATCGACCAGCGCTTCGGCCGGTTCGATCCCGCCGCCCACGTTAGCGACGACTTGTTCGAAAGCCAAATCGCTTTCGATATCCTGCTGAACTTCCCTTCCTACACCCTGGCCGAAAAGACCGAGCTGGGGCCGGCCTGGAACCGGCTCGACTGGGCTTACGCCCGCTGCGGCGACCTGTTTCTCTCGCGCCTGCCGGCCCTGGTCAGCCAGAACGCGGCCGCGGCCCTGAACGAAGCCGAGACCTACATATCCGAATACAACATCCACATGGGGCGCCTGCTCGACAACCAGGGAAAAACACTGTTCCCGGAAAACCTGAAGCTGATCAGCCACTGGGGCCTGCGCGATCACCTCAAAGGCCTCTATGCCGAAAAGCAGGGCTTGGCCGGCCAAGAGATGATCTACGAAGTGCTCAAGCGCATCATCCAGCAGGACATTCCCAAAACCATGGTCAACCGCGGGGAGTTTTTCTGGAATCCCTTCAAGAACAGGATCTATAAAGAAAGCAAGGAGATCGTCTGGACACCGGAGCCCAACACCCGCTACCTGCAGTTGCTCAACATCTTCAAGGCCATGAAAGACATGGATGAATATTTCCCTTCCCTGCCCAGCCATGCGCAGCGAAAGTTCGAACTGGAACGCGAGCTGGATGAAGCCGCGATGGAAAAGCTCTTCGAGGAAGTGCTCACATCGACAGAGCTGAAGGACACGGCCGCCCTGGTGGAAGAGCGCCTGGGACGCAAGCTGAAGCCCTTCGACATCTGGTACAACGGCTTCAAGCCCAGGGCGAAAATTTCGCAAGGCGAACTGGACCGCCGCGTGGGCCAAAAATATGCTGACCTGAATTCCTTTGCCAAAGACCTGCGCGCCATTCTCCAGAAACTGGGCTTCCCGGCCAAAAACGCTGACTTCATCGCCGCCCGCGTCGCCGTCGACCCGGCCCGCGGCGCCGGCCACGCCTGGGGCGCCATGATGCGCTCGGAAAGGTCCAGGCTGCGCACGCGCACCGACCGCGGCGGCATGAACTACCAGAGTTTCAACGTGGCCATGCACGAACTCGGCCACTGCGTCGAGCAGACGCTTTCGCTGCACAAGGTGGACTCCTACATGCTGGCCGGCGTGCCCAACACCGCCATCAGCGAAGCCTTCGCCTTCCTCTTCCAGAACCGCGACCTGAAGATCCTCGGGCTGAAGGACGAGGCACGCAACGCCCGGCAGCTGAAAGCCCTGGACACGCTTTGGATGACCTGCGAAATAGCGGCAGTGGCCCTGGTGGACATGAAGGTCTGGAAATGGCTCTATAAAAATCCCGGAGTCAACCCGGAAGCTTTGCGCAAGGCGGTCATGGGCTGCGCCCGTGAGGTTTGGAACAAGTATTATGCCGAACTCTTCGGCATCCGCGACCAGATCATCCTGGCCTCCTATTCGCACCTGATCGACGCCGCGCTCTATCTCCCCGACTATCCCCTTGGCCACTTGATCTCATTCCAGCTTGAAAACCATCTGAGCGACAAGAACCTGGGGACGGAAATGGAACGCATGTGCCAGGCCGGGCGCATCATCCCGCAGCTGTGGATGAAGAACGCCGTGGGCGAGGAAATATCGGCCGCGCCGCTGCTGGAAGCGGCTGCGGAAGCCCTGAAGGTCATAAAGAAGTGATCGGCACACGGTACAGGGTGTACGGTTTACGGTAAGAAAAGAAAAGACAAAAGGGAAAGCGTAGGGGCGGTCACAGGGGGCCGCCCTTTTTAAATCCTCAATCACAAACAAGCAGCAATGCCCAAATGAACCAAACGAGAAAAAGGCCCTTGTAATGATTTTTATTTTTGAACATTGGAATTTGAATTTTAAGATGGGCGGTCATCCGCCCAGCGAAGCGCCGGCGGACCCGCCCCTACACTGTCTTTTTCCTTTGTCTTTCTCTTCCCCTGCACCTTCGACCATACACCGTAAACCGATTGCTATTTCATCATATTCAGAAAGTTGACCAGTAATTGTATTCCCGCCTGCCCCGACTTCTCCGGGTGGAACTGCACGCCGTGGAGGGGATGCTCGCGGTGGGCGATGCTCTCCACCCGGCCGGAACCGTTCAGGGCCGGGACCAGGAAATTTTTTTCCAGGGCCTGGTCGCGCACCACGATCTCCGCATGGCTTTGGCGCATTGTAAAGACCGGGGGAAAAGCCGAGAAGAGCCCTTGCGCTTTCTTAATGAAAATCTCCTCGTCGCCCAGGTGCTTGCGCCCGTCTTTTTTCACCTGGCAGCCGAAAGCGGCGGCCAATACCTGGTGGCCGTAGCAAATGCCCAGCAGGGGCCGGCGGTTCTCACTAAGGAATGCAAGCAGCCCCGGCTCCGCCTCGCCGGCGCCGACCATCTTCTGCGAACCGGAAACGATTACCCCGGAAAATTCCCCGCTGCCGGGCAATGCCTGCCCGTCAGCGGCCTCGCGAACCGTCAGTTCCACGCCGGCCGCGACCGCCCCGGCTTTCAGCCACTCACGGTAGCCGGCGATTTTGCTGTCCGCCGCTTCCCGGTAACAATTGATCAGCAAGATATTCTGTTTCATAAGGTGCCTCGCAACGGGATTATACATGAAAATGAATGCGATTGAATCGGGACAGGGCTAGACAGTGGCAAAAGACTTTTTTTCTGGTAAAATACGATCCATGAACGATCGAAGAAAAATCGCGCCCTTGTTTGCCATACTGCTCCTGCTGATCGTCATCGACATCCTGGGCTATATGATCATCGAGAAAGTGCACTTCCTGGACGCACTGTACATGACGGCGATCAGCATCACCACCGTGGGCTACCGGGAAGTTTTCGCATTGAGCCTCGCGGGGAAGCTGTTCACCATATGGGTCATATTCAGCGGCCTGGGGACTTTTTTTTATATCGCGGGCAGGATCGCCGAAAGCACCCTGGAAGGCAACATCCGGCGCATCCTGGGGAGACGCAAAATGAAATCCATGTCTCGACTCAAAGATCACCTGATCATCGCCGGCTTCGGCATCATGGGCGAACAGGTTTGCCGGGAACTGCAGAAACTGAAGGTGAAGTTCATCGTCATCGACAACCGCGGCGACCGCTTCGCCTATGCCGAGGAAAGGGGATACAACGTGCTGCTCGGCGACGCCACCGACGAGGAAATCCTGAGGCTGGCCGGAGTGGACAAGGCCAAGATCTTCGTTTCACTGCTTTCATCGGACGCCGACAATATTTTTACGGTGCTGTCGGCTCGCGAAGCCAGCCCCTCCATCTTCATCATCGCCCGCGCCCTGGACACGGCCAACCGCAACAAGTTGTTCAAGATCGGCGCCAACCGCGTCATCACGCCCTATGAATTGAGTTCCCGGCGCATCGTTAACACGGTGCTGCGGCCCAACGTGGTGGAGTTCATCGACCTGATGACCTTCGCGCCCAAGATGTCCCTTTCCATCGAGGAATTTACCCTCCAGGCAGGTTCCCCTTTCGTAGGCAAGCAGATCAAGGATTCGGGTCTGCGCCAGAAATACAACACCATCGTGATCGCCATCAAGCGCCAGGAGGAGATGTTCTTCAACCCTGCGCCCGATTTCGAGATCAGTGCAAACGATATCCTGATCCTGGTGGGAGAAAAGGAAAAATTGCTGGAGCTCGGTTAAGGAATGCTGCCCATGAAAATGATCATGCTGACGTTTTTGAGCGCATGGCTGCTCGGCCCGCAGAGCGCCGGGGAAAAAGTCACCTGCCGGATCGAAAGCGCGGCCGGGGAGATCCGCATCGAAGTGTACCTGGAAAAAGCCCCGCTCACGGCCGCCAATTTCCTGCGCTACGTCGATGGCGAACTGTACGACGGTACGACCTTTTTCCGGGTGCTGACACCGGACAACCAGCCCGACAGTAAATTCAGGATCGAAGTCATCCAGGGCGGCGACGTGGCCGAAGCGAAATGCTTCCCGCCCATCGCCCATGAAACCACAAAAATGACTGGCCTCCGCCACCTGGATGGAACGGTCTCCATGGCCCGGGCCGAGCCGGGAACGGCCAGCTGCAATTTCTTCATCTGCATCGGCGACCAGCCCGAGCTCGACTACGACGGCCGCCGCAACCCCGACGGCCAGGGCTTCGCCGCCTTCGGCCGGGTGGTGGCCGGCATGGAAGTGGTCAAAAAAATCCAGTATATGGAAGTGTCAGGGCAGTACCTAAAAAAGTCGCTGGCCATCCTCTCCATCCGCCGCCAGGAGCCGTAATTTCGTAATTCGTAATTCGATTTTCGAGAGAAAAAAAGAATTTTTCTTTTTAAAGTCGAACATCGAGCTTCGAACTCTTTTCTTCACTTTTACCTTTTACCTTTTTTCCTTTCCGCTTCCCTATGTCCCAAAATGAGACAGAGCGCCAAAGCGGGAAAACACCGGCCAATCGGGAGTTTTTGTGTTGCCGGCGGTCCGCATGTCCCAGAATGGGACGGCGGCGACAGCAAAAAAATTCCCGCTCGCGGTTCTCACAAACGGCTTTTGCGGCCGAGCTGTCCCAAAATGGGACAGTAAGCCCCAGATCACCGCAAGGTAATTTTTTGGCGTTTCCATTATAATCCTTTGTCATCGGCAGTTTACGTTCATTTAATCCTTTTGGCATCGTTTTTGCTCATGATTAACCAGGATGGGTAAAGGGGACGAAAAATGAGAAACAAAAACATCGCCGACGACGTGTTCCGCTACGTGGTCAGGCTGCCCGAGGATGATTTCGCGGCGCTGACCGTCAAGATGCTCGCCCGCCATTTCGCTGTCAGCCGCTGCCACATTTCACGCCGCTTCCATGACGAGCGCGGCATGACCCTGACCACCTTTATCAAGCGCCAGAAGCTGCTGCGCGCCGAGCGCCTGTTGGCCGGGGACAGCGACGTGACCGTCAAGGAACTGGCCTTGCGCCTTGGCTATGCCGACTACCAGTATTTCATCGCCCGCTTCAAGGAGCAGTGGGGCGAATCGCCCGGCCGCTACCGCAAACTGCTCGCTGAATTCGCGGAGTGAAGCTGACGGAATAGGTGAAACATGGACAATTTGAACTTCAAAGTGAAAGTGTCGGGCGACCTGTGCCATCGCAGCGGCTACGTGCAAAACACTGCTGTAAAAAATCTAATTTTCGCCAAATCGACTTCCCGGGTGGTCCCGCTCATCCCCGGTGCCTACTCGCTGACCGTTTTTGTCGGAGCCAGTTTCGGCAAAAGCAACGTCGACTATTCGGTGGAGCTGATTCCCGGTCCCGCCGTCCAGCTTCACATGCCCGGCAAAAATCCCATCCGCGCCCAAACCGTCGGCATCACCGGCTTTGTGGTCATCGATTTCATGATTTCGTGAACGAGGAGGAGAATATGAGTGAAGAAATCATTGACATTCACCTTCATTTCGGAGCTCCAAGTGATCCGGACAATCCCGAAGACGGTTGCTATTGGTCGGAGAGATTTACCGAAAGTGTCGCATTTCTTGCCATGCGCTTGGTCACAAACTCTTTGTTTGGTCCCCTGACCTTCCAGCGTGTAAAAAAACATATGCTTAAAACCATTAACGACTCCAAATCGGTCCAAAAGAGCGTCCTGCTGGCGATTGACAAGGTTTACAATGAAAATGGAACAGGACAATTACTGGACCAGACACATCTATACGTCCCCAATCACACCATTGCCAAGTTGGCCTCTGAAAATGACAGGGTTTTGTTCGGCTGCTCCGTTCATCCCTTCAATCCGCATTGGGAAGAGCAACTCGATTTTTCGCTTGCCCATGGCGCCGTGTTGTGCAAATGGCTCCCTTCGGCGCAATTGATCGACCCCTCGCATCCGAAGTGCATCCCCTTTTATGAAAAACTCGCCTTTCATCACTTACCGCTGCTTTTTCATACCGGGCCTGAATTGTCAATCCCGACTTCAGATCCAAGTTACAATAAATTCAACAACCCCATATATATGCGCCAGGCTTTAGACAAAGGGGTAACGGTCATATTCGCCCATTGCGCGCTTCCTTTTGAACCTGAAGCCCATGATCGCTACGAACCGTATCTGGAGTTGATCAAGGTATTCCTGGAAACCGAACAAAAAGGCTGGAATGCGTATGCCGACCTGTCGGCATTGTTCATTTTTAGGGAACTTTACATCCCCTACGTCGTCAAAGACATCCCGATGAATCGCTTGGTTCTGGGCAGTGATTACCCGATCCCTATGATCGGCTTGCCGACAAAGAAAAAACTGTCCTTATGGGATTGGCTGGCTCAATTTCTCGAAATGTTCAAAAAGCAAAATCCGCTGGACCGCAACCTGCAGTTGCTGAGGAATCAGGGTTTTTCCGAAAGCGTTTTTACCAGGGCTTCCGAACTTTTCTCGCAAATAAAAAGATAG
>DATKZA010000037.1:0-2839 GCA_035528155.1 Patescibacteria group bacterium | reverse complement strand
CGCACCAAAAAAACAGCTGTCTGATATGAAAATTCAGCAATATCATTTTAAATATGGTGAGTTGGTTTCACAAACGGCGGGATGCTGGATTGTCCGAAATATTGTTTTTAAAAAAAATAAGTTGACAAGCAGATAGTTTTGATATAATATAGTAGTAGCATGAGCTACAAATATGAAGAAAATGAAGAGTTCTAAAAACGCAATCAACCCCCTGATGGAGTTGGGCTTGACCGGCTTGGAGTCCCAGATCTACGCGTTCCTGGTCGAGAATTCCCCGGCCACGGGCTACCGCATCGCCAATGGGATCAACAAGCCGACGGCCAACACCTACAAGGCCCTGCACGAACTTTTGGCCAAGGGCATCGTCATCGGCGAGGACAGCACACCCCGGGCGTTCCGCGCCGTGCCGATCGCCGCACTGCTGGAACGACTGGAAAAACGCTTCCAGAAGATGAAAGCGCTGGCCGCGGTCGAGCTCGCTCAACTGAAGCCGGCCGTCGAGGACGAAAAAATATACCGCCTGCAGACCGCCGAGCATGTTTATGAGCGCTTCCGCGAGATGCTGATGCGCGCCGAGAAAATCGTGCTCCTGGATCTCTTTCCTGCCGCACTGGCCGAGCTCAAAGATGAGGTCGAGGCAACGGCTGAGCGGGGGGTGCATGTCGTCCTGAAGCTGTACCGGCCGGCGGACCTGCGCGGCTGCATCATGGTCGTGGAGCCGTCGGGCCCGGAAGTGATTGCACGCTGGCCTGGGGTGGCGGCCAACGCCATTGTCGACGGCCGCGAGCACCTGATCGCCTTCCTCTCCCCTGACCAACACCGCGTGCACGATGCGATATGGAGTCGCAACACCGTGATCTCGGCGAATTTCCATGGCGCCCTTTTTGCGGGAATCCTGCTGCTGGCCTGCACGGAAGGCCGGGCGGGATCTGCGGCGGGGCAGCCGAAAAAATACCGGCAACTGCTTGCACTAAAGGGACAGGGGGTCCCCGGGTTTACGGTCCTGCGCAAGCGCTATCAGGAAAACAGGGGGAGTGGAGATCGAAATAAATGACGGTAACACCGAAAAAGATATTGAATAACGTACGCTTCGTAAAAAAGAATCAACCGGATTTTAAATGAGGAGAATAAACATGAAAAAAAAGAAATTCCGGGTCATGGCGTTCATCCCAATTACTTTGTCCTGCCTGCTGTTGGCCAGCGGCCTGGCTGCCCAGGAAAAGAGCCAGGAATTGGACAGGCTCTTCAGCTACTATCACGAAAACGGCATGTTCAACGGAGCCGTCCTGGCCGCTGAAAATGGCAAGGTGATCTATTCCAAGACGTTTGGATTTTCCGATTTCGAGAATAAAAAATCGCTGGATGCATCCTCCGTCTTCAATATCGCCTCGACAACCAAGCCATTTACCGCCCTGGGCATCATGATGCTGCAGGAGCGCGGCAAACTATCGTATGCTGACAAATTGAGCGACTATTTTCCGGAATTCCCGGCCTACGCCAAAGGCATCACCATCCGGCATCTGCTGACGCATACGTCGGGAATGATCGACTTTCTAAACGATCTGCATCTGCATTTTCAACACCCGGTGCTGACCACCCGTATGGCTTTCGATGCTCTGGTCCGCCAGCCGGCGCTGAAATTCAAAAGCGGCGAGAAGTTCGCTTACAGCAACAGCGGCTATCTTCTCCTGGCCATGATCATCGAAAAGGTCAGCGGCAAGACCTACCGGGAATTCATGGCCGAGAACATCTTCCAGCCGCTGGGCATGACCCACACCTGCGCCTATGATGAGACCACGGCCACGCCTGCCAGCCGGGTTAATGCCTATCGAAACATCTGGCAGAAGAGCGAAGTGGACCTCGAGATCCAATCGATCGGCGACGGCAATATCTTTAGCACTACAGGCGATCTCTTTCTGTTCGATCAGGCTCTGTACGGCGAGACCCTGGTGCGCCAGAGCACGCTGCGGGAAGCGTACGATACGACGCGTCTAACCGCGTATAATAAACGGGGCGATACATACGGTTTCGGCTGGCACATCCAAGGCGGTGAAAAAGGCCAGGTCGTTTATCATCATGGGGGAGCGGGGGGATTCCGCTGCCAGTATTGGAGAAATCTGAGCAAGAAAGACACCCTGATTATTCTCGGCAACAACACCTGGCTGTCAGCTTGTCCCGAGATCATGTCCGGAGCGCAGAACATCATGCTGGCAAGGCCCTTTGCGTTCGCCAAAGTATCCATCACCGAGAAGTTCTTCGAACTTTGGTACCTGAGAGGCTTCGAGCTGGCCATAAAAGTGCTTCGGGACGCCATGGCCAATGCCCGCGCCCAGTATGATTTTTCTGAAGGAAGCATCAACGACCTGGGATATACATTCATCAACCGCAGTGAATTCCGCCGGGCCGTCGAAATCTTCACGATCAATACGGAGCTCTATCCTGAATCGGCCAATACCTTCGACAGCCTGGGCGAAGCATATCTGAAAGCGGGGGACAAGGAAAGGGCGATCGTGAATTATGAAAAATCCTTGCAGCTCGATCCGCAGAATGCCGGGGCGGCTGAAATCCTGAAAAAGCTGCGGGAAAACAATTGATCGTCCGGCCATTCCGCGTTGGCTATGGAGTGAAAGCATAGGGGCGGTTCCCCGTGGCGGGGACAAGGAAATAGGGTCAGGTCTTGAATTATAAGGTCGGTAATTGACTCATCTCATCTATCCACAGAGCCAAGCTTATATTTGAATACTGATCATTTCTGGGATACTCCATCTGTCACGATTGCAGCATTTCCTGGAACCATCCAAATAAAATCTGCTAATTCAAGCCCTGACCCTATCTCACC
>DATKZA010000036.1:0-3564 GCA_035528155.1 Patescibacteria group bacterium | reverse complement strand
AGTATCGGCGATAGACGGCATGGACGTACGCTGCCGGGTGCTGGTCGGTGGGGAATTGCGGTCAGGAAAGGGATTGAACCTGCCGGGCAAGGCGCTCGGCATCAGCGCCTTTACCGCCAGGGATGCCGAGTGGCTGAGATTTGCTTCTTCCCAGAAGCTGGATGCGTTGGGATTGTCCTTTGTCGAGTCGGCCGCCGACGTCATTGCCGTGCGCCAGGCTGCCGATCGCATCGGCTATCATCCTTTTGTCATTGCCAAGATCGAACGCTCGCGGGCCCTCGACAATTTGGCGGAGATCCTGCGGGCGGCCGACGGGATCATGATCGCCCGGGGAGACCTGGGGGTGGAGATCCCCATAGAACAAATCGCCCTGGTGCAGAAACAACTTGTTTATCAGGCCAATCTGCTGGGAAAGCCGGTGATCACGGCTACGCAAATGCTGGAATCCATGACCGCAAATTGTCGGCCTACCCGGGCCGAAGTCACGGATGCGGCCAATGCCATCCTGGACGGGACGGACTGCGTCATGCTCTCGGAGGAAACGGCAATAGGAAAATACCCGGTCGAAGCCGTTGCCATGCTGGCAAAAATTGCCGAGGTAACCGAACCGCAAAGACCCGGCGCCCGCGCCCGGGAAACCCTGCAAGCCAATGTCGGCCAAGGAAAAGCCAGTCATACGGATGTGATGGCCCTGAGCATGGAATCCATCCTGCAAAGGGTCGCTCTGGCCGCCGTCATGGCACCCACACTCAGCGGCGCCACGGCCAGGAATATTGCCCGCTTGCGACTGCCATTCTGGATTGCGGCCGTGAGCCCCAACGAAACCACATGCCAGCATATGCAATTTTCCTACGGCATCCATCCCGTGCATGAAGCCGATCCGCCCGCGGATTGGAAGGCCTATGCCGGAAACTGGCTGCAAAGCCATGGAGTGGAGGGAAATACCGTCCTTCTTATCGAGGGACCATCTGCAAGAAATCCCGGAGCGAATCACAGGCTGGAAATGATCGATCTCGGGCGTCCACTGCAAACATAGAGAGAATGTGCCATTTACTCCATATAGCGATGTCGCCAGCAAATAAATTATATGGACGGATCTAAAACGGAATGATTTCAGGGGGATTGGCCGGGGAAATCCTTTTTTTTCGGCCGTAGAAAAAATCGTCGAGGAAAAGGGCGAGCCTCTGGTTGACAGGGTTCCGCGACACATAAAACCGGACCAGGCGGTGCAGCAGGGTATCGGGCTTGGTGTAGGGACAGGCGCGGATGCAGACCGCACAATCGGTGCCGATCTGCTTCCAGAAGGCGTAGCAGTTCTCCTGCCTGATGGACCAGTGCCGGAAAGACCGTGAATGAGGCTCTTCGCCGCCGGCAATGGCCCGGGTCGGACAATTGTCGGCGCATTTTTTGCAGATCCGGCAAAAAGAATCGGCATGAAGGGCACGTTTTGGCGTTGGCTCCAGTTCGAGCTCGGTGCTGACCACAGCCAGACGGACACAGGGACCGTACGCGGGATGGATCAGCAATCCCAGTCGCCCCAGTTCGCCCAGGCCGGCTTCAACGGCCAATGGGACGCAAAGGACTTCGTAGTTGCCGTCGGTATGGGCCCGGGCCCGATATCCGAGGCCGCGGATATATTCGGCGATGATGGCTGCGATCTTGGCCGATTCGACATACTGCCGGGCCGACTCCAGGATCACCGGCAGGGTAGGAGAGTGGGCGATCATCCGCCAGTCC
Source organism: Patescibacteria group bacterium (assembly GCA_035528155.1). Lineage (GTDB taxonomy): Bacteria > Acidobacteriota > Aminicenantia > UBA2199 > UBA2199 > UBA2199. The sequence goes on along the minus strand of DATKZA010000036.1, from coordinate 1,827 downwards.
ATGGCCACCACGATGACCACAGCCGAACCCTTGGCGGCGGCGATCGCTTCTCCCCAGTTCTCGGCCCGGCGGCCGGCATGGCTGTAGAAATGATGGGGCTTCAGGCGGGCGATGCCGACGTCAACGGCCCCGAAATAACGAGCCGTACTGATGATGACAGCACGGATGATGGATGGATCCAGCGATTTCTTTTCGGCGGCCGCCTCGCCCATGGCAGCTGTCCTTGTCCGTTCCAGATAGGAAAATGCAGCACCGAAAACCGGAGAATAGTAAGGGGAATCATACACATGGCCCGCTTGTCCCAGCTCGGGCCGGGAGTGGATTTTCTCGTCCCCCTCGCGCAAGTGGGGCTTCCACGCATAATAAAGTTCAGCCTGGCCGTGATTGAACTTCAGTTGGTTGCGGGAGAACATATGGTCGCGTTCATCTACGCGTTCGATGCGGCTCAGGTCTGGTGGGGGGAAGGCCGGGAAAAACTTCAACAGCGACAGGGCGGAAAAAGCGAAAAGCAGTGCCAGCAGCACCGCATTGGCGTACTGGACAATGGCGATTTGCCGCCAATGGAGCATGATCCCCCAGGATAATGCATTGGCCAGCAAAAACAGTATAGACAGCCCGACAGCCCGCTTTTCCCCTTCACGATGGGAAGTAAGGGCGAACAAAAGGAAGAACAAGGTCCCGGTCAGCAAACCAATCCAATCGATCCAGTACATGATCATTATCAACCTCGATATCGGTACGGGTTTTAATTCAAGGCCCCTCGTTCGTGGCTGGGGCATTTTTCGTAAGCTGAGATCTTTTTCAGGCGCTGTTTATGCCGGGCGTTCCCGCTGAACGGGGTCTTCAACCAGATGGCAATGATGGCCAAGATTTTTTTTATGGGGAAAAAAGATGCAATCATGTTTTTTCGGTCAACAGGTCCTTCACGACCTGGACCACATGCCCGGCGGTGAATCCGAATTTTTTCTGCAGCGCCGGCAACGGGGCGGACGCTCCGAAAGTTTCCATGCCGATGCTGCGTCCCAACGGTCCGACATACCTTGACCAGCCCAGCGTCGAAGCCTGCTCGACCGAAACCCGGGCCGTGACATCGGGCGGCAGGATGCTCTCCTGATACTCTCTTGTCTGTTTTTCAAACAATTCCCAGGAAGGCATGCTGACTACTCTGGCTGCGATCTTTTCCGCCAGGAGCTCGTGATATGCCGCCAGGCAGAGGGCGACTTCGCTGCCGCTGGCCAGCAGCAACACTTGGGGCTTGCCGTTTCCGGCATCGGCCAGGATATAGGCCCCCTTGGCGACACCGGGAGCCGGCCCGTATTTCGAGCGGTCAAAAGTAGGCAGGTTCTGGCGGCTGAGGATGAGGGCCACCGGCTCGTGCCGGAGTTGAATGACCAGCTTCCAGGCTTCGACCACTTCATTGGCATCGGCCGGGCGCATGACGAGCAATCCCGGGATGGCGCGCAAGGAAGCCAGGTGTTCCACCGGCTGGTGGGTGGGACCGTCTTCACCGACGCCGATGGAATCGTGCGTAAAAATATAGATCACCGGGATTTCCATGATGGCGCTGAGCCGGATGGCGGGGCGGCAGTAATCGCTGAAGACCAAAAAGCTCGAACCGAAAGGCCGGATATGGGACAATGACAATCCATTGAGGATGGCCGCCATGGCATGTTCGCGGACGCCGAAATGGAGATTCCGTCCGGAATAGTGGCCGGCAGCAAAGTCCCCGGCGCCGGGAAAGGCCAAGCGCGTCTTGGTGGAAGGAGACAGATCGGCGGACCCGCCGAGCAGCCAGGGAATGTTTTTTGCCAGTTCATTCAAGACAAG